>CAVINP010000007.1:0-44398 GCA_963643985.1 bacterium
TACTCGCCGCGGCGCTCCTTGTTGAGCACGTTCCAGTATACCTTGCCGGTGGTCAGGTTGGAATAGCGGTTCAGGTCCTCATCGATGAAACGCTCGTAGTGTCCCAGATCCAGATCCGTTTCCGCACCGTCCTCGGTGACGTAGACCTCGCCGTGCTGATAGGGGCTCATCGTGCCGGGATCGACATTGATATAGGGATCGAGCTTCTGTGCAGCCACCTTCAGTCCGCGGGCCTTGAGCAGCCGTCCCAGGGACGCCGCCGTAATGCCCTTGCCCAGTCCGGAAACCACGCCGCCGGTTACGAAGATGTACTTTGTCATGACCTGTTCCTCCATCACTTATAGGTTGAGAGTATGTTTTCGGCGATTGCCCGCCGCGAAACGCAACGATCCATGGCCTGCTTTTCGATGTAGCGATGCGCCTGCGCCTCGGTCATCTTCAGCTGGTCGATCAGAAGCCACTTGGCGCGGTTGATTACGCGTATGTCCTCCATCTTTTCCTCGAGGGAGGCTGTCTTCTGCGCCATGCGCTTGAGCCGCTCACAGGTGCCGCAGAGCAGCTGCATCGTCTGGGTCACCAGCTGCACCGATGTGGGCTTGGAGAGCGTGAGCACGCCGCAGGGCGAGACCCGCGCGTTGATGTCGGGATAATGCTCCGCCTTGATCAGCAGCAGCACGCCCGTGGCGGAGTCACGGCAGAGATCCAGTGCCAGCCGTACGCCGAAATCGTCGGCCACGGAAGCGTTGATCACCACGATGTCGTAGCGGTTTTCCAGCAGCATGCGCCGCGCAGCGGAGACATCGCCGGCCACGGCCACGGGACGATAGCGGTCCTCGGGAAGGAGCGCCGTGAGCGATTGTATGAATTTTTCGGATGCCGATACCAGCAGCACGCTGTATTGCGGACTCATGAACGCGCTCCTTTCTGTTTTGGTGAGTTATCGGATACCGGAGTGAACCCCTCAGCCTCGCATTCGCTCGGCAGCTCCCCTTTCAGGGGCGCCAAGCCCGGCCTCCGTTTTAGAGGGAGGGGGACCGCGTGAGCGGTGGTGGGAGTTCGCTATACGAAGAGACGATTCAAGTTAGTGACACTCCCTCAGCCTTCGGCAGATCCATCCGGGAGGCAGCCTTTTGTCTCGCAATCCGATGAATCAAGGAAATAGTTTTGACTTGCAAACCAACCAACCGATTACACTATTTCACTGACCACTATCGTCCCAGATAGTTTGCAACGATCATCTCCGGCACGTGCGCCTTCACCAGTTCGCTCTTCTGTGCCAGCGCCCTTGCCTCTCCGAGCGTCTCCGGCAGCGTTTCGTAGCTTGAAGACACTTCCTCGGGCGCGGTGTAGAGGTTGACATCCGCCGCTGCGGGCAGGGGGTGACCCTGTTCAATGCCGTCCAGGCCCGCCCAAATCAGCAGCGCAAAGGCCAGGTAGGGGTTGCACATCGGATCGGGGGAGCGCAGCTCGGCGCGGCGGTATTCGCCCTCGGCTGCGGGAATGCGTATCAACTGAGAACGGTTCTGATCCGACCAGGAAATATAGTGCGGCGCCTTGCAACTGCCGAAGCGGCGATAGGAAGCCTCCGTGCGGTTCAGGAAAAGCGTGATTCCGGGAATGTGGTGCAGTATGCCCGCAATGACCTGCGGCATGATGTCGCGCCCGTCGGCGCTGCGGGCGGAGATGTTGATGTGCATGCCGTTGCCCGCCCGGTCTGCGATCGGCTTGGGCGAGAAATCGGCACAGAGGCCGTTCAGTGCGGCAATGGCGTTGACCACGCCGCGGAAGGTGACGGCATCGTCCGCCGCCGTCAGCGGATCGGCATAGCGGAAGTCGATCTCGTTCTGACCGGGGCCTTCCTCGTGATGCGAGCTTTCGGGCATGATGCCCATCTGCTCCAGCGTCAGACAGATCTCGCGGCGTACGTTTTCGCCCTTGTCGAGGGGCGCGATGTCCATATACCCAGCCCGGTCGTGGGGGATGTCTGTCTTTTCGCCGTTTTCGTCCGACTTGAAGAGGTAAAACTCCATCTCCGAGCCGAAGGAGAAGGCCACGCCCGCCTTCGCCGCGTCCGCGATTGCACAGCGCAGCAGCGAACGCGTGTCGCCTTCGAAGGGCGTGCCGTCGGGGTGGGTCAGCGCACAGAACATGCGTATGACGCGGCCGTGCTCGGGTCGCCAGGGCAGCACCGAGAGCGTCGACGCGTCCGGATGCAACAGCAGATCCGAGCGGATGTCGCCGCCGAAGCCCGCGATGGCCGAGCCGTCGATCACCACGCCGTAGCCGAAGGCCCGCTTGAGTTCCTGCGGCATGACGGAAATGTTCTTCTGACGGCCGAACACGTCACAGAAGGCGAGGCGGATGAACTTGACATCCTCCTCGGCCACGTACTGCATAATTTCATTTACGGAATAGTTCATCTGACACACGCCCCTTACAGAATCGGTTCATTACGGGAAGTCGGGTGGATTACATTTCGACACAACCTTCCTCAAGCCTCACCACAACGACAGTGATCAGCGGCCGGCGGTTAGTGAAGCAGTGTGGTGATGAACAGCGACCCAAGCCATTCAATTGACCACTATTCCCCTGAGACACCCGGAAGAGCCACAAAATAAGAAAAGCGCCATTCGCCAAGGGACAATAATCCCACAGGGAATGAACGCCGTTGCTCATCACATCGCTGTATTTTAGCACAGCCACGCATCCTTTGTCAACCGATGCAGGCCGTTCGGGAAACGAAAGCGTGTAAAAAAGCGATTGATTTTTGGGTTTGAAGGCATCTTTTTTCTCGGGTAAAATGTTGGTTACAGCGCTTGACAAAGACGGGTACGGCGCGTATAATGCAAAGGCGTAAAGGCGATGGCGTCTTGAAGTTGTATAGCTTCTTGACGCCATTTTTCTTTATCTGATGTTTGAAAAGGAGTGTGCGGTTTCATGAATACGGTATCGGATTACTTTGGAAGCCTCGTGTTTGATGATCGCGTGATGAAGGCCAAGCTTTCCGCGAAGACCTACGCGTCGCTGAGAAAGACCATTGATGAGGGAGCCAGCCTGAACAACGATGTTGCCAAAGCCGTTGCCGCCGCAATGAAGGATTGGGCGGTGGAACACGGCGCGACGCACTATACGCACTGGTTCCAGCCGCTGACCGGCATCACCGCCGAGAAGCACGACAGCTTCATCACGCCCGCCCCCGACGGCGGCGTCATCATGGAGTTCTCCGGCAAGGAACTGATCCAGGGCGAGCCGGATGCCTCCTCCTTCCCGTCCGGCGGCCTGCGCGCAACGTTTGAAGCGCGTGGCTACACCGCGTGGGATCCGACCTCCTATGCTTTTATAAAGGATAAGACGCTGTGCATTCCCACGGCCTTCTGCTCCTACGGCGGCGAGGCGCTGGACAAGAAGACCCCGCTGCTCAGGTCCATGCAGGCGCTCAACAAGCAGGCCATGCGCATCCTGAAGCTTTTCGGCAACAAGGACGTCAAGTGCGTGCGCACCTCCGTCGGCCCCGAGCAGGAGTATTTCCTGGTGGACAAGGCCATGTACGAGCAGAGAAAGGATCTGCTCTTCTGCGGCCGCACGCTCTTCGGAGCCAAGCCGCCCAAGGGACAGGAGATGGATGATCACTACTTCGGCGTCATCAAGCCCCGCGTCCAGGCCTACATGGCAGAGCTGAACGAGGAACTGTGGAAGCTGGGCATACTGGCCAAGACCGAGCACAACGAGGTCGCGCCCGCACAGCACGAGCTTGCGCCCATCTACACCACCACCAACGTGGCCACCGACCACAACCAGCTGACCATGGAGATCATGCAGAAGGTCGCCGCACGTCACGGGCTGGTCTGCCTGCTGCACGAGAAACCCTTCGCGGGCGTCAACGGCAGCGGCAAGCACAACAACTGGTCTATGGCGACCGACACGGGTGTCAACCTGCTCACTCCCGGCGAAACGCCGTATGAAAATGCGCAGTTCCTGCTCTTCCTGGTGGCCGTGATTCAGGCCGTGGATGATTATCAGGATCTGCTGCGCCTCTCCGTGGCGACTGCGGGCAATGACCATCGTCTGGGCGCGAACGAAGCGCCGCCGGCCGTCGTGTCCATGTTCCTGGGCGACGAGCTGACCGCCATACTGGATGCCATCGAAAACGAGAAGCCCTACAACGGCACGGAGAAGACGGTCATGAAGCTGGGCGTACACGTGCTGCCCAAGTTCATCCGCGATACCACCGACCGCAACCGCACCTCGCCGTTTGCCTTCACCGGCAACAAGTTTGAATTCCGCATGCTGGGCTCTTCCAACAGCATTGCCTGCGCCAACATCATGCTGAACTCGGCCGTCGCCGAATCGCTGAAGATCTACGCAGACAAGCTGGAGCAGGCCGAGGACTTTGAGACGGCACTGCATGAGCTGATCCGCGACACGATCCGCGACCACAAGCGCATCATATTCAACGGCAACGGCTATGACGATGCCTGGATCGAGGAAGCCACCGGGAAGCGCGGTCTGCTGAACCTGCGCACCGCGCCGGACGCGCTGGCCACGGTACTGGACAAGAAGAACGTGGACATGCTGACCGCCCACAAGGTCTTCACCGAGGTCGAGATCCGCTCCCGCTACGAGATCCATCTGGAGAACTACTGCAAGACCGTCAACATCGAGGCGCTGACCATGGTCGACATGGCCCGCAAGGAGATACTGCCTGCGGTGGAAGCCTATACCGCGGATCTGGCCAAGTCCGTTGCGGACAAGCTTGCGGTGCTGCCCGAGCTTTCCTGCCGCGCCGAGAAGGGCCTGATCAAGTCGCTCTCCACGCTGGCCGATGAGATCGATGCCGCCATCGCCGCCTTGGATTCCGCAATGATCAAGTACAAGACCATCGCCGATCTCCCCGAGGCTGCGAACTACATCCGCGACGTCATACTGCAGAAGATGGCCGAACTGCGCGTCGTCTGCGACGAGGCCGAAAACCTGACCGCCGAAAAGTACTGGCCGTTCCCGACCTACGACAAGCTGCTCTTCGGAGTACACTGACGGGGCGAGCGATCGGTTCAATGCCCCTTGCCTCCCCTAAAAGGGGAGGGACCGCTTGCGGTGGAGGGGTTAGAGATCCTGTAACTTTCCGCGATGAACCAACGAATATACAATATCAAAAGGCAATTGAATCGGGAGAAGTAATGCCGGAGATCGCCCCAGCGAGCGCGGAGACGGTGAAAGCCGCGCGGTATGAGCCGACACGAATAACACCCGATGAGCCGCAATCCGAAAGGATCATTCCGAGTAGGTGCGCCGGATCGCCGACCGTTACAGCGGCGAGGCCTTGTTGGAGGCTGAAAAAGAGATAAAAGATGGGTGGCACAGCGAGAATTGGCACTTGCCCCATCGAATGCCGGATTATTTTGTCGGAGGATGAGATATCATGTGTTCGATTATGGGATATTGCGATTGCTGTGCCACCCCTTCTGCGTTCATTGAGGGCTTTGAAAAGACCATCTCCCGCGGCCCGGACGACAGCCGCGTCATCGATACCGGCAAGGGTCTGCTGGGTTTCCATCGCCTGGCCATCATGGGTCTGACATCCGAGGGCATGCAGCCCTTCGAAATGGACGGCAGTTACGTCGTCTGCAACGGCGAAATCTACGGCTTCGAGGCGCAGAAGCGTGCGCTGGAGCAGAAGGGTTACCGCTTCAAGAGCGGCTCGGACTGCGAGATCCTTCTGCCGATGTACCGCGAATACGGTACGGACATGTTCGCCATGCTCGACGCGGAGTATGCGCTGATCATCTACGATGCAGTCGCAGGGGAGTACATCGCCGCCCGCGATCCGATCGGCATCCGTCCGCTGTACTACGGCTACGATGCCAAGGGCGTGATGGTGCTGGCCAGTGAACCCAAGAACCTGACGGGGCTGTGCGGCAGGATACTGCCCTTCCCGCCGGGCTGCTACATGAAGGGCGGCAAATTCGTGCGCTATGCCGATCCCGGACGGGTGGATGCCGTCTGCCGTGACAGCCTGGACGAAGTGTGCAAAAACATTCACGACAAGCTGATCACAGGCGTTGAGAAGCGACTGGTGGCAGACGCGAAGGTCGGCTTCCTGCTCTCGGGCGGTCTGGACTCCTCGCTCGTGTGCGCCATCGCGGCACGCAAGAGCAAAGAGCCCATACGCACCTTCGCCATCGGCATGCGTGAGGATGCCATCGACCTCAAGTACGCCCGGGAGGCCGCCCGCTACATCGGCAGCCGCCACACAGAGGTACTGATGAGCAAAGAGCAGGTACTCTCCGAGATCGAAAACGTGGTGTGCCTGCTGGGCACCTACGACATCACCACGATCCGAGCCAGCATGGGCATGTACCTGCTGTGCAAGTGGATCCATGAAAACACCGACATCCGCGTGCTGCTGACGGGCGAAATCTCAGATGAGCTTTTCGGCTACAAGTACACCGACTTCGCACCCTCCGCGGAGGAATTCCAGAAGGAGGCCCAAAAGCGCGTGCGCGAGCTGCACATGTACGACGTGCTGCGTGCCGACCGCTGTATCTCCGTTAACTCTCTGGAAGCACGCGTGCCCTTCGGCGATCTCGACTTCGTGAAGTACGTGATGAGCATCGATCCCCAAAAGAAGCTCAACCGCTACGGCAAGGGCAAGTACCTGCTGCGCCACGCCTTTGATAAGGACGACTACCTGCCGCGCGATCTGCTCTACCGCGAAAAGGCGGCCTTTTCGGACGCGGTGGGACACTCCATGGTCGATTACATGAAGGCCTGTGCCGAGACACTCTACAGCGATGCGGAGTTTGAAGAAAAGCGCAGGAAGTACAGCCATGCAGTGCCCTTCACCAAGGAGTCACTGATGTACCGCGAGATGTTTGAGAAGTACTATCCGGGTCAGTCGGACATGATTGCGGGCTTCTGGATGCCTAACAAGGCCTGGCCGGGCTGCAACGTCGACGATCCGTCCGCACGCGTGCTCTCCAACTACGGCGCGAGCGGAATGTGACATGTGACATCGTTTGTCGACAAAAGATAATATTGTGTGACAAAAAATTACCTTCTTTACACCAATGCAGTTGAAAATCGCGCCTAAGCGAATGTATAATAAAGTTAGACAGTGTATGGCTTTATTGGCGGTTTCTTTGCATGGTGGAGGAGGTAATTTTATGTCACAGAAATCGGCGAAGATTGCCTTTGAGGCACAGCCCAACAATCTCAACGGCTTCTGCACGGTTCATGTGGAATTGGACGGTCGTGGTCGTCCGATCGATTGGACATATATCCATGTCAACGATGTGCTGGCCGCCATTGAGGGCAAAACCGTTCCCGAGCTCGTCGGGCATCGGTACTTCGACATCTTTCCCAAGCGGGACCGCAACAGAATAAAACCGCACTATGAGGCCGCCTATCTCGGCAGAAACGTCTCCTTTGACGATCTTTCCGGCGAGTTGGGCGGCAGTGTGCATGTGGACCTTTTTCCGACGGGCGAGCATGGTTGCTGTGCCTGCGTGATCAGCCGTATCGATTCGGGCATGTTTGCCGCGATTCGCCATCTGCAGGAGATCAACCGCGAATACGAGGAATCCAAACGCCGCCACCGGAAAGTTCGCCGCTATGCCGGGTCGATGGGCGTGGCCTATCCGTTGGTCATTGATCTGGACTATAAAAACGATCACTTTGAGATTGTCGAGCGTGACAATTTCATCAACAGAGTTGTTCACGATACAGGCACCATCTCTGAGCTGATGCACATCATCGAGGAAACCATGCCCGATGCCGAAAATGCCCGAAAGATGACATCCCTGTTCAACCGTGAGGCCGCACTCAAGGCCTTTGCCGAAGGCAAGCGCGAGATGTCCCTGACGCATCCACTCGTGGACAAGGACGGCAAAGTGCATCTGATGGATACGCGATTGATGTGCACGGAATACAGCAATGAAGAGGTCCGCGCGGTCTCCATGACGAAGTGCATTGATGACGAAATACAACGCGACCGGGCCCTCTCCCTGGCCACGGAACGCGCGGAGATCATCAAGGCTTTCTCTACGCTTTATTCCACGATCATCGAGGGCGACCTTCGAACCTTTAGCTACAAGGTCATCAAGTGTCCGGACATGATGCGCGGCGTGGTGCGCGAGGACGAGGGCAGCTTCAAGCAGGTCATGACGTTGATCGTCGAGAACATCATTCATCCCGATGAGCGCGAGAGTGTGCGCGTATTCTTACAGCCGGAAACGGTGTCCGCACGCATGGAGCATACCGATACGCTCGTGACGGAATACAAGACACTGCTTGGAAAGTGCCTGGAGGGGCGCTTTATCGTGCTGGAGCGCGACGTGAACGGCCATGCCGTGTCCGTGCTCTTTGTTGCACGCGAGGTCACGGAAGAAAAGCAAAAGGAACTGAGCTACCGCGAGCAGCTGCGCGTCTCCGCCAACGAGGCCGAGCGGGCCAACATCTCCAAGACAAACTTCCTGCGGCGCATGAGCCACGATATCCGCACGCCGCTCAACGGCATACTGGGTATGCTGCGCATCATGGACCACTACGAGGGCGACCGGGCGAAATACGAGGAGTGCATGGCAAAGATACTCAGCTCCGTAGACTACCTGTTGTCGCTTGTCAACAATGTGCTGGATATCAGCAAGATGGAATCCGGCAAGATCGACCTGGAGCACAAGCCCTTCGATATGAATGAAATGATCCACAGCACCCTGCCGATCATCGCCACCAATGCCGGGCGCAACAATATCGCCTTTGACAGTGATCCGGCCAATGTTCATATTGTTCACAATCACGTAATAGGCAGCCCGGTTCATTTCAACCGCGTGCTGATGAACGTGGCTTCCAACGCCGTCAAGTACAATCGTCCCGGCGGCAGCGTGCGCGTCAGCTGCAACGAGCTGTCCTGCGACGGTGACAGGGCGACCTATGAGTTTATCTGCAAGGATACGGGCCTTGGCATGAGCGAAGAATTTCAAAAGCATGCCTTTGAACCCTTTGCGCAGGAGGGCAAGCAGGCACTGGCCGGTTTTTCCGGCTCGGGTCTGGGGCTGTCCATCGTCAGGGAAGTCGTCAACAAGATGGGCGGAACGGTCGAGCTTACAAGCAGAGAAAATATCGGCACGACCGTGCGTATGGTTCTGACCTTCGATTTGGACAAGGCCTACGTTCGGCCGAAGAAAGAGGAAAAGGTTCCAAACAGGATCAATCTTTCGGGCTATCGGGCATTGCTGGCCGAGGACAACGAGATCAACATGGAAATTGCCCGCTTTATGTTTGAAAATATGGGGCTTGAGCTGACCTGCGTGGACAACGGTCAAAAGGCTGTTGAAGCTTTCAGAGAATCGGATATAAACAGTTTTGACTTCATATTCATGGATGTGATGATGCCGGTGATAGATGGCATTGAGGCCACCAAGGCGATCAGGGCCTTGCCGAGGACGGATGCCGCGACCGTGCCGATCATCGCCATGACGGCCAACGCTTTTGCCGAGGACAAAAAGTCCTGCCTGGCCGCCGGCATGAACGACCACATCGGCAAACCGATTGACCCCCAAACCGTGGTCAAGACCATACGCAAATACATAAGCTGAACGAACCCGGGCTGCCATTGCAGCCCGGGTTCGTTATTTCTGATCTATCCACGCCGTGCCCGCGCACACCGGGGCGACGCGGCCGCGGATGCGCAGTGAGATGATCTGTCCATTTTCTATTTTGGCCAGCGCACAGATCGTGCCGCCGGGCTGGGATACGTTCACCTCGGCATCACTGCCCGTGCTGCAGGCCCGATAGGCCCCCAGCGCCGCCGTACCGCTGCCGCAGCCGCGCTCCCAGACGGAGCTGTCGCAGCTGCGCACGTAGACCAGCGGCCGCATGTGCGTGAGCGCTTTGTCCGTAAGCAACAGCCCCAGCGCATCGGCATTCAGCGCGCTGCACCACATCGGCGCAAGCCGTTCGGCCTCGGCAGGCGAGAGCGCGTCCTCGGGTACGATCAGGTGCACGATGCCGGGGAAGAACACGGCGGGATAGCCTTGCTCCGCCATGCCGATTTTATAGGGCAGGGGCATATCGACCTCGCCGATGAAGGCCTCCTTGTTGCGCATGACCGTGCAGCTGACAATTCCGTCCGCGCCCGAGACCTCGAGTGTGTAGCTGCGCTTCTCCCCGTCCGCAAGCCCTTCACGCATGGCCAGCAGCGCCGCCAGAGACATACTCGCGTTGCCGCAGAACTCGCCGCCCATCATCTGAAGACGCGCGTCGGCCTTCGGGTTCTCGGCAATCTCTATGTAGCCCACCTGTTCGGCGCAGACGCTGTCGCCTGCCATCAGCAGCCGCGCGACCTCGCCGTGCTTTGCGCGGGGGACGGGCGTCTCCACCAGTATGGTCATGTTTTGAGTGGGGTTCATCTTCACAAACTGCAATTCCATACGACAAGATTTAATTGAAGCGGGAGAGGAACTGTATCGTGCGCTCCTGCTTGGGTCGGTTGATGATGTCCTCGGGTGCGCCTTCCTCCACGATCACGCTGCCGTCCATGAAGATCACGTGGTCGGATACATCGCGGGCGAAAGCCATCTCATGCGTCACGATCACCATCGTCATGTGCTCAGCCGCCAGATCGCGTATGACCTTGAGAATCTCGCCCGTCAGTTCGGGATCGAGCGCGCTTGTCGGTTCGTCGAAAAAGAGCATCTTGGGCTTCATCGCCAGCGCACGCGCGATCGACACGCGCTGCTGCTGACCGCCGGAGAGCTGGCAGGGATAGGCGTCGGCGCGGTTGGCCAGCCCCATTTTTTCAAGCAGCTCCATGGCTTCCTTGCGCACCTGCTCCTTGGGGCGCTTCTGAATCAGCACGGGCGCTTCCATGATGTTCTTGAGCACGTTGTAGTGCGGAAAGAGGTTAAAGTTCTGAAACACCAGGCCGAAGGATCCGCGGATGCGGCGCAGATCCGCCTGACTTGCGTACTCGGAACGACCGTTGACATCCCGTGCGGCATACTCGCCCAGATACTTCAGATCTCCGCCGTCCATCGTTTCCAGAAGTGTGGCGCATCTGAGCAGTGTGCTCTTGCCGCTGCCGGACGGGCCGATGATGGAGACCACCTGGCCTTCGTCCACGGAGAGGGAGATGTCGCTGAGCACGGTCAGGTCGCCGAAGCTCTTCTTCAGGTGATTGATTTCGAGAATTTTCATTTGTGCGTCTCTCCCTTCCTCAGTGATAATAGCTCAGTTTCTTCTCAAAGCGGTTCATGACAAAGGCCACCAGAGAGTTGAAGATATAATAGAAGACACCCGCGATGATGAAGGGCATGAAGCTCGTCTGGGAGTTTGCAATCTGCTTGCCGATGGAGAACATCTCCTGATACGCCACGGTGAAGGCCATGGACGTATCCTTGACGAGTGTGATGACCTCGTTGGTGACCGAGGGCAGTATGCGCTTGACCACCTGCGGCAGTATGATGCGCATGAAGGTCTGGAACTTGCCGTAGCCAAGCACCGTTGCGGCTTCGTACTGGCCGACGGGCATGCTCTCGATGCCGCCGCGGTAGATTTCCGCAAAGTAGGCGGCATAGTTCATGGAATAGGCGATGATGATCGGGATCAGCTTGTTGCGGGCCACGCCCGAGCCGAAGAGGTAGAAGGGCCCGTAGGTCACGGCCAGCAGCTGCAGCATCAGCGGTGTACCGCGCAGTATGGAAATGTAGACCTGCGCGATCTTGCGTACGACACCGACCTTGCTCATTCGCAGAAAGGCGACCACCAGACCCAGCGGCAGGGAGAACAGCAGCGTCAGGAAGAATATGGCACCGCTGCGCCCGAGGCCTTCGCCCATCTTCAATGTCATGTCAAGTAAATTCATTTTCATAGGGGGAAATACTCCTTTAAACATGGCGATGGGGGTTATCGCATACCGACAACCCCTCACACCTTTATTATGTTTTTTTGCTATGCTCAGTCGTTCAGCAGGCACAGTGCGCTGACATCCAGCTCATACTTCTCGGCCAGAGACTGATAGGTGCCGTCCTCAACCAGCTGCATGTAGGCCTCTTCCACCTGGGCACACATGTCTGCATCGTCCTTGCGGAAGCAGATGCCGTACTTCTCGGAAGCCATCGATTCGTCGAGCATCACGTATTCGTCACCGTATTCCTTGATCTTGTTGGCGGCCACGCCGATGTCGATGGCGACTGCATCGATGGAACCTGCCATCAGTTCGGTGAAGCATACGTTGTAGTTCTCAAAGCGCTGCAGGTCGCCGAAGGTGGCAGCCAGCTCGGCCTGATCGTTCTGGAGCATCAGATCGGCGGAGGTGCCCAGCTGCACGCCCACGATCTTGCCGGCCAGATCCGCCAGCGTGGTGATGCCGCTGTCAGCCTTGGTCAGGATCACCTGAGAGTTGTCGGAATAGGCCATGGAGAGCGTGTACTGTTCAGGGTCGATCACGTCGATCGTCAGGCCGGACCAGATGCAGTCCACTTCGCCGGAATCCAGAGAGATCAGCTTGGTGTCCCAGTTGACCGGCACAAGCTCGAGCTCCCAACCGAGGATCTCGCAGACGCCCTTGCACATCTCGATGTCAAAGCCGGTGTACTCGCCGTCTTCGCCCATATAGGTGTAGGGCGGATACTCCGCGTCAAAGCCCATCTTGAAGGTCACGGTCTCGGCCATCGCGGCCGCGGAGCAGATCATCACAAGAACCAGTATCATTGCTGCAAACTTCTTCATTGTATTGTCCCCCTTGATTCATTGTCTTTGCCGGAGACGGAAGCACTGTCGTTTCCGTTTCGTTGTGATAATAGTTTATCACTTTAGCATGGTAAACTAAAAGCATAAAACGCGACAGTTTTGGTTAAGATTGTTTAAATTAGCAGTGGCCGGTTGAATGGCCCGGTTTACTGCTTATCACTACACTATCCAATTGGTCACCGGTAACCGAGAATCTCGGAATTGCCGATCGTTAAATTATACTTGGAACAGAAAAGCACAACGGGATTTTATATTTCGGGTTTATAATGTGCACAGTAGAAGTATAAAGAGTACGGAGGCGGTCGATTTGGCTCGAAAGGCACGCAGCTACGAACTGGACATGACTCACGGCAAACTGCTTCCCAAGGTGATGACATTTTCACTGCCGCTGATGTTCACCAGCATACTGCAGCTGCTCTATAATGCGGCGGATGTGATTGTGGTCGGGCGTTTCACGGGTGCGGCAGCCTTGGCGGCGGTTGGCTCCACAGGTTCGCTCATCAATCTGATACTGAACCTCTTTATCGGCCTGTCGATCGGCGCCAATGTGGTGGCGGCCCGGTATTACGGCGCAAATGATTATGAGGGTATGCAGAAAACGGTACAGACGTCCGTGACCGTCAGCCTCATCGGCGGCGTGATCGGCGGCGCATTCGGCTTCATATTCAGCCGCACATTCCTTGTCTGGATGGGCTCTCCGGACGATGTATTGCCGCTGGCTACGCAGTATATCAGAATCTATTTTATCGGCATGCCCTTTAACCTATTGTACAACTTCGGTGCGGCACTGCTGCGTGCGGTGGGCGATACGAAGCATCCGCTCTATTTTCTGAGCATTGCGGGCGTGGTCAACGTCGTCCTCAACCTGTTCTTCGTGATCGTCTGCGGCATGGGCGTGGCCGGCGTGGCCTGGGCGACCATCATTTCGCAGATGATCTCCGCCGTGCTGGTTGTGATCTGCCTGATGCGCTCGGAGGGCTTTGTCCATTTGGACCTGCGCAAGCTGCGCATTGTGCCGTCAAATTTGAAGGACATGATGCACATCGGCCTGCCCGCCGGCTTTCAGGGCATCTGCTTTTCCATATCCAACGTCATGATTCAGTCCACCGTGAATGCCTACGGTTCGATCATAGTTGCCGGCAACTCCGCATCGCAGAATCTGGAAGGCTTTATCTATGTGGCCATGAATGCCTTCTATCAGGCGGCCATCACGTTCATCAGCACCAATATCGGTGCGGGGCGCAACAGCCGCATACGCAAGTCTGCAGGCGCATGCCTGACGCTGGTCACGGCCATTGGTATCGGCCTGGGGCTGATCGCCTACGCGATCATGCCGCAGTTGCTGGGCATCTATTCCTCCGACCCCGAGGTCATCGCGGCGGGCGTGCGGCGATTTACGATATTCGCCCTCACCTATTTCACCTGCGGTATCATGGATGTGCTCTGCGGAACGCTGCGCGGCATGGGCGAGGCCGTGCTGCCGATGGTTGTCTCGCTGCTGGGTGCATGCGTCTTCCGCATCGTGTGGATATATACGGTGCTTCCGCTGCACAACACGCTTGAGATGCTCTACTATTCCTATCCGGTCTCCTGGCTGCTGACGGGCGGCACACACCTGATCTGCTACTTCATTCACCTAAGACACTTTCCTGTAAATCTTGAGGCGGAAAGCAAACTGCCGTAAAACAAAGCCCCGATCCATAACGGATCGGGACTTTTGTTACGCATGCCTCCCATGAAAGGGGCGGGGAACCGCTTGCAGCGGAGGGGTTCGGGTAAGAGACGAGGGATCAAGAGGAATGTCGAAGCATAATTAACCGCCTGTCTTTTATTCTTCGCAGGTTTTGACCGCAATGGCGCCGGGAATGCGCTGCGCCGCGGCTTTGGCCGATTCTTCGCTGTCAAACACGGCAAACACGCTCGAACCGCTGCCGGACATGCGCACGTAGCGTGCCCCGGCCTCGCGAAAGATTTGCATACATTGGCCGATCTCGGGCATCAGCTCTATGGCGGGTGCCTCCAGATCGTTGCGTGAGAGCAGCTGTGCCCGCTCAAAATCCCCTGCGATCAGTGCCTCGGCCAGGGCGGCACTGTCGATTTCGCGGGGCTTGAAGCCACCTGCGCTCCAGGCCTTGAAGACCTGCGGTGTGGACAGTCCGCCGCCGGGCGTGACAAGCGCCAGATGTGTCCGCGGTGCGGAAGCTATGGGCGCGAGTATTTCACCTACGCCGCGTGCATTGGCAAAGCCGCCCTGCAGGCAGAAGGGAACATCCGCACCGAGTTTGAGGCCGATCTGCATCAGCAGATTCAGCGGCAGCCTGAGGTTCCAAAGTTCATTGAGTCCCAGCAGCGCGGCCGCGCAATCGGCACTGCCGCCGCCCAGACCCGCGCGGGCGGGTATGCGCTTTTTCAGGCGTATGCGTGCGCCCAAACGCCTGCCGCTGAACTCGCTCAGCGCCTCGGCCGCCCGGATTACCAGATTGCGTCCGTCCGTGGGC
Source organism: bacterium (assembly GCA_963643985.1). Taxonomy (GTDB): domain Bacteria; phylum Bacillota; class Clostridia; order Christensenellales; family Aristaeellaceae; genus SFTH01. The sequence continues at coordinate 15,246 of CAVINP010000007.1, forward strand.
AGGCGCTGACCGTTGACCGTCAGGCTGAGCACCTGCGCCCGCTCCAGACAGATTTCGTCGGCCAGATCGATGTGCTGCATCAGCATATCCAGATCGTGATAGCCGTTCGGCCGCTCACCCGTGATGGCAAGCGACCAGTTGATCTTTGCCCGCGCCGTCAGTTTCAGACTCATTGTGTCACCTCCGGCACGACGGTGACCTCAGGCTCGAAGTTTGCAGCGGCGAGCGCCGAGGGGTCGGGCGTCACGCTGTCCTCAAAGAGCGATGTGGCTTCGGGGGAAGCGCTTGCCGCATCCGGCGCAAAGGAGGGGGTGCTCTGCGCACGCACGATGGTGGGCAGGGCATGAATGTTCGTATTGCGGCGGCCCAGCAGCACAATGACCAGCACGATGCAGACCAGAAGGGCACAGATGAACAGGACCTTGCCTTTTTTCTTCTGTCCTTCGGGTTTCTGCTTGGGTTTGCCGGGCTTTCCCGGCTTCACCTTGGGCTTTTCCGCCTTTCGCTTCGGCTCGGGAACGGGGGATGGTTTGGGGACATACTCCGTCCTTTGCGGCGGCTTGCGCATGCCGGCCGAGCCGAAACCGGCGGGTCGGCGTGTGTTTTTTGTCTTATCGTCCATCTGTTGTCAGTCAGCGTTAAAATCGTTGGGGGCCTCGTTGTCCATCTCAACCTCGGCTGCGGGTTTGGTTTCGGCAGTTTCCGTCCCGGTCGGCGCATCCTCCTCATAGGCATGGCCGCACACGGCGCAGAAGCGCTCGCCCTTGTTGTGCATGGCGCCGCAGTTCGTGCAGTAGCTCGTATCGTCGGCACTCTTCTCTTCCTCGGTATTGCGCGTCGGCTCGGGCATGCGGCGGCCGCAGCCGGGGCAGAAACGGGCAGACTTGTCAACGGCTGTCCCGCAGGCCGGGCAGCGGTTGCGGTTGCGCAGTGCGGCCTTCTGATCGGCCAGGGCATCCAGTTGCTCGCGCAGTGCCTTGACGCGGCTGCACAGGTCGTTCATCGTTTCGCCGCCCTCGCCGTCGACATAGCAGCGGCCGATCTGCGTATAGAGTGCGTTGAGTTCGTTGCCGATGCTGCGCTCCTGGGCACTCAGGCGCGTCAGCTCTACGCCGTCGCGCGTCTTGTCGGATACGGTCTGCGCAGCATCGCTGATCTTTCCCACAACTTTATCGAAAAAAGCCATTGTACATACCTCCCTTACACCTATATCATACCCCGAACGGATAAAAAAAGCAAGTCCCTGCGGAAATTGTGCGGAGTGCTTGACATATGTGACAGCGGAAAAGATAGCGGATGTCGGGCATTCACTGGAAATGGTTGAGGTTCGGGATTTGCGCCTGTATCCGAGCAATTCAAATAAGAACAGGGCTTCCTTTATCTGTAACGGCCGAAGCTACGACGGAATATCGGTGACGGATCCCTGCTTCTACAGCGCACGCAATGAAACAATCGATCATGCTTTGCTTGTGCTGAGCCTGCCCAACAGGCCGTTTCGGACAGACGGGATTTACTATAAGTTCATTGCAAAAATATTCCCCATATAACACCAAAAGAGGCTCGCCGCAGCGAACCTCTTTTTGTATACAAACGGGATTATTCGTTCTCGTCCAGGGAGAGCTCATCGATCTCCGGCACGGAATCCAGCGCTTCATCTTCCAGAACCTCGCGGATGGACAGGCTGATGCGCTTGGCTTCGGTGTTGACGTCCAGAACCTTCACGCGCACGATGTCGCCGACGTTCACGGCGTCCTCGACCTTCGCGATGCGGGTCAGAGCGCACTGGGAGATGTGGACCAGACCGTCCAGACCGGGCTCGAGCTCAACGAAGGCACCGAAGGTGGTGATGCGGACAACCTTGCCCTCTACCACGGAGCCAACGGGATACTTCTCGCCTGCGACCGTCCACGGACGGGGCTGGGTCTGCTTGTAGGACAGGGAGATGCGCTCGCGCTCGGGATCCACGTTCAGGATCTTCACGTCGATCTCCTGGCCGACGGACACAACGTCAGAGGGATGCTTTACGCGGCCCCAGCTCAGATCGGTCACGTGAACCAGACCGTCCACACCGCCGATGTCGACGAATGCGCCGAAGTCTGCCAGACGGCGGACGATGCCCTTGACCACGGAGCCGACTTCGAAGGTGCTCCACAGAGCCTTCTTGCGGGCGGCTTCTTCAACCAGCAGCACGGCCTTGCGGGAGGCCACGATGCGCTTCTTGGTCTTGTCGATCTCGATGATCTTGAGCGTCATGGTCTGACCCACGAACTCGTCGATCTTCTCGACATAGCGCAGGGAGAGCTGGGATGCCGGAATGAACGCGCGAACGCCCATCACGTCTGCCAGCAGGCCGCCCTTGACGGCTTCCTTGCCAACGCCTTCAACGAATTCGCCGGCTTCCTGCTTGGCCACGATTTCTTCCCAAGCCTTGCGGTTGATGATGTTCTTCTGGGAAAGCAGCACATTGCCTTCGCCGTCGTTCACCTTCACCACTTCAACCTCGATTTCATCGCCGACTTTGACATCGGTAGAGGAAAGATCAGACTTCTTCACAAGTCCGTCTGCCTTATAGCCAACGTTGACGCAAACTTCGTCGTCCGTGATCTGGACAACAGTGCCGGTAACCACCTGACCGGGGCGGAGCTGAACAAGCGTCTTATCAACGTCTTCCATGGACATAACGGCCTGTTCCTGAGTTTCTTCTGCGGGTACTTTCTTCTCGATGTCGTTCATTCCTGCAACAACCTCCTTAATTATACAATCCGGTGTGGATGCACCGGCTGTAATCCCGATAATATATGCCGAGGGGAGTGAAATGCTTTCAAGCTCCCGCGCGGTTTCAATAAAGTAAGTATTGGGGCAGCGTTCCTTGGCCAGCCTGTAGAGCTTATTGCTGTTGGACGAATGCCTGCCGCCGATCACGATCATTAAATCGGCCTTTTCGGCAATCCGTTTGCATTCGCTCTGCCGCTCTCTGGTGGCGGGACAGATGGTCTGGCGTATGTCCGCATGCGCAATGCGATCCTTGAGCACGGTACATATCCGGTCAAAGTGCTCCGGCTCCATGGTGGTCTGCGATACGATCAGTGCACGGGACATCTGCGGCAGTGCCATCGCTTCCTCTTCGCTCATCACGGCGCAGCCGCCGTGCTCCGTCCAGCCAAGTATGCCCTCAACTTCCGGATGCGTCCGTTCGCCCACGACGATTACGGGTATGCCCTCGACCGAAGCCTGACGCGCCATCTCATGGATGCGTGCCACGAACGGGCAGGTCGCATCGAGTATCTCGCAGCCACGCGCTTTCAGAGCATCATAGGTCGCGCGACCGATGCCGTGCGAACGGATCACCACGCGATCACTCGCGCTCACGTCTTCGGGAGAATCCACACTGACGACGCCCGAGCGTTCAAGCTCAGATACCATCTGGGGATTGTGGATGATCGGCCCCAGCGTATAAGCGGGCGCGGCAGCCGCAGCGGTGTCCACTGCGCGGCGCACACCAAAGCAGAAGCCGGCGTGTCTGGCCACGATAATCTCTGCGATAACGCTTCGCCCCCAATTATACTGCGGAAAATCTAAAATCCGCTGACTGCCGTTATTCGACGGCAACCGGCGGAATTCCTGCCTGATTTTCAAATTTTCCTGACTTTTTTGATGTTAATTTTGTGTTCTGAGACCCCAGATTGCATTTTCAATGCGTTTGGTCGCCTCCGTGAGCGTATTGCTGTCCAGCCGACGCGCAAAATCCGAAAAATCGATCGGTTGGCCGAAGCGCACGTCCGTCCGGTGGAAGAGGTGATACGGCCCGTCGATGTAGGCGGGGATCACAGGCACGCCGCCGCGCAGCGCGATCATGGCTGCGCCGTTGAGCATGGGCGTGGGCGTGTTGTCGCGGCTGCGCGTGCCCTGCGGGAAGATGCCCAGACCATAGCCCTCCCTGAGCACTTGCATGGATCTGCGTATGGCCGAGAGGTCGGCGTTGCCGCGGTCGATGGGGATGCCGCCCAGATGATCCATGATCCACTTGAGGATACGGTTGTTGAACAGCTCCTTCTTGGCCAGAAAGAACATGCGGCGCTTCCTGGAGATGCGCGTGGATACGAACAGCGGGTCACGCGCGGAAATGTGGTTCAGGCACAGTATGAACCCGCCCTCGGAAGGTATGTTCTCAAGTCCCGTTACGCGGCGCGGGAACATCAGGTCATACGTCGGCCGCAGTATCGACCATACAAAATTGTAGAAATGCCTGCCCATTCAGCTCGCCTGTCCCTTCTGCTTCATTATGTACCGGTTTTATATACCGGCTTTGTGCGCCATTTCGCAGGCAGCATCAAGCACCTGCTCCAGCGTCATCGCGGAGCTGTCCAGCAAAACGGCATCCTCCGCGCGGCACAGCGGCGACGCGGCGCGATGCATATCGTTGTAGTCGCGCTCGACGATATCGTCAAGCACCTCGTGGTACACGGGGCTTTCGCCCTTGCCGCGCAGTTCGGCATAGCGTCTCAGCGCACGCACCTCGCAGCTCGCAGTGAGGTAGATTTTCAGATTTGCATCCGGCAGCACCTTCGTGCCGATGTCCCGGCCGTCCATCACGATGGCCGTACCGCGCGCGGTCTCCTGTTGCAGGCGCACCAGACGCTCACGCACCTGAGGAACGGCGGAAACCTGCGAGGCGGCGCGACTGGCGTCGCTTTGGCGTATGGCCTCCGTTACATCCTCACCGTCCAGAAACATGTGCTGCACGTCGCCGTCGAACTTTACGGCGATGTCCATCTCCGAGGCCAGTTTGGCCACTTGGGACGCGTCACCTGCCAAATTCCGCCTCAGAAAGTACAGGCCGACCGTGCGGTACATGGCACCCGTGTCCAAATACCTGGCGTTCAGACGCTTCGCCAGCGCCTTGGCCACGGTGGATTTGCCTGCGCCCGCCGGGCCGTCTATGGCAATGGAAAATACCTTGCTCATTACAGACCTCCGACTCAGGCAATATTGCCGCTGCCCAGTTCCGCGATGGCGTGAGCGTAAATCTTCACAGCGAGCATCATGCGATCGATGTCGATGCATTCATCCGCCACATGACAGAGGTCGACCTCGTCGGGGAAGACCATGCCGAAGGCCACGGTGTTGGGCATCATGCGCGAATACGTGCCGCCGCCGATGGCGAGGGGCTTGGCTTCCTGACCGGTCATCTCGTTGTAGACCTTCAGCAGGCCGCGCACGACCTTGTGCTCCGCCGGCACGTGCAGCGGTGTATGCGTGCTGAGCATGCGTACGCTCACGCCGTAGGGCGATACGTTCTCGGTGATTTTGCCCAGTATCTCAATCTCGTTCGTGCACAGGGGGTAGCGGATGTCCAGCGTTGCGGCGAAATTGCGGCCGTCCCAGCGCAGTATGCCCAGATTGCAGGAGAGGTTGTGCGAAAGCTCGTCATCACACTTGATGCCCAGCGATGCGCCGTCGGGTTCCATGCCGATCTTTTCGTTCATCATCTTCAGTGCCGGCAGAATGGCCTTGCCCGCGCCCAGACGATCCAGCGCCAGCATCAGGACGCTCGCGGCATTCACGCCCAGTTCCGGCAGGGAACCGTGGCTGAGCACACCTTCCGCGCAGATTTCGGCGCGGCCGTCGCCCAGATCAAATACGCTGATCTTCCGGTTCATGCTGCGGGCGATCTCGCTGATCTTTGCCTGAATAAAGGCAATGCCGGCGCGGCCGGAGCCGATTACCGCATGAGCACGGGCCGGCACGACGTTCGGGCGCTCGCCCGCATAGAGCTCATAGATCGGAATTTCCGCTTTGTCCTCGCCGTCGGCAGAGAAGAGCAGTTCCAGATTGACGCCGCCCTTTTCAATGTTGATCAGCGGGAAATGCGCGTCCGGCGAAAAGCCGTAGTCGGGCATCTTGTACTTGGAGGCATAGTAGCGCATATCGGTCATGCCGGTTTCCTCGTCGCAGCCCAGAATCAGGCGCACACCGTCCTTCATGGGCACGCCGCAGTCGCGCACGGCCCGCATGGCGTACAGCGCACACAGCGCGGGTCCCTTGTCATCGATGGTGCCGCGACCGTAGATGCGGCCGTTGTCGATCTCGCCGCCGAAGGGCTCATGCTGCCAGCCTTCGCCCGCGGGCACAACGTCCAGATGCGCCAGTATGCCCATTGTCTGCTCACCGCTGCCCATCGTCACGTCACCCGCATAGTTGTCCGCGTTGCGCGTCTCAAAGCCGAAACGTTTGGCCGTGTCCAGTGCCAGAGCAAGCATTCTGGCGTTGATCTCGCCGAAGGGCATCCCGGGCAGGGGCGCGTCCTGCACAGACGGCACGGATACCCAGGCCCGGATGTCTGCAATCAGCTCATTCTTGAGTTCGTCTACGCGCGCATCCAGCTTCTGATAATCGATATTCATATACAAACCTCCGTTTGGGTTATATTCCACGTTGTATTGTGACACAAAAAGACTGATTTGTCAATCATCTTTGGCGGGCGCATGCAGCATCCGATGCACGGCTTCGGCCACGTTTCGGGGCACGACCTCGGCAATCTCGTCCACTGTGGCCGACCGCATGGCCTGCGCGGTCTGAAAGTGCTTGAGCAGGGCACGCTTGCGCTTTTCACCCACGCCGGGCACGCCGTCCAGCTGAGAGGTCAGCGAAGCCTTGCCGCGCAGCTTCCGGTGGTGCGTGATGCCGAAGCGGTGCGCCTCGTCGCGCAGGCGCTCGATCAGGTGCAGCGCGGGGGAGTGACGGTCGAGCAGTATGCTCTCGTCGCTGTAGGGCAATACGATCTCCTCGATGCGCTTGGCCAGACCGAACATGGGTATGTCCAGCCCCACCGCGTGCATGGCATCCATGGCCGCAGAGAGCTGCCCCTTGCCGCCGTCGATGAGGATCAGATCCGGCAGATCCGAAAAACGTCCACCCTCAAAGTCTTCACCCGCCTGACTGCGTTCGCTGCGCTCCTTCAGACCGTGTGTCAGGCGCCGCGTGATGACCTCGTGCATGGAGGCAAAGTCGTTCGGCCCCTGCACCGTCTTGATGCGGTAGATGCGGTACTGGTCGTGGCGCGTCACGCCGTCGATCATGACCACCTGACTGGCCACGGACTGTGCGCCCTGCGTGTTGGAGATATCATAGCCTTCGATGCGCCGCGGTGTTTCGGGCAGGCCCAGCACCTCGCCCAGTTCCCGGGCTGCGCCCAGCGTTCGCGCGTAGCTGTTCTCGGCCTTCCTGTCCAGCTTCTGACAGATGTCGCGGGCATTCTTCATCGCCATGCGCACCAGTTTTACCTTGTCGCCGCGCATGGGTGCATTCAGATATACGCGCCGTCCTGCCGGTTCACTCAGCAGTTCCTCGATCACGCGCCGCTCGGGCGGCTCGCTGCTCAGCAGTATCTCGGTCGGAGGAATGTTTTCCGCCGAGTAGTACTGCAGCATGAACTGCGTCAGCACCTCGCCCATGCTCTCGTCACCCGCGCCGTCCAGCGTGAAGGACTCCGAGCCGATCATGCGCCCGCCGCGGATGTAGAGCAGCACGACCATGGCATCCGCGTCGTGGGGCATGGCGGCGATCACGTCGCGGTCGGTAAAACTGGTGGAGATGGCCTTCTGCTTTTGCATCAGGCTCTCCACCGCGCGGATACGGTCGCGGCAGACGGCAGCCCGTTCGTAGTTCATGGCAGCGGAGGCATCCTTCATCTCCTGCGTGAGGCGATCGAGCACCGGCTGATATTTGCCGGATAGAAATTCCACCACCTGATCGATCAGGGATGCATATTCCTCCTGAGAGATCTTGTTTGCACAGGGCGCCGTGCAGCGGCCGATCTGATATTGCACGCAAGGGCGGCGCGGTTTGTCCGGGCGTATGGCATAGCTGCAGTCGCGCACGGGAAAGACACTCCTGAGTACGTCCAGCACCTCGCGCACCACGGTCGAACCCTGATAAGGGCCGAAGTAGCGTGCGCCGTCCCTGTCCTGCCGCCGCGCCAGTGCGGGGCAGGGGAAGGGCTCGTTCAGATCCACGCGGATGTAGGGATACTGCTTGTCATCCTTGAGCTTGATGTTGTAGTGCGGCAGATATTTCTTGATCAGGTTGCACTCCAGCGTGAAGGCTTCCAGTTCGCCGTCCACCAGCACGATGTCAAAATCATCGATCTTCTCCACCATCGCCAGCACCTTGGGCGTGTGGTTTTTGGAGGCGTGAAAATACTGGCTGACGCGGTTTTTCAGGTTCTTGGCCTTGCCGACATAGATGATCTCACCCTCGTGCTTCATCAGATAGCAGCCGGGGGAGTCGGGCAGGTTGCGTATCTTCCATTCGAGTTTTTCGTTCATTGTGCGTGCTCCGCGGCATAGGACAGCGCCTTGGCCGCCAGTTGGGCCGCCATCCGGCCGCCCGCGCCGCCTTCTTCGATGACCACGGCAATGGCGTAGGGGCAGCTGTCGTCGTAGATAAAGCCCGTGTACCAGGCGTTGGTTTCCTTGCTCTTGTCGTCGCTCGTTTCCGCCGAACCGGTCTTGCCGCAGACGGTGTAGCCGGAGATCGCTGCACGGGAGGCCGTGCCGGACTGCACGGTTTCGTACATATATTCGGCGATGGTCTGCGCGGTGCTCTCGCTCATCACGCGGCGATAGACCTTCGATTCGCCGCGGCGGCGTACCTGGCCGCTCGAGGTGGTGATCTCTTCCACCAGATAGGGCTGCATCATTTGCCCGCCGTTGGCCACGGAAGCGGAGATCATGGCCACGTGCAGCGGCGTGACCAGCACTTCACCCTGGCCGATGCCGGCCCAGACGAGGCTGTTCATGCCGGTGATGTTCTCCGGGAAGGAGGAATTGTATACGACAAAGTCGCCGAACTTGAAGTTTTCGTTGAAGCCGAACAGCTCCGCCGTGCCGCGCAGCCGATCCGCGCCCAGCTGATAGGCCAGCTTGCCGAAGGTCACGTTGCAGCTCTTGGTGAAGGCCTTCTTCAGCGTCATTTCGCCGTGGGAGGTGCGGCCGGACATGCACACGATGCTGCCGCCCTCGTATTCCCAGGTGCCCGAGCAGGTGAATTTCTGGCTGACGACATTGGGGTCATAGTCCAGCGCCGAGGCCAGAGTGACGATCTTGAATATCGAGCCGGGGGTGTAGAGACCCTGCAGACAGCGGTTGAGGTAGGCCGTGTCCGCCACGCCCTCGTCGGAATTGTCCACGGCGTAGGGGTCGTAGTTCGGCATGGAGACCATCGCCATGATCTCGCCCGTGCGATAGTTCAGCACGCAGACCGCACCGGAATAGCCGTCGGGGAACTGCGAGGCGATGTAGGCCTGCAACTTTGCATCCACGCTGATCTGTATACTCGAGCCGACGTGCGCCGAATTGCCGAACAGCTCGCTCAGACGATCCGAGAAGGAGGAGGAGAGCTCCAGCAGCGTCGAGGAGAAAAAGCTCTCCACGCCCGCACCGGACATGCCCGCCGTGTCGCCCACGGTCTGCGAGAGCGCACGCCTTGCGGATTCGTCGGACAGGTAGACGCGGTTGCCGTCCTCGTTTGTGGTGGCCAGCGTCACGCCGTTGCGGTCGGTGATGTCGCCGCGGTCGGAATCGGTCTTGGCCAGACGCGGATTATAGACATTGGAGGCCCAGACGCTGCCCTGCTCGTACACGGTCACGCCGTACCAGATGCCCGCACCGACAAAGAGCACCGCCAGTATGATGCCGATCAAGCGCATATTGCGCCTCAGTTCCTTCAATCAGAGCACCTCCTCGCGCAGCTCGATGCGCTCGATGTCCCGCGCCTCGTCTTCGGCATTCATGGACGAGATGCCCAGCAGCACACCCATCGAGAAAAAGTTGCTCACCAGAGAAGAACCGCCGTAGCTGACCAGCGGCAGCGTGACGCCCGTGAGCGGCAGCAGTTTGGTATTGCCGCCGATGATCAGCAGCGCCTGCATGCCCAGTATTGCCACCAGACCGAAGGAGAGCAGCGAGTGAAAGCTGGTGCGCGCGTTCATGGCCACCAGCAGGCCGCGCAGTATGATCAGCACATACACGGCCATGAGCGCTATGGAGAATATCAGGCCGAATTCCTCCGCAATGGAGGTGAATATAAAGTCGTTGTGATACGCCGGTACGGAGGCGGGCATGCCCAGCCCCAGCCCCATGCCGAAGAGACCGCCCGAGCCGATGGCCGCCAGCGCACGCACGATCTGGTAGCCCGAGTCCAGCGGGTCGCTCCACGGATTTTTCCAGATGGCAATTCTGTCCTGCACGTAGGGGAAGGCTTTGTAGGCGATCACCGCTGCACCCGCGCCCATGCCGAGGCCCGACAGCGTCAGAAAGGCATTGGAGGTGGCCACGTAGTACATCAGCACCGTGGTCAGAAAGTACAGAAGCAGTGCACCCAGGTCGCGCTCGGTCAAAAGCACGCCGCAGCAGAGCGCCGCAAAGGCGATGCCGGGCAGACACTTGACAAAGCTTGGCCGGTTGCTGAACACGGCCGCCAGTATCACGATCAGCACAGGCTTCATGAATTCGCTGGGCTGCAGAGAGAAATACGGGTTCTCCGAGGGGCCGAAGGATATCCAGTTGCGTGCGCCGTTCTGCCACTTGCCGACCACCCAGGGGGAGAGCAGCGCCAGAATGCAGAGCACCATCAGCACGGGGGTGTATTTCTTCCAGTCGGAAAAGGCGCGTATGATGATCGCGCCGATGAACATTGCCGCCACACCCAGCACGGCATAGATCGCCTGTATGCGCGGCGTGGATTCGGATTTGCATATGTCAGACAGGGTGATCAGCCCGGTGCCGCACAGCAGCAGCGTCAGTATCAGTATGCCGCGATCCACCGGCCAGATTTTGCCCATCAGGTTCGTGATCAGTATCGTGCCCAAAGGTATGGCGACGGCCAGTATGTAGGGCTGGATCGTCCCGTCGTCCGGCTGCAGGGCCACCAGAAGCATGGCCAGAAACTCCAGTGCGGCCACTGCGCTCAGCAGGCTGCGCGTGTTGGATTTCATCAGCGCACGCCGCATTTTTTCGCTCTTTCTGCGCATACAGCCCTCCTATTTACCGTCAAGACGGCATTCTGTTGTCGATGAATGCCTGTATCATCGTATTGGTCAGACTGGCGTGGTTCGTGGGCGCTTCAAAATCGCCTCGGTGGTACCAGCCGGCCAGGGACAGTTCCTGCGCGTCCATGTGGATTTCGGCATCCCCGTCCAGATCCGCAAAGTAGCCCAGCAGCAGGTCAGCATCGATGCCCCAGGGCTGCGTGGCAAAGTAGCGTATGTTCTTCACGTGCAGTCCCGTCTCTTCAAAGACTTCGCGCTCCACCGTCTCCTCGGCGGTTTCGCCGATCTCGGTAAAGCCTGCCACCAGCGCATAGTTTTTGTAGCTGCGCCCGGCGTACTTGGTCAGAAGAATTCTGTCGCCGTCCACCACGGCCGCAATGATTGCGGGGCAGATCTTCGGGAAAATCTGATTGCCGCAGACGGGGCAAAAGAGCATGCGCAATTTGGCATCGTGCAGCGTTCTTTGGCCGCAGCGCCCGCAGAAGCGGTTGTCCCTGTACCAGTTGTACAGATGCCAGCCCGTCATTTCGGCATAGACGGCATCGCGCGGTTCGAGCAGGCGGTGGCTGCGCGTGTTGTCAAACATGAAGCCCTCCGGCAGCGGCGCGTCCTCGCGCAGGTTTGCCAGAAAATAGTGCGTGTCGTCCACGCTGAAGAGATACTGCTCGCCCGTCAGGTTATCTCCGAAGAGACTCCTCTCCGGCAGCACGATTCTGTCCTCACGGCGCGACACGAGCGCGTCCCGACCGCGAAAGATCAGCACTTTCGCATCGTCTGTGATCGGACAGGGTTTGTATTGATTGTCCAGGTGCTTGGGCTTAATATCCTGTATCATAGGGATCATCCCCTTCGTCATTGTTTGTGCCGGTTCCTACGCGGCTGGCCGGATTGCTCAGGAACATATCGTCCGGATTATCGGCGGCTGTTGTGTCAAAGATGTCATCGGGAGTTTCACGCTCCCGGTCCCTGTTGCGGACGGCCTCGCGGCGGTGCAGCGCGGGACGCTTCATTTCGCCCGGCATCTCATCGGCATTGCTTAGCACCAGCATCAGCCTGATGCGGCCGACGATGATGCAGTCACCGTCGGAAAGCGTGATTTCGCGCACGCTCGTGCCCAAATCGTCATAGATGCGTGCGGCGGCGTGACGGCGCACGAACAGCCCGTCATCCGTCATCTGATAGAAGGCATGACGCGCCTTGATGCCGGGATGGCGCAAGCGGATGTCCGCACGGCGCGACGAGCCGATGGTGCCCTCCAGCGTGAGCGGATAGCGCATGCCCGATTTTACGCGCTCGTTGCCGTCCACCACCAGCATTTCACCGATGATACCCGTCTGCGGCGAGAGCCTGCGCAGTTTGCGTGCACGGCGGCTGTCCACGGCGGTGATGCGTGCAGCCCGGATCACGATCAGCACCATTATCGCGGCAAAGACATAGCGCATGCCCAGTGCCAGCAATTCATACATGTTCGTGCTCACGCGGCGCACCTCCTGCACATTGTATATCAACTAAATTATACGCCCGATTTTGACTTCATGCAAGCCAAACGGCGATCGCCGCATTTAAAGGACAACTTTTGTACATTTTCCGATACAATCGGACTGAAAATGTCTTTTTTCGTGCAAATCCCGAGCGGGAAAGCATGATATAATGGTAGTGTGTGGGACTATGTGTATCGGAGGGTTTGAAGATGCAACTGACGGCCGAAATGTATCTGATTGTTTTACCACTGGTGTTCCTGGCGGCGGTGATCGATTCCATCGGCGGCGGCGGCGGACTGATTTCCCTGCCGGCGTACACTCTGGCCGGGCTGGACTACGGCCATGCCAGCGGCTGCAACAAATTCTCGGCATGCTTCGGCACACTGGCCTCCACCATCAAGTTTGCCCGCAGCGGCAAGATACTCTGGCTGCCCGCACTTCTGGCGGCGGCAACCGCGCTGCTCGGCTCCTGGCTGGGAACGCGCGTGTCGATGTTGCTCAGCACGCAGTTTATGAACTGGTTCATGCTCATCGCCGTGCCGGTGGTGGGCGCACTGGTTGCGCTGAAAAAGAATGTCGAAACCGAATCCAAGCCGCTCACGGGCGGTCGCAAGGCGCTCTGCCTGCTCGTTGGGCTGATCATCGGCTTCTACGACGGTTTCTTCGGCCCGGGCACGGGGACGTTTCTGATACTGCTCTTCACGTCCATGACCGGCATGGACATGGTCACGGCCTCGGCCACAGCCAAGCCCGTCAACCTTGCCAGCAACATTTCCTCGCTGATCACGCGCCTGCTCGCAGGTCAGGTGATATTCGCACTGGCTGTCCCGGCGATGGTGCTGAGCGTGCTCGGCAATCAGCTGGGTACGCATCTGGCGCTCAAGCGCGGCGCAAAATTCATTCGCTACGTCATGCTGGGCGTACTGCTGCTGCTGACGGTGAAGCTCGCGGTGGATCTGTTCTGAAGAACGCTTCGGATACGGGCGCTGACCCTCCGGCCAAATCTCCCTTTCGGGATAGCCAAGCCCTTGCCGCCCCTGAAAGGGGAGGGGGACCGCGTGAGCGGTGGAGGGGTTTTATTCGGAGGATTGAAGAGGATTGAATATGAAAAACAAGCTCTTGAAACTGACATCTCTGGCGCTTCTCTCGGCGTTGAGCCTGTCCTCTGCGCTGGCTGTGCCGATTGACCCGGCCTTCGGCATCGGCACGGCAAGCGGATCGGATGTCAGCCTGCCGGAGACGACACCCGCACCGGATGAGACGGCGGACATTGACCTCTCTTCCAAGTCGGATGACGGCGTGATTCGCGTGTACCTGAAATCGATCGCCGGCAATGCCAACCTGACGCTGACGCTGGGCGGCCTCTACACCATCGGCGAGGATGCGTCCCTGCGCTTTGAACAGGGCACGCAGGTCATCGTGTCGGCGGCATCGGACAGAATGTATCTCTCGGTCGGCGGCCTGACGATGGACATGGGCACGTCCTTCACCCTTGCGAGAAAGGCCTGCGACGGCGACAACGGCATGATCATCGCCGAGACGGGGCGCGAGACGCTCTATCCCGGTGACCTGACCCTGTCAGTGGATGAGGGCGGCGGTGTGCGTGCGGTGCTGAGCATCAACATGGAGGACTACCTCTGCGGCGTGGTCGCCTACGAGATGAGCGATTCCTGGCCGATCGAGGCCCTGAAGGCGCAGAGCGTGGCGGCACGGACTTATGCCATGAAGAAGAAGGCCACCTCAAAGGACCGGGACTACGACGTGGTGGACACCACGGGCGATCAGGTGTTCAAGGGCGTGGACGATACCTATACCGGCGTCATCAGTGCGGTTCAGGCCACAAACGGCGTGGTGGGCATGTACAACGGCAGCTACGCCGACTGCTACTATACGGCCAGCAACGGCGGCATCATCGCGCTGCCCTCGGACGTGTGGGAGACCGACGGCGACTACGGCTATCTTGAGCGCAAGGAAGACCCTTACGATCTGGCCAACCCGAACAGCATGGTCAGCGGCGTGACCTTTGACTTTGACGCGGAAAACTGCCCCGAGCTTCAGACCATGCTCAACGAGGCGCTCGCGGCGGCTGCACCGGACTACGAGGATATTCAGCTTGAAGAGATCGTGTCGATTAAGCCCGCGGACGAGTCACCCGAAGGCTCGGGCATGTATCGCACGCTGAACTTTGAACTGTCCGCCAGCGCACTGGTCGAGAGATACGTGGCGACGGATGCGGACGTGGGTGCGCCTCGGGAGCGCGGCGAGAACGATTACGGCAATCTGGCACTCTATGCCATCGACTACCTGCGCCGCATCGCAAGCGGCAGCGCCTACGAGATTGCCAAGGTGCGCGAGACGCTTGAGGAGACCTTCACGGTTTCGCTCTCGGTCTACGATCAGATCAAGGACGGTCTGGGCCTTGGACTCAATGCTGCCGACTATGAGCTGGTGACGGTTGAATCGACGCTGACCGACTTCACCATACAGTTCAGGCGCTTCGGCCACGGCGTGGGCATGAGCCAGCGCGGTGCGCAGCGCATGGCGGGCGTCGAAAACAAGACCTGGCGCGACATACTTGCATTCTACTATCCGGGCATGGAGCTTCAGAAGATCCTCTGGGACACGCCCGAGCTTGAGACGCTCGAGGCCCTGCCCGACGGCATCGGTGTGGCCTATACCGAGCCGACACCCACACCGACCCCGGCACCGCTGCCGGAGCTGGTGGGCGGTCAGTACTATGCCACGGTACAGCTGGGTGACGTGTCCTCCACAATGAACGTGCGCGAACAGCCGAGCACGCAGTCGAAGATCGTGGCCACAGCCGAGAACGGACGGCGGCTGATTGTCTGTTCCGAACCGGATGCAGACGGCTGGGTCGCGGTCATGACGGCGGAATTTTCGGGCTATGCAAAGCTTGAATATCTGGAGAAGGAATGAAAAACAGAATCTTTTGGGTGGGTCTGTGCACACTGTTGCTGGCAGGGCTTCTGTCCTGCGCATATGCGCTTGAACTGCCCGAAAATGAGACCATGGCGCGTATTCAGCTCAGCTCGGATCGCGTCATGTTCAGCTTTACCGCACCCGTCAACAGCGAGTACGCGCTTTGCGCATACAGCACGGGCGAGGATATGCACGCAACGGGCGAAATCCGCCACGCCGGCGAGATACTGGCCTCCGGTGACGGCACGGGTGAGATCTGCTCAGCGTGGCTGGTCGCAGGGGAAACCTACGAGATCGGCGTATCCGGCAGCGGAAGCGCACTGATTGAGGTCGCACGCCTCGCACTGAGCCGCACAGCTTCCCGGCCGCTGACGCTGAGCGCCAATGAATCCCGTCAGAAGATGATCGCCCGCGCGGGGGATGCGCACTGGTACGAATGTACCGCCGGGAAAAGCGGTACGCTGATGTTCTCCTGCGTGCCCGAGGACGATAATCTGGAACTGTGCGCCATGCTCTTTGACGGCAATAACCGGCTGATCGATGCCTTTGAAAGCCTGCCGGGCGGCGCATGTCTGCTCTATGCCGGAGCCGCCGCGGGCAGCACATACCGCCTGCGCATCTGGGCGACCGATTCCGGCACGGGCTTTTATACGCTGAAGCTCAATCAGGCCGAGACGGGCATTTACGATGCGCTGAGCTTTTCCGAAGCAGAAATGACGCTGGCGCAGGGCAGCACGCTGCGCCTGTCCCGCAAGCTGACGGGTGAAGCGCTTTTGTGGGTGTCCGATGCGCCGAGTGTGGCGGGCATATCGCAGGACGGTGTGCTGACCGGCCTCTCGGAGGGGACGACCACCGTCACGGTTTACGGCATGAACTCTCAGGCGAGCTGCACCGTCACGGTCGAGCATGTGGCGCTGAAGGCACTGAGCGTGGTTTCAGGCAGCATTTCCGTCAACGTCGGCGATGAGGCGCAGATCTATCCCGTATTCACACCGGAGGATGCATCTCAGCGCAGCCTGCGCTATCTGACGGGGGATTCAAGCATTGCTACCGTGAACAGAAGCGGCGTTGTGAAGGGCGTGGGCGAAGGTGAGACGCAGATCACCCTGCTCAATTCGGACACGGGGCTCAAAGCCCGCGTCACGGTGACGGTCGGCCCCGCAGTGACGCACTATCGGGCACTGCTGGTCGGCGAGGAGAACTATCCGTTCAAGACCAACAGCAGGCGCGAAGGATCAGCCAATTCGGTAAATGCCATCGCGAATCTTTTGGGTACGGCCGAATTTGACGGCGCGGTCTATCGGGTGCGCAGCGAAACCGACCTCTCCCGCGCGGAACTGATCGCCGCCATCCGTGAAACCTTTGCGGATGCGGGCGAGCGTGATGTATCGCTTCTGTACATCACCTGCCACGGCAGTTATGAGGGCGACATGTCCTTTCTGGAACTGTCGGACGGTTCGACCCTGTCCGTGCGCGATCTGGAGCGCGAACTGCGCAAAATCCCCGGGCGCATCGTGGTGTTGCTCGACTGCTGCGGCAGCGGCGGTGCCATCGGCGCGGTTTCCGACCTGAGCGCACTGGCGCAGGGTGTGACGGGCGCGTTTTCATCATCCATACGCGGCAGCCGCTACGTTGTGCTCTGTTCCGCTGCCGCCGATGAGGATTCCTATCGTCTGGCGCTGAATGCCGAGGCCGAGAGCGGCGTGATGGCGACCGTGTTTGCCAGATCGCTCTGTGACGGTGCGGGCTGGAACATCGACAAGGATACGCGAGGCACGATGAACGCAGATGCCAACTATGACGGCGAGATCACCATGAGTGAGCTGTGCAGTTATATGCAAAAGCGCGTCAACTACTATCTGTCGCTGGCGGAAAAACTCACGGGCGGCTCGTATCGCCAGAGCGTGAGCATGTATCCCGAGATTTCAACGCTGACCGTGTTCAGGCGCGTGTCGGAGGAGGGGGAATAAAAAGGCCGAAGCCGTTTTCAGCCGGCTTCGGCCTTTACATCAGGAGTCAGAACTGATATGTTCAGACTTGAACGTGTGAGCTCAGAAACTCATCATTTGCATTTGCATCATCCTGCTTTATTAGCTCTGTGGAAAATTCATCCCGCACCACACAGAGCTGTTCCAATGCACGGGTGTACGAAATGTACTTCTCGTTATCAGACATCTGATCTGCAATGACAACAACGGCCTCAAATTCCAGACCCTTTGCAAGTTCTACGGATACAACCGAAATATTCTTGTCGTTTACTTCGTCCCATGATACAATTTTCCCTTGCAGCAGTGCGTGCAACAAATCATGAACGGCCTTCAATCCGTGATGATACACGACGGCAACCCTATATTCGGGATGCGTATTCTTAATGGTCTGCACCCAACGAATGGCATCTCGGGTATTCATTTGAACAACGGGTTCGCCTGTAACACCGATCGGATAGACCTCTGCCTCGAGCTCTGTATTGCAAAACTGCGTTATTTCAAGTGTGTTTCTGTAATTCTCGTTGAGAACATATATATTGTCGCCGGTGATCTCAGCAATATCATCCCAGTCTGCTATGCTTTTGCTGGCATATATCGCTTGGTTGACATCTCCGTATAGATTGAAGACACATCTGTGACCAAGTACCCTGCGCAGCAGCCGGTATTCGACCACAGAAATATCCTGTGCCTCGTCAATGTTGAGAAATCTGTCAGGGTTTAGCAACTGCGGATAGTACAGGGAACAGAACAGAAGCCTCAGATAGAGCTTGTGGCGGAAATTTGATCCTGAGTATTCCTGAGAATGCCTTTTGTAAACCGCAAGCAGATCCCGAAACAGTATATTTCTGGAAATCTCATTGAAATGAAGCTTTCGAAGCGCAACGAGACATGCATCGATATAGCTTTTCTCGGCCTCATCAACATTGACGATATTCATCTTTGAAATACGATTGTTCAGACTCTCTTTTTCATTCAACAGCATTGTCAGATCCTTTGAACACTGTTTGATGCTGCTGCATTGGTTATCATAGGCGGAGAGCAGGTTAAAGCACTCCTTACGGACTGTGCTGTCCAACGCAACATGAATATCCAGTATGTCCGACTGAGCAAGGCACTCGATGCACTTGTTCACCGCTTTGATGCGCACGTCGGTTGTACGCAAATTCTGCTCCGCAGACTTCAAAATGCTGAGCAGATTATCGATTTTGTCGGAGAGAGTCTTTACGTTTTGAGACAGGTTGCTGTGCTGCTGCTGAGACTCACGAATCTGCGCGCCGATAAAATCGGACGATATCTTGGTAAACTGTTTCTTTTGCTCGGAAATCTGTTTTTTCAAGGCCCTGCGTTTACCAAAGTTGTATACGGGGAGCTTTGCATAATCCGCTTCGGCGCCGAAAATGGCATCGATCAAATCGCCGCACGTATTCCTGATCAGTTCACTGCATTTATCTTTCAGCTTGGAAAAACTGTCATAGTCGGTGTACGCAGAGATGTCTCCCGAAAACAGACGGGTTGTTCCAAATGCCTCCTCAAGGTCAGCTTGAGCTTGCTGCAGTTGTGGCCGCAGTTCACTGTATTGCCTGCGGTAGTCTTCGACAAGACCATTCATTTGAATCCGACTTTGGGCATGAGCTTCAGCTTCCATGCGCAACCGGGCAAGAGTTTGGTTTCTGATGTTTTGCAGATCGCTTTGGGCCTTATCAAGCAGGTTTTTCTTGGATTTAATGTTGACATCGATGCTTTTCAGACGATTTTCGGCGTTTTCCCTTTCAAGTTCATATTTGTTCAATTCGGCACTTATCTGCCGTATACCCTGTTCAAGGCTCAGGTAGGTATTTTGCATATGAACGGTTGTATCGGGATAGCTGAGCCTGAAATTTTGAAAAGTCTGCCGCAGGTGTCCTTCGTCCATTCCTTCCAGAACCTTTTGCCAATAACAATGGTAATGTGTCTCACATTCGAGCATATAGTTCGGTGAATAGATCTCCGAGAGCAACTCCTGACTGAGGTTCAATTCACTGAGTACTTTGGTATTGGCGATATTGTTTCCGGTATAGCGGTTTATCAGCGAGGTATAGTATTCCACTACGGAATAACGCTCGATTTCCGTAAGTCCCAACTCCGTACTGAGTGCATTGATGTGTGCGTCGAAGAAGCGATTGGGCGTAATGATTTTAACGCTGCTCAGAGACATATCGCGGTTGTTGAATATCAGATAGGAGAGGCGATGCAGCATTATCATCGACTTGCCGGAGCCGGCACAGCCCTGCACAACAAAACTCTCAACGAGCGGACGACGGATAATGTCGTTCTGATTGCTTTGAATGGTCTTGATAATATTCGTAAGGCGGTAATGACGGCGCTTGTCCCGAAGCACTGTCAGAAGGAAGGGGTCAATTACATCACCCTCCAGTGAGACGGTTTCACCGTCGAATTCGGTTTTGTAGCTGATCAATGCAGCGTTGACAACCTGAAGTGCACGTCGCAGCGTCAGAACATAGTCAATATTGTTGATATGAAATGTCTTTTGATTGCGGGCATAATAGCAGGCACCGACCGGCGAACGTCAATCTGTGACGATGCCGTCGGCTTTGTCCCAGATACCTTCCTGACCGATATAATATGTTTCAGCCTCATCCAAATCCTCAGCGACCAGATCAAGACGGCCAAAGTAAGGGGAAGCCTGATATGAGCGATATTGCCTGGCACGGTCTAAGGAATAATCACGTAGACGCATGGCATCCTGCTTTCTGCCGAGATCTTCATAATCAATGACAAAAGAGTCGGAAACATCTTTTTGAAATTTACAGGCATCCTTTTCATGACGGGATACAATGGCGGCTATTCTGGCCTCCACACGTGCAAGATTATGCTGCTCTTCCTGAAATACTGTATCCATGTTTATGTTCCTCGATATAGTACGTCTCCAACTTTATAACTCAGATAAAATTGCTGATTATTAACAACTTCTGTTATTATTTTACACGATTGACATCGAAATTGCAAGCATAAACAAACTGAAAACAGGTGCGTATGTCGTTCATGTCACGTATTTGTGCGTTTTTGCTTGACATCCGGACACAATTTGTTAAAATAGAATCAGATGAATACGGGAGGTTGGCAACATGATCTATACCGGAAAGGAAATGGAAACGAAGGCTGTGATGGATGCGGCACAGGCCATGTGCGCGGCGGCGCGAACCGCTCCCAAGGCATGCGGCATCGATCATATCGTCACGGCAGTGCTGACGGGCGAAGAAAAGGATGCATTGGCAGCGGAGATGGAGCGCATGGGCGCGGAGCTCGGTGCGGATTTCTTCATCCGCGACGGCGGGAACGTTCGCGCGGCACAGGCCGTCGTGCTCATCGGCATACGCGAGGGCAAGCGCGGCCTGAACGCGATCTGCGGCTACTGCCACTATGCCGACTGTACGGAATGCGCCGACAAGGGTGGCGTGTGCGTCTACGATCCGGTGGACGTGGGCATTGCCGTGGGTTCGGCCGTATCGATTGCGGCCGATTGGCGCATGGACAACCGCGTGCTCTTCTCGGCGGGTCGTGCGGCAATCTCCCTGGGCACGCTCGGCGAGGGCGTGGGACAGGTGTTCGGCATTCCGCTGAGCGTGAGCGGCAAGTCGCCGTTCTTTGACAGAAAGAAAAAGGCACAATAAGGAGCAGAATATACCATGAACAAACCGACACTGGTCGTCATGGCGGCCGGAATGGGCAGCCGTTTCGGCGGTTGCAAACAGGTCACGCCCGTGGACGATAAGGGGCATGTGATCATTGATTTTTCGATTTTTGATGCGCTGCGGGCGGGCTTCGGCAGGATCGTTTGCGTGATCAAGCCCGAGATGGAAGCGGACTTCAAAGAACGCATCGGCAACCGCATTGCGCGTCACGCGGACATATCCTATGCCTATCAGACGCTGGATCGCCTGCCGCAGGGCTTCACCGTTCCCGAGGGACGCGCGAAACCCTGGGGTACGGCGCACGCGGTGCTCTGCGCGGCGGATCGGATCGAGGGCGACTTCGCGGCCATCAATGCCGATGACTTCTATGGCGCGGGCGCATTTGAAGCGGCGGCCGCCTTCCTGACGGGAGATCATGCACCCAACGAGCACGCGATGGTGGGATATCTGATCGAGAACACGCTGACGGAAAACGGCTACGTGTCGCGCGGCATCTGCGAGGGCGAGGGCGGTCTGCTCAGGTCCATCACCGAGCGTGTACACATCGAACCGCGCGAGGGCGGTGCAGCCTACATCGAGCCGGGCAAGGCGGAGGTCTTCATTCCCGCGGGCACGAAAGTCTCCATGAACATGTGGGCGTTTTCGCACAGCATCCTGGACGAGATGAAGGCGGGCTTCGTGCGCTTCCTCGGGAATATGCCCAATCCGCTGAAGTCGGAATACTACCTGCCCAGCGTGCCGGATCGTCTGATTCACGAGGGCAGCGGTCGCGTGCGCCTGCTGGAGACGGATGAACGCTGGTACGGCGTGACCTATCATGAGGATCTGGCCAAGGTGCAGGATGCCATGAAGCGCCTGAAGGCGGCGGGGAAGTATCCCGAGGAGCTCTGGCCGTGAGGTTTGAATGAACGTATACGATTTTGACAATACGATACTGCGCGGAGACAGCACGGTGCGCTTTTGCCTGTACTGCCTGAGGCACTATCCGCGCATATGGCCCGATATCCCCGCGCAGATCATCAACGGCGCACTGTTCCTGATGAAAAAGCGTGATCGGAGGGCCTTCAAGCAGCGACTGCTGCGCTTTGTCGCGTGGATTGATGTCGAAGGGGCGCTGGAAAACTTCTGGCAGGAGAACTTCGGCCGAATCAAGCCCTTTTACGCGAAGACGCGCAGGGACGACGATGTCATCATATCCGCATCGCCCGAGTTCATCATTGCTCCGGCCTGCAAGCGCCTCGGCATTCGTCATTTCATGGGCTCACCCGTGGACATGAAGACGGGGAGGTATCTGGGAGCGAACTGCAACGGCGAGGAAAAGGTGCGGCGCTTCCGCGAGGCATACGCAGACGCACAGATTGATGATTTCTATTCCGATTCGCATTCGGACGATCCGCTGGCGCGTCTGGCGAAGCGTGCGATCATGGTCAGGGGCAACGAACTTGTGCCCTGGCCTTAGGGCGTGTTTCCAAAATTCCCTAAGCTGCAATTTCCGGCAGAATTGACGCCTGTTTATACTTCACACAGTGACAAAAAAAGTCGCAATGGGCTTGACGCGAGGCGAAAATTGGTTTATTATAGAATACAGGGGAACTGTTCCCTGTATTCTTTTTTTGATTCGGAGGTGGCAAAGCATGGACGACGGCGGTAAATGTATGTCGGCTGATGGCGTGCCTCGAAGCGTGCGTTCATCGCTTGGCCACTGTGGAGCCTTCGCGCATTGAGGTAAATTGCTTTGCACGAAACGGCGCATATGCTATCGATTGAACCACATTTTTGACTGAGGTAGGCCTTCATTCTTCACACACAAATCCGAACGTCTGAAGCTGCGGCGTGACATTTGACCGGCAGGCGTAGTTTGCTATGCCCTGACGGTGTGTATTTGTGCGCCTTAAGACAGGAAAATTCGGAAATTCAAGAGAAGGAGGATGAAGTCCCATGGATTTTGAACGGATTAAGACCCGTTTGGATGCGCTGCTCAAGGCCGGCAAGAAAGCCGAGCTGCGCGGCGCACTGAACATGCTCAACGAAGTCGATATAGCCGAATATCTGGAGACGCTGGACAACGAAAAGATGCTGGTGGTGTTCCGCCTGCTGCCCAAGGACATCTCGGCGGAGGTCTTTTCCTACATGGACAATGACCTGCGCACGCGCATCATGGAAGCACTGGACGACAGCGAGGCCATGCGAATCATTGATGACATGTTCATCGATGACGCGGTCGACTTTCTGGAGGAACTGCCCGCGGGTGTGGTCAAGCGCATGCTGCAGGGCTGCGATGAAAAGAAGCGTCAGCTGATCAACCAGTTTTTGCGCTATCCCGAAAACAGCGCCGGTTCGATCATGACCATCGAATACATGGATTTCCACATCGGCACGAACGTGGGTCAGGCCATGGCGGAGATCCGGCGCACGGGTATCGACAAGGAAACCATCAACACACTCTATGTCATCGACGAAAACCGTAAACTTCTGGGCACGGTCGGTCTGCGCAAGCTGCTGCTGGCAAGCGACGATGTGCAGGTGCAGGACCTGATGAATGCGCAGGTGATATCTGTGCACACCACCGATGACCAGGAGGTCGTCGCCGACACGGTGCGCAAGTATGACCTGCTGGCCATCCCTGTGGTCGATCACGAGGAGCGCCTGGTCGGTATCGTCACGGTTGACGATATCGTGGACGTCATCGAAGATGAGAACACAGAGGACTTTGAAAAGATGGCCGCTATGCTGCCGTCCGACGATGAGTACCTGAAGACGGGCGTGTTCACGATGGCGAAAAACCGCTTCCCGTGGCTGCTGGTGCTGATGCTCTCGGCAACGTTTACTGGCAAGATCATCACGCACTTTGAAAACGTGCTCTCCAGTGCGGCAGGCGTGGGCGTGGCGCTGACGGCCTGCATCCCCATGCTGATGGACACCGGCGGTAACTGCGGTTCGCAGGCCTCGACGCTGGTCATCCGTGGCCTCGCGCTGGGTGAGGTGGAATTCAAGGACATATTGCGCGTGCTCTGGCGAGAAGTGCGCGTGGCACTGATGCTGGGCGTGGTGCTGGGACTGATCAACTTTGCCCGCATCTATTTTCTGGAAAAATACACCCTGGGCGTGGCACTGGTCGTATCCTTGGCCATGTTCCTGACGATCATCATTGCCAAGTCCATCGGTTGTACGCTGCCGTTGCTGGCCAAAGCCGTGCATCTTGACCCTGCAATGATGGCCAGCCCAATCATCACCACATTGGTCGATGCCGCATCGCTGACAATTCTGTTCACCATAGCCACCAAGGTATTGAACATATCGTGATTCTTTTATCAGAACAGGATCCTGCCTGATTGCGGCGGGATCCTGTTTTTTCTGTCGATCGGAACTTTTTTCCGGGCGTCAACGTCAAAACTGTACCAAGAGGTGAAAGCGAGGGAACGAAAATGAAAAAGATAATTGCTGTGTTGCTTCTGGCTGTGCTGCTGTGCACGGCTGCTCTGGCCGAGACGGCCGACGAGACCGAAGCGGATACCACCTGGTACGAGCTCAGCGAGGATGCGGGGTTCCTGACGGTGCATCTGGAGGCCAACGCCACCACCGGTTATGAGTGGACCTACACGATCTCCGATGAGACACTGCTCGAACTTGTCACGGATGAGTACACCGAGGACGAGCACGAGGACGGCATGACCGGCGTGGGCGGCACATGGAATGCGAGCTTCATGCCGATCGGCGACAAGAGCGGCGAGGTTGACCTGACGCTGACGTATGTGCGCAGCTTCGAGCCGGATTCCCCCGCCCGCGAGATCGTGATGCACATCGCCATCGACGAGACCGGCGCACTGAGCGTCGTATCCACCGAGGAAGTGCCGACGACCGAAGCGGAGTAAAGGATCCCCGCAAACAAAGATCCCCGCAAACAAAAAGTGCCTGCAAAAAAATCGCAGGCACTTTTTGTTTATCCCTTCACCGCGCCGGCGGTGACACCCTTGATGATGTGCTTTTGGCAGCAGATGTAGAATATGATGATCGGCAATATCGAAAGCATGATCAGTGCCATCGTGCCGCCCAGATCCACCTTGCCGTAGCTGCCCTGCAGGTACTGGATGTGTATCGGTATCGTGCGATACTTTGTCTGATCCAGTACGAGGTAGGGGAGGAGGTAGTCGTTCCAGACCCACATGATCTCCAGTATGCCCACTGAGACCAGTATCGGCTTGAGCATCGGGAAGACCACGCCGAAGAAGGTGCGCACGGGACCGCAGCCGTCGATGGCCGCCGCCTCTTCGATCTCCAGCGGTATGCCCTTGACAAAGCCACAGAACATGAACACCGCAAGGCCCGCGCCGAAGCCCAGATAGATGACGGGAATCGTCCACGGCGTGTTCAGATGCAGCGTATAGGCCGTCTTGGAGAGTGTGAACTGCACCATCTGGAAGGGCACAACCATCGAGAACACGAACAGGTAGTAAGCCAGCTTGGCAAAACGGCTGCCCACGCGTGCGATGTACCATGCCGCCATGGAGGTGCACAGCAGTATCAGTGCGCAGGAGAGTATCGTGATCACGAAGCTGTAGCCTGCGGCGGTCAGGAAGTTGTACTGGCCCAGATTCATGCCGTTGACGTAGTTCATGATGCCCATGAAGGTTTCCTTCGTGGGGAAGGCGAAGGTCGCCGTATTGATGGAGGCATTGGATTTGAATGAGTTCATCAGCACGAGCAGTATCGGCGCGATGTAGATTAGGCTGATCACGGAAAAGACGATGGTCAGTACGCGCTTGCCGGGCGTGTTTTTTCTGTTCATATCAGCGCTGCACCTCCTTGGAGTGGGTGGCACGCAGTTGAATGAGCGCGATGACCGCCACCAGTATGAAGAAGAGCACTGCCTTGGCCTGCGCTACGCCGCGCTGGTTCGCCTTGGAGAAGGTCGAAGAGATGTTCAGCGCCAGCATTTCCGTGGTGCGGATCTGGCTGCCGTTGGCCTGCATCAGTATCGGCGCACCGTTGCCGTTGAGCGCGAGGTTCTGGTCATAGAGTTTGAAGGAATTGGTGAGCGTCAGGAAAGAGCAGATGGTGATCGAGGGCATGACGCTGGGAATGGTCACGTGCCAGAGCGTCTGCCATGCGGAAGCGCCGTCGATCTGGGAAGCTTCGATCAGATCCTCGGAGACTGACTGCAGCCCGGCGATGTAGATGATCATCATGTAGCCGACCTGCTGCCAGCACATGAGTACGATCAGTCCCCAGTAGCCATATTTTGTGCTCAATTCGATGCTCATGGGCAGTATGCCGTTGAATATCATCTTCCAGATGTAGCCCAGCACGATACCGCCGATGAGGTTGGGCATGAAGAACACGCCGCGGAAGAGGTTGCTGCCTTTGATGCCGCGGGTGAGTGCGTAGGCCACCGTGAAGGCCAGCAGATTAATCAAAACCAGCGACACGACGGAGACCAGTGCGGTATAGCCGAAGGCGTGCATAAAGCTCGGATCCTTCAGGGCCTTGACATAGTTGCCCAGGCCGATAAACTTGGCGTCCGACGTGGTGGTGAATTTGCAGAATGAAAGATAGAAGCCCTTCAAAAACGGGTAGATGAAGCCGATGCAGAATGCCGCGAATGTGGGCAGCAGAAAGAGCGGGAACCAGCGTCTGATCGGTCTTCGGATCAATGCGGAATTGACGGCAGCCTTGTCGGGCTGCTTCTGTTTTGTCTTTGGCATGATATAGCCCCTCCGGTTTCGTGTTTGTCCGAAGCTGAATAATCTTCGGCGAATCGCATCGCAGCGCCTTCGATGCGGCAGGCAAGCCCGAGAACGGGAGATTCCGTTCTCGGGCTGAATAAAGTTACCTCTTTATCGGATCAGTTACTGATTCTCGTACTGATAGGCCCAGCCATCGACGAATGCGGTCACCACATCGTCCCAGGAGCCGCCTGCGGAGTACTGCGTCATTGCGGAAACGACGCCGGCACGCCAGTCATCCACGGCAGGAGTGTAGTTGAAGGCCCAGGTCACAACGTACTTGCCCTCTGCGGTGTAGGCATTGGCATCGTTGCAGAACACGTTGGAGGATTCCTTGGCGTTCTTGAACGGGCAGGGGCCGAACTGCTCGGCGAGCATCGTCGTGCCCTCGTCGGAGGTCACAACCCAGTAGAGGAAATCGAGCGTTGCGTCGATGTTCTCCTGGGGTGCATTCTTGTTGACGGCCCAGCAGTTCTCGGTGCCGGAGCACAGACCCGCGTCTTCTTCGCCTTCAACGCCGCAGTAGATCGGGATCATGGCCAGATCTTCGTCTTTCATGCCGAAGGTGCCGGTCAGGTTGGAATACTCCCAGGTGCCGTTCTGATAGAACACGGCCTTGCCCTCGCCGAACTCGGCCTCGGCTTGATCGCCGGTGTAGGAGCTCAGCTGCGCCGGATCGGCGGCGGAGTTCTGGATGTAAAGATCCCAGATGGCCTTGAAGTTGTCCAGATAAGCGCCGGTGATGGTGGCGGGCTGCTCGGTCACGCCGTCATCGCGGAACTCATAGAACAGGGGCATGTTGGCCAGATGGCCGGAGAAGCGCCAGGAGGAAGAGCCGTCCATGCCGGAGGAGGTGAAGGCATCAAAGCCCAGTTCGTCCGCGCGGGCGTGAATGTCCTCGGCAACGGCCTTGAGGGTCTCGAAGTTGGTGATGTCATCCAGCGTGTAGCCGGCCTGCTTCAGCAGGGCTGTGTTGACGATGATGCCGAAGGATTCATAGCAGTAGCCGATGGACAGCGTCTCACCGTTTTCGCCCTTCATATTGAAGTCTTCGGTGGTCAGCTCGTCAAACAGCTTCGTGCCGGTGAGGTCCAGGCAGTAGCTGCCCCAAGTGTTCACAGCGCCCTGATTGCCGCACTGGAACAGAGTGGGGGCGTTGTCGCCCTTGTCCATTTCGGTCGTAAGAGTGGTATCGTACTGGCCGGAAGCGGCGGTGAGCACCTTGACCTCAACACCGGTCTGCTCGGTGTAGAGCGCAGCCAAATCCTGCCATGCCTGATCTGCTTCGGGCTTGAAGTTCAGGTAGTAGACGGAGCCGGTGGTTTCGGCGGAAGCGACGACGGCCAGAGAGAGCACGAGCGCCAGCGCCATGACGATGCAAACGAGTTTCTTCATGATTGGGTTCTCCTTTCAGAACTTGTTTCGGATCGGCAATAGACTAAAACCTACTACACAATATTAGCACTTTTTCTTCAATCCGTCAATAGATTTTGTAAATAATAGCCGAAGGAATATTGCATTTCTTATTATCGACTGTGATTGCAGTCCTATACATCTTTGAAGTATTCATTCGCAATGGCATTGAGCTGCGCGGCAATCTCCGCAAAATCCCGATTCAGATCCAGCGTTTTCACGCTGATCCGATTGCCGCTCATCCTATAGCAGCCGTCCGGTTGGATGGCTTCGTCCGTCGCGGCATACAGTAGCATACCCGACACGCGGTGAGGCACGTCGCCGAACTTTGCATCCCTGTTCTTCACATAAGTGAAAATCTGATAGAGATTGGCGGAGTGCAGGGTATGTACATCGTACAGAACCTGCGTGGTGTGTGTGTAGTACTTGGCATCGATGATGAGAACATCGTTTCCGGCGCTCAGCATGATGTCACTTTGCATGACCGGAAGCATGGTATCGATGCCGTCGTCCAGAGCCCACGCAATTCGGGATGATTTTGCCTTTAGCTGCGGACATTCCTTGATATAATATTCCAGTATGAATTTTTCGTACAGGCGGTTCATGTGCTGCGCATCAATGAAAGAAGCCAGACGATATTCGCCCGAATCCGTCGTCAGCAGCATTCCTTCGAGAACCAGGCGGCACAGGCCGATGAGCATGCGATAGGTATTATTGTTCTGACGAAACCGAATGGTCGACCAGCAGATCGTGCCCGGGTCAATGGAATCGACATTCGAGAAGAACAGCATTTCCCGTTTCAGTTCGCTCTTGTACGCCCCATCGACGTCTTCATGGTGCAACAGGAGCATGACGGTCGTCTTCAG
>CAVINP010000008.1:0-39307 GCA_963643985.1 bacterium
CCTTGAGCATGCGACTCATGCATTTCGCCTTCTTTCTGTTTTAATCAGTAATTCTGGTTCTTCACGGAAACCTGGGGGATTGACCAACCCCACCACCGCTCACGCGGTCCCCCTCCCCTTTCAGGGGAGGCAAGGCCCTGGCTCCCCTGAAAGGGGAGCTGGCAGCGAAGCTGACTGAGGGGTTGGTAGCCCCACCCCCAAGAAAAACGTGAAGAGCCCCCTTTTTTTGACGGATATTGAAGCTTTGTCAAAGTGCACAGGCGACCTTGGCCGCCAGTTCGGCGTTGTTGTACACCAGTCTGATGTTGGAGGCCAGGCTGTCGCCGCCGGTGATGTCCTTGATCTTGGCCAGCAGGAAGGGTGTGGTTGCCTTGCCGTGAATGCCCCGGGCCTTGGCCTCTTCCAGAGCCTCCTCGATGGCCTTGTTTATGACATCGGGATCCATCGAATACTGCTCGGGGATCGGATTGGTCACCAGCATGCCGCCGCGCAGCCCCATTTCAATCTTTGCACGGAAGGCCGCAGCGACCTCCTCGGGTGTGTCGAGACGGTAGTCTACGCCGAAGCCGCTCTTGCGAGTGTAGAAGGCGGGCAGTTCCTCGGTCTGATAGCCGATCACCGGCACGCCCTTCGTCTCCAGATATTCCAGCGTCAGGCCCAGATCCAGTATGGACTTTGCGCCCGCACAGATCACCATAACACCCGTCTGCGCCAGCTCCTCAAGATCGGCCGAAATGTCCATCGTGACCTCTGCGCCGCGATGCACGCCGCCGACGCCGCCGGTGGCAAATACGCGTATGCCAGCCATTTCGGCGATGATCATCGTGGTCGCCACGGTGGTCGCGCCGTCTTCGCCGCGGGAGACAAGCACAGGCAGATCGCGGCGGGAAGCCTTGGTCACGCCGTAGCCCTTCTTGCCCAGATAGGTGATCTCCTCCTCGGAGAGGCCTGCCTTCAGGCGACCGCCGATGATGGCAATCGTGGCCGGCACGGCGCCGTTTTCGCGCACGATCTTCTCGACGTTCAGCGCCGTCTCAACGTTCTGCGGATAGGGCATGCCGTGGGAAATGATGGTCGATTCCAGAGCCACCACGGGCTTACCGCTCTCCAGTGCCGCCTTCACTTCGGGTGCGATATCCAAATATGCATTCAATTTCATTGTCATATCCTCCTCTAAAATCCGATCTCGTCGATCTTTATATTTGCCATGTTCCGAAATACCACATCGGCACACATATACGGGCTGACGGATTCCGCCGCAGCAGTCGCGATGGCAGCCGCCGCCACACCGGCCCGCGCACTGTCCGCAAACGAACAGCCGTTCACCTGCGCCCAGGCGATTGCTGCGGTAAAGGCATCGCCCGCGCCCGTGGCATTGGCGATCTCGTGCGTCAGTGTCGGCACGAAATATGCCCTGCCCTGCTCGGCACAGAACGCCCCCTGCGGCCCCATCGTCAGGTACACGCGCTGCACACCCCGGTCCAGCAGCGCATTGGCCGCATCGAGCGCACTTTGCATGTTCGTCACCGCGATGCCCGTGAGAACCTCGGCCTCGTAGCGGTTAGGCTTGATGGCATACAGCCCCGGCAGGGCCGATTCAAGGCGCGGTGCCTTGGCCACCGACACGGCATCCGCAATCAGCGGCACATGAACCTCCCGGGCAAGGTAGGCAAGCGATTCGCCCGGCAGATTGGCATCCAGTATCACCGCACTGAGCGTATTGAGCCAGGGCAGCTTGTCCTCAAAAAACGCCGGTGTGAGCCTGCTTTGAATGGCCATGTCGTTCACGGCCACGCACATATCGCCGTGTTCGTCGTCGATAAAGAGATAGACGGACGTGCGATCCTCTTCGGACACGAGGCAGTGTGCCGTGCCGATGCCCTTTTCACGGCAGTCCTCAAGCAGTATCTTGCCGTTTGCATCGCCGCCTATGGCACCCACAAACTCCGTCTGCAGGCCGAGCCTGGCAGCGTTTTCGGCGATGTTGCGGCCCACGCCACCGGGACTTAACCGCACCGTGCCGATGTTGGAATC
The DNA here is from genome assembly GCA_963643985.1 of bacterium. Classification (GTDB taxonomy): domain Bacteria; phylum Bacillota; class Clostridia; order Christensenellales; family Aristaeellaceae; genus SFTH01. The sequence continues at coordinate 2,035 of CAVINP010000008.1, forward strand.
GCGCATGCGCAGTCTGTCCGAAACGAAGCCGCCGATATCCATGTTTGCGCCGCCGATCACAGCTATCTTTCCTTGGTTCATAGCACGGCATCTCCTCCTGCACATTACACTTCCATTATAGGCGCAAGGCTGCGGTAAATCAAGTCGAAATGCGGAAATTATCTCTGCGGGAAGAGATAGCCCATGAGTTCATCGGTGTGCGAGAAATCCGGTATGATGATGTCCGCACCCGCGTTGATCAGCCGCTCACGCTTCCATGCATCCACGCGGCCGTCATGATGCTTTTCGTCCGTGGCCAGACCTACGGCAAAGCCGCCGCTTTCCTTCACGTTTTCAATCTCCACAAAGCCGTCGCCGAAGCCGACCAGTTCGTTGCCGGAGAGTTCGTTTTCGCGGATGATGCGCTCCACGATCATCTTCTTGGAGAAGGACTTGTAATCGCGCTGAGCACCGTAGACCGGGGCGGCCAGATAAGGTGTCACGCCCAGCAGTTCAGCCTCGTGCGCGGCATAGACCTCGTCCGTGCCGCTGGCAATAAATATGGCAACGCCGCGACCCTGCAGTGCCTTCAGGATCTCGATGCCGCCGGGCACAAGAAGTTCGGACGGATCAATCGCCCGCTCCTCCAGACCGCGGATGCGATGCCCCACCTCGTCCAGCAGACGGCGCGAATATTCGTCCTTATACGCCTGCGGATCCAGCGGTTCGCCGCCGCGCTTCCAGATCTCCTCAGCCAGTTCGATGCACTGATAGATCGTCTGTTTGCCGGTGCTTTTGTCAACAAAATCATCGATGCAGCCGCGCAGCGCAGCCTCGCCCTCGGCCTTGGGCGTCCTGCTCAGTTCCTCGTAGAAATAGCCCTTCATGATCTTCTGCCAGCCCTCGCGTATCAGGCTGAGCGTGCCGTCAAAGTCAAAGAGCGCAAACCTGAAATGTCCCCGCAGATAGTCGGAATGTATGATCTCCATATGCTTCGCGTCCTCCATTGTTCGCTGTTCAAAAACACCACAACTCTAATACCGGGGCAGCGCTTTGTCAAGATGTTCACATATCTTTTAACAAATCATCCGAGATGAATTTTTTTGCTTCACGATGCATTTCCCTATTGACAGCGGCGTAAAGACTGTGTTATAATGCAATTAGATTGTAAAACACTTTTACAAATTGGCTGAAGGCGGAGCAATCCACCGGAAAGTGCAGGTGAACATGGAGAACAGGAGCAGCGAATATATCGTTGAGATGCAGGGCATTACCAAGCAGTTCCCGGGCGTGAAGGCACTGAGCAACGTTTCCTTCCGGCTGCGCGGCGGCGAGGTCATGGCTCTGTTGGGCGAAAACGGCGCGGGCAAGTCCACGCTGATGAAGGTGCTCTCCGGCGTCTACCAGAAGGACGCAGGCAGCGTACGTGTTTTCGGTCAGGAGATTGACGCTCTGACCCCCAAGAAAGCTCAGGAACTGGGTATAGCTATCATCCATCAGGAGCTGAACCTCTGCCGCCATCTGACGGTTGCGGAAAACATCTTTCTGGGCCGCGAGAAGGTCGGCGGCATGCGCATGCTCTCGCAGCGTGAAATGAACCGCGAGGCCGGCAAGATACTGGAGAATCTGCACATTGATCTCTCCCCCACAACCACCGTCGGCGATCTTCAGGTCTCCAAGCAGCAGATGGTCGAGATTGCAAAGGCACTCTCCACGGACGCAAAGGTGCTGATCATGGACGAGCCGACCAGCGCACTGACTTCCAATGAAATCGAAGAACTGTTCCGCATCATCCGGCAGCTCAAGAGCGAGGGGCGCGGCATCGTCTACATCTCCCACCGTCTGGAGGAGCTGCAGCACATCGTGGATCGCGTGACCATACTGCGCGACGGTCAGTTCATACTGGAAACAAACTTCCATGACATCTCCATGGACGACATCATTGCCAATATGGTCGGCCGCGAAATCAAGGAAAAATTCCCCCGCGTCGAGTGCGCAAAGGGCAAGAAGGTGCTTGAGGTCAGGCATCTCAACGCCGGCCGCATGGTGCGCGACATTTCCTTTGAATCCTACGAGGGCGAGATTCTGGGCTTCGCGGGCCTGATGGGTGCCGGGCGCACCGAGACGACGCGTGCCATCTTCGGCGTAGACCCCAAGCAATCCGGCCGGATTTTTATAGACGGTAAGGAAGTTGTCATACATAACCCCATGGACGCCATCAGAAACGGTCTGGTGCTGGCACCGGAGGATCGCAAGAAGGACGGCCTGTGTACAAAGCTTTCCGTTCGCAGCAATCTGGAACTGCCCAACCTCGACATTGCCTGCAACAGGATCGGCGTGGTCAACCGCCGCAAGGTCAGCCAAATGGTGAAGGATTCCGTCAAAAACTTTTCCATTAAAATGGCCAACGATGAAGTCGATGCGGGCAGCCTCTCCGGCGGCAATCAGCAGAAGGTCGTCGTGGCCAAGTGGCTGGCGCGTGACAGCCGCGTGGTCATATTCGATGAGCCGACGCGCGGCATCGACGTGGCCGCCAAGGTTGAAATCTATCATCTGATGAACAAGCTCAAGCAGCAGGGCATCAGCGTCATATTCGTCTCCTCCGAAATGCCGGAGGTGCTGGGCATTGCGGACCGCATCATCGTGATGTGCGACGGCCGTATCACCGGCGAGATGGACGTCAGGGAAGCCACTCAGGAAAAGATACTGGAATATGCGACCCGGTTTGAGTCCAAGCTCAATACCGCCAAGAAAGTCGGGGCTTAAGCGAAAGGAGCGGCATTTCGATATGGAAAAGAACAAGAATCAGAATCCTGTCAAAAAATTTCTTTCCTCGCGCGGTGTAGGTCAGGTGCTGACGGTGCTCGTCGGTCTGATCGTACTCTGCCTGATCTTCAACCTCAAAAATCCGAACTTCCTGGGCAAGCGCAACATTGCAAACCTGCTGCGTCAGATCGCCCCGTGGATCATCGTGGGTATCGGCCAGGGCTACGTGCTGATCACCGCCAACATTGACCTGTCCATCGGTTCTCTGGTCGGCATGAGCTGCATGACCATTGCTACCCTGATCTGCAACGGCATGCACCCGGTTCCCGCCATACTGATCTCCATGGCAGCCTGCCTCTTCGTGGGCGTGCTCAACGGTGAACTGGTTGCACGCTGCAAGCTGCCTCCCTTCGTGGCCACGCTGGGCACGCAGACCATCTGCCGCGGCATTGCACAGCTGGTCAACAACAACGTCAACACCGACTCCATCGTCGCAGCGGGCAGCAAGTGGCGCGAAGCTGCGCAGGGCGTGCAGAACTTCTGCTATTACGGCAAGACGCTGGGTATCTTCAACACCTTCTGGATCGCGCTGATCCTCTGGGCGATATTCAACTTCATTCTCGCCTACACGCGCACCGGCCGTCACATCTACGCCATTGGTTCCAACGTTGAGGCTTCCAAGCTTTCGGGCGTCAATGTGCCGCTGACCATCATCAAGGCCTACTTGGTCTCCGCCTTCTGTGCGGGCATTACGGGTCTGATCACCTGTGCACAGTCCGGTACCGGCACGATGAACGCCGGCACTTCCTACGAGACCTTCGCAGTCGCGGCCTCCGTTATCGGCGGCATCTCCACCATGGGCGGCACAGGTATACTTTCGGCTGTACTGGTGGGCGCAAGCGTGTGGGCCGTCATGGACAATGGCCTGCAGATGCTCAACACTCAGGTCGGTTTCAAGAATGTCGTGGTCGGCGCCATCGTTATTCTCTCGGTGCTGATCGACGTTATCCGCCGCAGCGGCAAGTTCTCCATCAAAAAGAAGGCATAAAAAACGAATTAAAATGCCACGCGCATTTTAATAATATTAAAGGAGGAACAGATTTATGAAGAAACTGTTCGCACTGGCTCTCGTTCTGGCAATGGTTCTGACCTGCGCCGCAGCCCTCGCAGAGGACTACACCATCTACCTGATCACCATGGACCTGGAAGACAAGCACTGGGTATCCGTTGACGAAGGCGCTCAGGCTGCCATCGCAGAAGCTCAGGCCGCAGGCGTGAGCGTACGCTATGTCTGGAACGGACCGACGACCGCTAAGAACGATGCCGCTCAGATCGAGTGCATCAACAACGCCTACTCTGACAACGCCAATGTGATCCTGCTCGCCTCCAACGGCCCGCAGACCGAAGTTGCCACCATCGAACAGTACGATGCAGACGGCGTGAAGTTCATCTATGTGGACTCCCCCGCTGACAGCGATGTCGCCCTGCAGACTCTGGCCACCGACAACACCGCAGCCGGCACTCTGGCAGGCCAGACCCTGCTGGATGCTCTGACGGCCGCAGGCGTGACCGAAGGCAAAATCGGCATTGTGAACGTCAATGCTTCCACCGTTTCCACTCAGCAGCGTGCAACCGGCTTCCGCGCAGCTTTCGAAGGCACCAACTTCGAAATCCTCGAGGATGTCTACACCGACGGCGATGCCGCACGTTCTCAGGAAGCTGCCACCAACTTCATCACCGACGGCTGCGTAGCACTGTTCGGCGCAAATGAAGGCTGCACCGTGGGCACCGGCAACGCCATCAAGGCTGAAGGCGAAGGCTGCACCGTGCTGGCTGTCGGCTTCGACAAGTCCGATGCTATCCTGAACCTGGTTGCTGAGGGCTATCTGGTGGCCACCACCGCTCAGAACCCCTACACCATGGGCTATGAAGGCGTGAAGACCGCTATCGAGTACCTGACCAACGGCACCACCGAGTTCGAAGATGTCGACACCGGTGCTACCATGCTGACGGCTCAGTACATCGAAGAGAACAATCTGCTGGGCTAAGACTCAAATTATAAATATGGGGCTGCCATCGGCGGCCCCATATTTATGAAAAAAACTGCCTGAAGGGAGGGAACACGGGAGCATGGATGTGCGTACCGGCCAGACGGCCATTGATCTGAAAATAGCCAATCGCTGCCTTGTGCTGCGGGCAATCATCGAAAATCCGCTCATATCCCGCCGTGCACTGGCGACGGCCACTCATTTGAGCAAGATGAGTGTGAGCAACATCATATCCGAATTTGCTCAACTGGATCTGGTGCGGGAAAGCGAAAACGAGCAATCATGCTCCGGTGCCCCCGGCCGAAAGGCAGGATTGCTGGATCTCTCCCCCACCTCCCCCTGCGTCATGGGCGTGCTGATCACGCGCTGGAACGTGGAGGTGGTGCTGAGCGATCTGCGTGCAAACATACTGCGTCTGGAGCAGCGCGAGTACGTATCCGGAATGAACGCAGAGATTCTGGAAAAAATGATACTGGACGCAATCGATGCCGTCCGGCGCGACTTTGACAGGCGGATTCTGGGCGTCGGCATTGCATCCATCGGCCCGGTCAATCGGTCGCGCGGCACAATGCTCGCACCGTCCAATTTCTTCGGTATACATGATTTTCCCGTCGTGGATATCATACACGCGCACACGGGGCTGCCCGTATTTTTCTCCTCGGACAGCGCTGCTGCCGCACTGGCTGAAAAGCTGATGGGTGACGGGCGCAGCCATGCGAACTTTCTCTTTGTGCTCATCCACGAAGGCATCGGCTGTGGCGTGATCGTCAACGACCGTCCATACATGGGGGATCACGGGCTCGGCGGCGAACTGGGACACACCGTGATCGATATTGACGGCCCGTCCTGTCCATGCGGGCGAAAGGGCTGTCTGGAACTCTATGCCAGCACCCATCGCATGCTGCACCATATCCGTGCACGCCTGCCGCAGGATGTACCGATGGCTCTGCACAATTGGGAGGATGTTTGGTCAGCGGCCGTGAGCGGCATGCCCGAAGCGCTCTCTGCCGCGCAGGAATATGCCGACGCGCTGGCCTGTGCACTGGCCAACATGGTCAACGTGTTCGATCCGGAACTTATCTATATCTACCAGCATACCGACCGCGAAGCCGACGAACTGATGATGCATCTGCTCAGCGAACGCATCAACAGCAGTACGCTCGCGCAGGATTGCCGCCGGGTCAGAATGCACCGCGCAAGTTTTGGCAAGCAGGCCGCACTGACCGGCACCTCTGCTCTGGTACTCTCCGAAATATTCGACGGAAAACTATCCTTTTATCCCAAGGAGGCATAAACAGACTATGCAAACGGTTGAACTTGACAGATCACGTCTGGACGCACTGCTGCACACCGTTTCCCGCGTGCATGCCGTTGTGATCGGCGACGTATGCGTGGATGCGTACTGGATGGCGGACATGCGTCTGTCCGAGCTTTCGCGCGAGACGCCGCACCACAATCTTCCCGTTGTCGAAGAGAGATACGCACTGGGCGGTGCGGGCAACGTCATGAACAATATGCGTGCGCTGGGTGCGTCCGTCGTGCCGGTCACGCTGCTGGGCAGGGATTTTCGCGGCGAGATTGCAAAGCAGCTCATGGCAGAAGTTGATCTTCCTCTTCACTGCTCGGCCGTCGATCCTTCCCGCGTGACGCCCTGCTACGTCAAGCCCTATCGCATGGGCTACGGTGACGTGCGCTACGAAGATCCGCGCATAGACTTTGAAAACCGCGAAGCAATGTCCGAAGTCTGCGAGACGCGGGTGCTGGAATGCCTGAAAAATGCCGCAGCGGATGCGGACGTGATCGCCGTATCCGATCAGCTGAGCTTTGGCGTGATCACCCCGCGCGTCCGGCAGGCCATACGCGATCTGGCAACCAACGGAAAGCGTGTGATCGTGGACAGCCGTGAACGCATTGCCGAATATGCGGGCTGCATCGTCAAGCCCAATGAGATCGAGTCGGCGCGTGCCGTCCACCTCTCCCCTGCTGCGGTGACCCCGGAGGACTATCTGCCTGTGGCCGAGGCGCTTCGCAGCCTGACCGGCATGGACGCACTCATCACCATGGGCGGTCAGGGAGCACTCTGCGTAACCGAGGACGCGGTCATGCACGTGCTGCCGCAAAAGGTTGCACCGCCGATTGACATCGTGGGTGCGGGTGACAGCTTCCTCTCCGCCTGTGCGCTGGCACTGGGCGCAGGGGCATCTCTGGCCGAGGCGGCAGCGCTGGGCAATCTTGCTTCGGCCGTCACGATTCAAAAGCTCGGTCAGACCGGCACGGCAACGGCCGATGAAATCAGGAATCAGTTTGGGAGGACAAAATAATGCGCAGAGATGAGCAGCTGGATTTTTCCGGCATTCATACCTGGTCGTCACGCAACCGCGTGAATATCGTCAAAATCGAGGATCTCAAAAACCCCGATACCGATCCCGTACCCGTATGGGACTGCCCCGAGTTCGACGAGCTGACGGCACGCATCGTCAAGGCGCGGCAAAACGGCAGGCCCGTGGTACTGTCCATGGGCGCACACGTAATCAAGAACTGGCTGAGCCGCTATCTGATCGCGTTGATGCAGCACGGCATCATCACGCACATCGCCGGCAACGGCGCCTGCTCGATTCATGATTTCGAACTGGCGTATCTGGGCGGCACCTCCGAGCACGTGCCCACCGCCATCGAGGACGGCTCGTTCGGCATGTGGGAGGAGACCGGCGGCTGGATGAACGAGGCCATCAAGGCAGGACAAACCCACGGCTACGGCTGTGCACTGGCGGAATACGTCGATGCGCACCCGGATCGCTTCCCCCACCGCGATGACTGCGTGTTCTATCAGGCTTACAAGTTTGACATTCCCGCCACCTATCACATCGCACTGGGCACGGACATCATCCACGAGCATCCGACCTGCGATTTCTCTGCCATCGGTCGGGCCAGCGGCATCGATTTTCACAAGTACTGCCACTCGATTTCGCAGCTGGACGGCGGTGTGTTCCTGAACTTCGGCTCGGGCGTCATCGGCCCGGAGGTCTTTCTGAAGGCACTGGCCATCACGCGCAACCTGGGCTACCCCGTGCGCGACATCACCACTGCGAATTTTGACCTGATCGATCTGGGCGATTATCACAGGAACATCGGCTATGACGATCCCAACTACTACTACCGTCCGCGCAAGAACATCGTCAATCGCCCCGTATCCACGGGCGGCGTGGGCTGGCACTTTACGGTCGATCACAAGGTCTCCATTCCCAACCTCTACGCGCGGGTGATGGCGGCCACAAACGGGGAGGGTTTTGATCATGCATGAGAATCTGGATCGTGCGGTTGAAATGCTGTACGAATGCTTCAAAAACGGCAGCAAGCTGCTGATCTGTGGCAACGGCGGCAGTGGCGCGGACTCGGCGCACATACTGGGCGAACTGGTCAAGGGCTTCATGAGCAAGCGTCCCCTGCCTCGTGATCTGATCGAAAGGATCGGCGAACCCTGGGCTGAAAAGCTGCAGTTGGGCCTGCCGGCGATTGATCTGACGGCCAACAATGCACTCATCGGCGCGGTCGCCAACGATCAGGACGGTCAGCTGCCCTATGCTCAGCAGGTTATGGCCTACTGCAAATGCGGCGATGTGCTCATCGGCATTTCCACCTCCGGCAACGCAGAGAATGTGCTGCGCGCCATGAAAACGGCGCACGCACTGGGCGGCAAGTGCATCGCACTCACCGGCAAGACGGGCGGTAAGATGGCGGCTGAGGCGGACATACTGCTCAATGTAGATGAAACCGAGACATATCGTGTGCAGGAAAAGCATCTGCCGCTGTACCATCAGCTCTGTATGCGCGTGGAAGCGAAAATGTTCGGAGAAGAAAAATGAGCAAGCTGTATCTTGGACTGGACATCGGCGGCACGAAGTGTGCGCTGGTAAGCGGCAACGAAAACTGCGAGATCCTCAGCCGCTATGCGCTGCGCACCGCAGATTATCCCTCCTGGCGTGAACTTCTGGATGCACTGCTGGAGCACGTCCCCGCAGGGAAGTACGAGGCTGTGGGCGTGAGCTGCGGCGGTCCGCTGGATTCCGAACGGGGGCTGATACTCTCGCCGCCCAATCTGCCCGGCTGGGACGAAGTGCCCATCGTGGCCTATCTGGAAGAAAAACTGGGCATCCCCGCCTTTGTCCAGAACGATGCAAATGCCTGTGCGCTGGCTGAGTGGCGCTTCGGCGCAGGGCGCGGCTGCCGCAACATGATCTTTCTGACCTTCGGTACGGGGTTGGGTGCGGGACTGATACTGGGCGGCCGCCTCTATGCCGGTACAAACGACATGGCGGGCGAGATCGGTCATGTACGCGCCGCGGCCGACGGTCCCGTCGGCTATAACAAGTACGGCTCCTACGAAGGCTTCTGCTCCGGCGGCGGCATCCGACAGCTGACGGGCGGCGTCTCTGCCCGCGATGCGGTGCTGCGTGCCGATGCAGGTGATGCGGAAATGGCAGAGGCACTGAATATCAGTGCCGAAAAGCTGGGGGCCTGCCTGGCACTGCTGATCGATTTGCTCAACCCGGAACGCATCGTGGTGGGCAGCATCTATGCCCGCGCCGAACGCTACTTCCGTGACGCGTCGCAACGCGTGATCGATGCCGAGGCATTGGAAATGTCGCGTTCGGTCTGCAATGTCGTTCCTGCCAAACTGGGCGATGCCATCGGCGACTACGCTGCCATCAGCGTCGGCATCGACGGCATGGCGAACAGAAAATAATGGTTCACAGTGTCAAAAAACGGCTTCCGACACATGCGTCGGAAGCCGTTTTGACGTTTGGGTTGGTCAGATCACTACGCATCTCACCAACTCCAGCAGACACTTGTTGGTTGAACTGTTGCTCATCAGTGCAGTCAGGCACAGATTTGCCTGAGAGTTGCTGATCACGCAGGCAGCGTTCACATTTTCAAGGCATGCACTTTGCGAAGAAGTGAGTGTCAGAGCTGAACTCTCGAGGCCGCCGGAAACATTGTCCAGTTCCTCATCCTTCAGTTCGCTCATGCCGTTTTTAATCTGCTCAAAGCTGATCCTGGCATCCTCATCGCTCATATCAATGCCGTTGGCTTTGGCCAGTGCCTTCAGAGCCTCCGCGCTCTGCGCGCCGAGGATTTTTTCCATCTTGTCCTTATCAAAATTTGCCATTATCTTGTTCTCCTTGTTTTTCATTCGTATTCGGGACATCAATTCATCCATCCCGATCTTTATCACCGTTGTTGCGATTCTTTGATGTCAGCGGTTCACAACTTGCGTCTTACCCATCTCAAACATCGGTTACGACCTTCGGCTGAAAGTCATTCCAGGGTATTCAGATCGCGTTCTCCGGGCTTTTCCAGATCCATGAGATGATTCGCTTCTGCTGTATTGACCAGTAGCTCGGGGGTGCTTCCGCCCGTCACATTCGCCAAATCCTCATCAATCAGCGCTGCTTGCTCCGCTACGGGTTTCTCCTCTTTCGACATGACCATGCCTCCTTTCGTCTCTTATAGCTGTACGGCCGTATTATGTTATTTTCTACAATCAAGCGTATTTTCCTGCATACTTTGAAGTTTTTACAGATTTTGCCGCGCCACAAGCTCTGCAAAGAAGCCGTTTCGGGCAATCAATTCTTTGTATGTGCCGTCCTCGATAATCCTGCCCTTGTCAAGCACGATGATCCTGTCACACTGCTTTATGGTGGAGAGGCGATGCGCAATCACGATGCGTGTGCACTTCAGGGCATCAAGCGCATCGGACACGGTCTTTTGCGTGATGTTGTCCAGCGCCGACGTGGCCTCATCAAACATCAGTATACTGGGCTTGCCCGCAACGGCGCGGGCGATCATCAGGCGCTGCCGCTGGCCGCCGGATATGCCGCCGGTGCCTTCGGCAATGAAGGTATGCATGCCCATGGGCATGGCGCGTATGTCGTCGGCAATGTCTGCCAGCTCCGCAGCCTCCCACGCATCCTGCATGGTCAACGTGGGCGCGGAAATGACGATGTTGGAATAGATGTCGCCGCCCAGCAGCTTGCCGTCCTGCATGACCGTGCCGATGTGCCGTCTCAGCGATTTGAGATCGATCGTGGACAGATCGCAGCCGTCATAGTAGATCGCGCCCCGCTGCGGTGTTTCAAAGCCAAGCATCAGCCGCATCAGCGTGGATTTGCCACAGCCCGTCGTACCGACGATCGCGACATACTGCCCCGGCAGGATCTTCAGACTGAGGTCATTGAGTATCAGCGGCCCTCCCGGAGTATATCGAAACGACACGTTGCTCAGCTCGATGCCTCCGCCGAGCCTTGTGACGGTCCGTTTGTTTCCCGCTGTTTCCGGCACATTTTCCAGTATGGGTCGTACCATGTCCAGCACAGGTCTGATCATGGCAAACGTGCCCGCCATGCCCGTCAGAGAGGTGAACGCGCCCATCACCATGCCGTAGGCGCTGTTGAAAGCATAGTAGTCCGCCAGAGGCAGCCCCGTCCTGACGGTGTGGTAGTAGATCACGATCGTGCCCACAAGGGATACGGTGCTCGTGATCACCTTGGACAGCTTCAAAAACACCGGCGGATCATATTCAAGCCGTGCCCGCTTTGCGTATATATCTGCCCATTTGGCAAAGGCACGCTTCTGAGCGCCCGCAAGGCGTATCTTCTGAAGGCCCGTGAGCAGCGCATACTCCATGCCTTTTTCCTCGGCGTACAACTGCAGCTTCTTCATGGAAACGCGAACCTGCACGAGAAGCGCAATCAGCGATACGACCAGCGTACAGAGTATGACTGCCAGACCCGGTATCACAAGGCCCGGACCGTAGGAAACCATTTGGGTGATGTACACCAGGGAAAACAGGCCCGTCAATCCCGCAGAGAGCACGCTCTCCACGAGAAGCTTGCACAGGGAATTGACATTTTCCATGCGCCCCGCCAAGTCACCCGAGGCATGCGCCTTGAAAAACGAGGCCGGCAGGGACAGCAGGCGCATCATGGTCGCCGCCTGCACCTGAACGGCCAGCTTGCGCTCCAGCCGTGCGTGCACGAGCGTCTTTATCGCGCCGATGAATACCCGAGCCAGACTCACGCAAAACAGAAAACCGAAGACTGCAAGAAGCAGCTGCATGTTCCTGCTTTCGATGACCGAGCCGTAGATCAGCCTTTGGATCTTCGGCAACAGCAGGCCCATGAGCGCAGCGGCCAGCGACACGCAGCCAAGCAACACCACATCCGCTGCGGACAGGCATCCCGCGATATACCTCAGCATATCCCGAACGCCGATCTTCTTTTGCGGCAGAGGTCTGTAGAAGCACAGCGCCTCCGAATCGATCATGTGCCGCGTGTTTTTGTTCAGCCGCACCCATTTGCCGCTGTGAACATCGTAGAAACGATAGCCGCTCAGCCCGCAGGGCAGCAGTGCCACGGGCGTACCGTCATCGCTGCGAATCCCCAGGTATGCTCCGACGGCGTCCCTGTACCATGTGCCCTCCAACTTCACCGGCCTGCGCAGAAGGCCGGACGGGCGCAGGAGGAAATCGATCCGGTCGTTCAGATCCCGGATGTCTTCCGGCAGTTCCGGCGGCTTGATGCGGTAGTATCCCAGTATCTGAGCGATCGCGTTCCTTGTGCGCGTGCTTTCGTCCTCCATCGCGTGCAGGAGGCGTTCACCCATGACAGCGCTCGAGACCCGGGCAAAAGCATCGGCAAAGCAATCATCGTCATGCGCAATGCGCCGACGTATCTGCTCGTCAAACCAACCCATGCACGATGCCTCCTCCCCTATTCGCTGCAGACCAGCTTTGTGTATCGGCCGCCGAGCGCCATCAGTTCCTCGTGCGTGCCCCGCTCCGTGACCTGTCCGTGATCGAGCACGATGATCTCGTCGCAGTCGCGAATGGTGCTGAGGCGATGCGCCACCACGATGCAGGTGATGCCGCGATCCGCTATGGCCTTGACCACGTCATATTCCGTCTTTGCATCGAGCGCGGAGGTTGCCTCATCCATGATGATGATGGTCGGATCCTGCGCCAGCACGCGTGCGATCTCCAGGCGCTGCCGCTGGCCGCCGGAGAGATTTCGCCCACCCTCCGTGAGCTTGTAGCGATAGCCGCCGTCACGCTGCATGATGTCGCTGTGCATCTGCGCATCCCGCGCCGCGAGTATCATCTCAAAATCCTCGATGGAATCGTCCCACATCCTGATGTTGTTGGCAATCGTGTCTGCAAAGAGCGTGATGTCCTGATCGACCACCGCCAGTGACCCCGTGAAGACGCTGCGATTGATCTCAGATATCGGTTTGCCGTCAAAAAAGATTTCTCCCGACCAGGGTCTGTACAGTCCCGAAATCAGTTTGGAGAGCGTAGATTTGCCGCAGCCGGACGCCCCGACGATGGCCACGCGTTTGCCCGGCATCAGCGTCATGGAAAAGTCCTTTATAAGCGGCTCTTCCAGAGGTGAATAGCCGAAGCTGATATTTTTGATTTCAATCCTGCCGCTGAGCTTGCCGTACTCCTTATCGGGTGAAATCGCCTCATCCTGCGGCGGCACATCCGTGGGATACTCCATGACGTCCTCGATGCGCTCCATGTCGGTGCGCATCTCCTGAAAAGTCCGGGATGCACCGATAAGCTGAGTGGCCGGCGAAAGGAAAGAAGAAAGAAAACCCGAAAAGGCGGTGATCATGCCGACGGTCCAAGCGCCCCTTTGGCAGAGGTACACGCTGCCCATCAGCACCGCTGTATTGGCTGCCGTGGATATGACCGACGGAATAATCTCCAGGCAGGCGTTCATGCGCTCGTATTTCACCTCGGAGGCATTGGCACTTGCCTGATAGCCCGACCATTTTTCGAAATAGCCGCTCTCTGCACCTGCCGCCTTGATGGACTCAATCATCTCGATGCCGTTCACCGTCGCTGCAATGAGCCGGCTCCTGTCGCGGCTCGTCACGCGGGTCAGATTGACGCGCCTTTGGGAGATGATGTGCCCCGCCAGCATGTTCAGTGCCGTGGAAGTGATGCCGATCAAAGAGAGCGGCAGGCTGTAGCGCAGCATGACAAAGAGGTAGAAGAGCATCATGACCGTCTGTATGCCCAGCGGCGCAAAGGTTGATATGATGCTGCCCGCGATCGTCTCGTTGCGGCTGCGGCGCTCCGCGACATCGCCCGCCATCCTCTGCGAGAAAAAGGCCATGGGAAGGCGCAGCACATGCCACATGTATTCGCAGTTGGCCACAATGGCGATCTTGCCGTTGACCTTGTAGGAATAGGTTGCCTGTATCCACGTGACGATGAGCTGCACCAGCGCCAGCGCGGAAATGCCGTACATGAAGGGTTCAAACCACTCAGGATTTTTGCCCGTGAGCAGATAATCCGCAAACACGTTTGAAAAGCCCGGCGTAATGATGCCGATCAGGGAGGTGATCACCGTCGTGACGGCGACGAGCGCAAAAGCGCTGCCCGTACCCCTGAGCTTCTTTTTCATGAACTGCATGATGCTCTTGGGTTTCCCGGAGGGCACAAAATTTTCACCCGGCTCAAACATCAGGCAAATGCCCGTGAAGGCCTCGTCAAAGCGTTCCTTGGAGACCGTATATGTGCCCTTGGCGGGATCATTGATCACCGCCTTTTCACCCCGAAAGCCGCAGAGCACGACGAAGTGATTAAATTCCCAATGAACGATGCAGGGAAACGAACCGCTCTGCCTGAGTGCTTCCGGCTCGTAGCGGTAGCCCTTGGCCGTCAGACCGTAGCTGCGTGCCGCCAGGAGTATGTTCTTTGCTTTTGAGCCGTCACGGGATACGCCGCAGGCGGCGCGCACCTGCTCGAGCGGCACCCACTTGCCGTAATAGGCCAATATCATCGTCAGGCAGGCGGCACCGCACTCCAACGCTTCCAGCTGTATAACGACGGGGACCCGTTTGACCGGCTTTGTCTGTCTCACATGCGTCACCCCGTCTCAGTGTATCACGAAGGAAATCGGATGCAGACTGCTCAGCGTAACAAGCGCGGCATACTCGCCGTCTGAAACGCCCTGCACGTCAAGCGTTGCAGTGCAGCAGAAGTCGTCCGCCGTAAAACCCGTCAGATAGCGCAGGTAGTCGGAAAGACCGGCGGCAGAGACGGGCGTATCGTCCACGCTTTGAATGCTGCCCGTTACATCCCCGATCGTGACTGTCATGCCCGGCTTCATCTGTGAGGTGTACTGAGCCGTGACATAACAGACTGCGGTCTGATCCTCTACGACCACACCTGCCTTGACCTGCGTCTCCACGCTGCCGAACACGCCCCATACCAGCACGCCGAGCAGCAGGGACACCACGGCGGCCAGTACCAGCCAGATGGCCGGGTTGGCCACACGGATGTATTCATTGAGCTGTTCCGGCGAGTTGACGCGGTCGATGCCTGTTTTTCTGAAGAGTTTCTCGTTCATGGCTTGCCTCACATATGCTTAACCAGCGTCAGTATATTCAGACCGTCCCCGTATTCATAGCGCATATCATCCATCATCTTTTTCACCATGAAGATGCCCAGTCCGCCGATATCGCGGTCTTCCGCGGCAGATGTGGTATCCGGATCCGGTCTGGTGGTCGGATCATAGGGGCGACCGTTGTCCGAAAAGCGCATCTCGATGCTGCCGTGTGAAACCCTGCAGCCCAGCGTGGCAATCGTCGCACCGCTGTAGCGGGCAATGTTTGAAAATATCTCCTCGACCGCCACGTTGAGCTGTGCCACGAGTTTGCCGGAGGCGTCATTGGCATCCAGAAAACTCTCAAAGAAAGCCACTGCGCGGGGAAGTTCGTCCAAGGTCGGTACAATGCCGATCTTTTTCATCTCCGAATCGATATGCTTCATTTCAAGGCAGAGCATGGTCATATCGTCAAACTGGGGTGCGTCGCCCACGAAGGCATCCACACTTTGGTGAACGATATCAAGTATCTGCCGGCACGATGCCGCCTTGTCGCTGTTGAGGGCAGAGAGCATGCGATCGGTGCCGTAGAGCGTACCGGCCGAATCGGTCGCCTCGGGTATGCCGTCCGTGTAGACGAAGAGGCGATCGCCCGCATGCAGTTCCAGTTCATATTCCTTGTATCGGGAGTTCTCCATGCCGGCCAGCACAAATCCGTGACGATCCCGCAGCAATTCAAAACTGCCGTCCTTGTGCATTATTGCCGGATACTCGTGTCCTGCATTCACGCAGCGCATCCTGCCGGTGGATATCTCCAGCACGCCCAGCCAGACGGTCACAAACATCTCCGCATCGTTGTTCTCGTAGAGTTGGTTGTTGACCTTCTCCAGCACCGCGCGGGGGCTGATGCCGCTCTGTGCCGCCGTCTTGATCAGCGTCTTTGAGATCATCATGAAAAGTGCCGCCGGAACGCCCTTGCCGGAGACGTCTGCCATGACGAGCGCCAGGTGATCATCGTCCACCAGGAAATAGTCATAGAAGTCGCCACCGACCTCCTTGGCGGGGGTCATGGAAGCATAGACGTCAAACTCGTTGCGTTCGGGAAAAGCCGGGAAGATGCACGGCAGCAGGGAGGCCTGAATGTGACGTGCCACGTCCAGTTCCGCGCCGATGCGCTCCTTTTCCGCCGTGACGCGGCTCAGATTCCGGATGTACTGATTGAGTTCCACGACCATGTACCTGAAAGCATCGGCCAGGTCCTGTACCTCATCGCGGGTATTGACCTGCACATTGAAGGATTCCAGCTGCGCCATATCGCTCTTTACCAGATCCTCCGTCGCATCGTGCAGGCTGTTCAGGGGCCGGATCAGAATTTTGCGGATGTAGATGCAAAAAGCCACATTGGAGATAAGCAGAACCAGCAGCGTCGCACCCATCGTCAGTATCACGAACTGCCTGATCTGAGCATTGATCATATCCATTGAAATATCAACGCATGCCAGCGCCACAGGTGTGCCGTCACCGTCCTGTATGGCGACGTAGGCGGATGCCAGATAGCCGTAGTCGTCATCGTCGGTGATCTGTATGCTCTGTTCGCCGTCTGCGGCAAAGGCAGCGTGCATCGCCTCGTCGTCACCGCCGTAGTAGGGATCGGTCTCGCCCGGTTTGTATCCGCCTGCCCCGTTTTCGGCATCCCAGATATAGACCATCCCGTCCTCTTCCGGCACAACGACGTAAAAGTACTCCAGATTCATCTTCTGCTTCACATCGAACATGAATGCGGCAACCTCATCGTAATAGCCGTCCGTTTCGCCGGAGGTATAGTATTGTCCGATGCGATCACCGTCTATCAGATCCGCCGCAACGGTGGCCTGTGCAAAAGCCAGATTTGTATAGTACTCCTCCATGCGGCTCCTGTACAGTTCGGAAACGGTGGGTGTCAGAACCAGAATCAGCAATCCTGCCATGGACACCAGACCCAGCAGCAGTTTGGCCTGAAGATGCCGTTTGCGTTTTTTGCTCACTGTTTTTCCTCCATCGTTTATCGGTATGCGACCGCAAAAACCCATAATGACATTATATCGGAAAGAAGTCGGAATGTAAAGCATTTATTGCGGAAAATGGATGTCGACAATTTTCCCGTGCTGTGCTATACTTGTCGTATCTGTTTTTAGGGAGTCTGTATGTGGTTATGAGCAAAACTTTCATTTATGCGGACCATGCCGCCACCACTGCCCTGAGTCCGGCGGCACTTTCTGCCATGCGGCCCTGGCTTCGGGAGCAATACGGCAACCCGTCCACGCTCTACAGCTTTGCGCGTGAGCCGCGAAAGGCCGTCACTGCTGCCCGCGAAAAGATTGCCGCCTGCATCGGCGCAAAACCCGAGGAGATTTTTTTCACCTCCGGCGGCACGGAATCCGACAACTGGGCGCTGGTGGGCACTGCCTTGAAAAATGCACACAGTCACGGCGGCATCATCACGGACGTCATAGAGCATCATGCCGTACTGCACAGCTGTGCATTCCTGCAGAGACTCGGCTTTGATGTCTCCTGTCTGCCGGTGGACGGCTGCGGGCGTGTGGACGTTGCCGCGCTCGAGGCCGCGTTGAGAGATGATACGCTTCTTGTCTCGATCATGCTGGCCAACAATGAAATCGGCACCATAGAGCCGATACGGGATCTGGCATCTGCAGCGCATCGGCATGGCGTGCACTTTCACACGGATGCCGTACAGGCCGTCGGGCATATCCCGATAGACGTAGATGAACTGGGTGTGGACATGCTCTCCGCCTCGGCACATAAATTCAACGGCCCCAAGGGCATCGGTTTTCTCTATGTCCGAAACGGAACAGAACCTGAGCCGCTGCTGCACGGCGGTTCTCAGGAAAACGGTATGCGTGCGGGAACGGAAAACGTCGCCTCCATCGTCGGCATGGCGGAGGCACTTTGCGAGCACCATGCACGGCTTGAAGAAGATGCAACCTATTTAAAAGGATTGTCGGATACGCTGCTGGAGGCACTTCGCGCAAAAGGGCTTGACTTTATCGTGAACGGCAGTGCGGAGCGCATCCCCGGCAGCCTCAGCCTGTCCTTCAGAGATGCGGACGGCGAGGTGCTCCTGCATCGCCTCGACCTGATGGGCACAGCCGTCGCGACCGGCTCGGCCTGTGACTCCAAGGAGAGCGTGCTCTCTCACGTCATAGAGGCAATCGCCGTGCCCGAGGCCTATGCACGCGGCACAATACGGGTCACGCTTGGAACGGAAAACACGGCAGAGCAAATGCTGACAATCGCCGGGCAGATTGCACGGACGCTGCGGCACTGATGCTCTATTTTCGCGTTTCCTCGCTCGGGTTGACGTGAATCATGATATGCTTGATGTCGGGAAAACTGCGCTCGACGCTGTCGTGCAGGTGCTCGGCAATGGCGTGGCTTTCCCGAAGCGGCTTATCCCCGTCCACGCGAATTTCCAAATCAATATACACCTTGTTGCCGAACATACGGGTGTGCAGCACATCCACACCGAGCACGCCGTCCTCACTTTCAACGAAGTGCCGCAGCTTGTTCTCATAGGCCTCGCCGCAGGAAGTATCCAGCAGTTTGGAAACGGCATCCCTGGCAATGTCGTACGCTACCTTGAGTATGAACAGGCAGATCGCAGCGCTTGCGACGCTGTCGAGCACCGGGAAGCCGAGCATGGCCCCGGCAATGCCGATGAGCGAGCCTACGGATGAGAATGCGTCCGAGCGGTGGTGCCAGGCATCGGCCGTAAAAGCGGAGGAACGGATGATTTTGGCATAGTGAAGGGTATAGCGGTACATCGCTTCCTTGCTCACGATGGACAGCACCGCAGCGAAAAGCGCAATGCCGCCCGGGACGCTCAGATTTTCGTAGCTGCCGGAGATGATGTTCTGTACGCCGGCCTTGCCCAGACCAAGCCCGGTGACTGTGAGCAGCAGCCCCAGGAACAGAGACGATATGCATTCTATGCGCTCATGGCCGTAGGGGTGCGCCCGGTCGGCAGCCCGCTTGGATATCTTCACGCCGATACAGGCGATGATGGTGCTCAGTACATCCGAAAAAGAGTGAACGGCGTCCGAGATCATCGCCCCGGAATGGCCGAATATGCCCGCAAAGAGCTTGAAAGCAGACAGAACCGCGTTGCCGACGATGCTGATCAGGGACAGCCTGCGAATGACCGCTGCCTCATTGACGGACTTCATGTTTACGGATCCATTGGTTTTCATAAGAGAATCCCCCTTTTTAAGATTGGTTTCTCTCATTGCCACCCCATCGGCGAGACTGCTGCTGCGATAAATGTGCATATAAAAAGGCACAACCGCGGAACATACAACTGTCCCACAGCCGTGCCGTATCAACACGCTGCTGCCGCCCACGCAGCCCGGCCCCATGACCCTTCAAAGGTGCATCGCCTGCTCAGTTTGTACTGTTATCTCGCATCCCTTGCGGAATGTAATGCAGTGCAAAGAGTAATTATATTTTACAGCACAATGCGCCCCGTGTCAATGTCTTTCGGAGAAACTTTCTTCAATAATTTAACATTCACGCCTTGTTTCGCGGCTCGTGCTGTGGTATACTCTTTCAGGATCGGATTGAAGATCCAAAACGCACCCGCGTTTGATTCGCGCGGCGGTTGCTTCGGCCCCTGCCGTTGTGCCGCTCGAAGATGATATGCGGGGAGGTTTGAAACAAGAAGGAGGAAACCCAAATGGCAGTTATTTCCATGAAGCAGCTGCTGGAGGCCGGCGTACATTTCGGCCATCAGACCCGCCGCTGGAACCCGAAGATGGCTCCCTACATCTTCACCGAGCGCAATGGCATCTACATCATCGACCTGCAGAAGACCGTTCGCAAGATTGACGAAGCTTACATGTTCGTCCGCGATCTGGCCATGGAAGGCAAGAGCATTCTCTTCGTCGGCACCAAGAAGCAGGCTCAGGAATCCATCGAGTCCGAAGCAAAGCGCTGCGGCATGTTCTATGTGAACAACCGTTGGCTGGGCGGCACGCTGACCAACTTCCGCACCATCCAGACCCGTATCAAGAAGCTCAACGAGATCGACAAGATGGAAGCCGACGGCCAGTTCGACGTGCTCCCCAAGAAGGAAGTCATCAAGCTGTGTGCAGAGCGCGAAAAGCTGCTCAAGAACCTGGGCGGTATCCGCGAAATGAAGAAGCTGCCCGGTGCACTGTTCATCGTTGACCCCCGCAAGGAGCGCATCGCCGTGCAGGAAGCCCGCATCCTGGGCATCCCGATCGTGGCCATCGTTGACACCAACTGCGATCCCGACGAAATCGACTACGTCATCCCCGGCAACGACGACGCCATCCGCGCTGTCAAGCTGATCGCCGGCAAGTTGGCCGATGCGGTGCTGGAAGGCAAGCAGGGCGAACAGCTCGAAGACGAGGCTGCCCCCGCCACCGAGGCTGCTGCAGAATAAATTAATGAATATTGCGCATGCGACAATCGGTTCATCCGAATGCCGCATGACGCGTGTAATGGGCATATCCCCTGCCCCACCGATACAAAGAGGAGGACAAATATCATGGCTGAAATTTCCGCAAAAGTTGTTATGGATCTGCGCGGTCGTACCGGCTGCGGCATGATGGACTGCAAAAAGGCACTGGCTGCCTGCGAAGGCGACATCGAAAAGGCAATTGACTATCTGCGCGAAAAGGGCCTGGCCAAGGCTGCCAAGAAGCAGAGCCGCATCGCCGCTGAGGGCGTTGTCGGCGCATTCATCTGCGAAAAGTGCGGCACCGGTGCTCTGGTTGAAGTCAACTGCGAAACCGACTTCGTGGCCAACACCCCCGAATTCAAGGACATGGTTCAGCAGATCGCCAAGGCCGTCGTTGTTGCCAACCCGGCAGACGTCGAAGCTCTGGGTGCAGTGAAACTGCCCGACAACGAGGCTCAGACCGTGAACGATCTGGTCACCGAGAAGACCGCAAAGATCGGCGAGAAGATCTCCGTGCGTCGCTTCGTGCGCTACGAAGCCGGCGAAGGCATGGTCGATTCCTACATCCACATGGGCGGCAAGGTCGGCGTGCTGGTTCAGGCTGCCTGCGAAAAGACGGATGCCGTCAAGGAAGTGCTGCATGATGTCGCACTGCAGATCGCTGCCGCATCCCCTGTTGCGCCCGAGTATGTCACCCGCGATCAGGTGAACCCCGCGCATCTGGAGCATGAGACCGAGATCCTGGCTGCTCAGGCCCGCAACGAAGGCAAGCCCGAGAAGATCATCGAGAAGATGGTACAGGGCCGCATCAACAAGTTCTATGAGGAAGTCTGCCTGATGGAGCAGAGCTTCGTCAAGAATCCCGATGAGACCGTTGCAAAGATGATCGAGAGCAGGGTGCCCGGCACCAAGATCCTGGCTTTCACCCGCTACAAGATGGGCGACGGCCTCGAGAAGAAGGTCTCCGATCTGGCTGCAGAGGTTGCAGAACAGACCAAGATGAAGGGCTGATTCAAATAATATTTAAAGGGAACGTTTTAGGCGTTCCCTTTTTTTGAAGGTAAAGGAGAAATATAGTATGTACAAGCGCATTATTCTGAAGCTCAGCGGTGAAACGCTTGCGCCGGAGCAGATAACCGACAGGAAAAACGGCCCGCTCTCCTTCGATGCAGCCCGCGTGGATCGCGCAGCGGCGGCCATTGTTGCCCTGTGTGATCTGGGCGTGCAGGTCGGCGTGGTCATGGGCGGCGGCAACATCTGGCGCGGCCGGTTCACGGACGAGATGAACCCCGTGACTGCCGACCAGATGGGCATGCTGGCTACGATCATCAATGCCATGGCCGTGCAGGATGCCATCATCCGTCTGGGACGCAAGGCAACCGTGTTCACCGCACAGGAAATGACGCGCTTTGCCGAGCTGTATCGCGCCGACAAGGCCATCGCCTGCCTCGAGGACGGCGGCATTGCGCTGCTGGCGGGCGGCAGCGGCAACCCTTTCTTTACCACAGACACGGCTGCCGCGCTGCGTGCCGCCGAGCTGCGCGCGGATGCGGTCTTCAAGGGCACGACCGTGGACGGCGTGTACGATTCCGACCCGCGCAAGAACCCGGGTGCCAAGCTGCTGCGCGACATCAGCTATCGCAGCGCCATCGAGCAGGGCCTGCATGTGATGGATGCCACGGCTTTCCAGATCTGTCTGGAGCAGAAGGTAAACGAAATCCGCGTGTTCAACATGAGCGATCTGAACAATATTCTTCGCGCCGCCAAGGGCGAGGATATCGGCACGGTCGTACATGCATAAACGAAATACGGAAATAACTTTCAATCCCTCCGAGCGTCACTCAGCTATAAGCGAGTACCGTTCGGAGGGATTGAAAGTTCAAGTCAACCTATAACTTCAAGATATTTGAATGCGGTTCGGGCACCTGACCCGGTCTTTGACCCCACACTCGCCTGCCGGGGCGTTCGCTCCTAAGGCTATGGCCTCCCCACTACTGGCCCTCTCGGCTGTTTTTGCCGGCAGGTCTTACTTCTAAGGCGCGCCATGCTCGCCGGACTTTTGCCGGTTTACGTGGATCGCTTTGCCCGCGCCTGGCATCGACTTTCAACCGCAGACGCGCCCGAACCGCATATTCATTATAAGACTTCAGGTGTAATCCGTCAAGTTTATTCCTATTTATTCAACCGTGACGCTCTTGGCCAGGTTGCGCGGCTTGTCCACGTCCAGACCGCGTACGACGCTGACGTAATACGCAAGCAGCTGAAGCGGTATGACCGCAAGGCTGGCCGTAAAGTGCGGATCCGTACGCGGTACATACACGGTGAAGTCCGCCGTATCCTCCAGATTGAAGTTTCCGACGGTCGTCAGACCCATCAGGTACGCACCGCGGCTCTTGCATTCCGCCAGATTGCTGATCATCTTCTCAAACAGATCGGGCTGGGTGAGAAGGCCCACAACGAGCGTGCCCTTCTCGATCAGGCTGATGGTGCCGTGCTTGAGTTCGCCTGCGGCATAGGCCTCGGAATGTACATAGCTGACCTCCTTGAGCTTGAGGCTGCCCTCAAGGCCGATGGCATAGTCGATGCCACGGCCGATGAAGAACGCATCGTGTGCATTGGCATACTTTGCCGCAAACCACTGTATGCGGTCCTTCTCCTCGAGCAGGCGTCCGATCTTGTCCGGTATGGTCGTAAGCTCGGTCGCCAGCCTGCCTTCTTCCTCCGCAGAGAGAACACCGCGGGCGCGTGCAATCTCCATGGCCAGCATGTAGCCCACAATCAACTGCGTGCTGTAGGCTTTCGTGGTGGCCACGGCGATCTCCGGCCCCGCCATCGTGTAGAGCACGTAGTCCGCCTCGCGTGCAATGGAAGAACCCAACACGTTCACGATGGCCGTCACAGGCAGGCCTTGACGTTTAACCTCGCGCAGAGCTGCCAGGGAGTCAGCCGTCTCGCCCGACTGGCTGATAATGAGAGCCATACCCTTCCCCGAGAGTACCGGCAGGCGATACCTGAACTCCGAAGCGACCTCCACGCGCACCGGCAGCCTTGTCATATCCTCGATGACGTACTGCAGCACCATACCCACATGATACGCCGAGCCGCAGGCTACGATATAAATCTGATCAATATCCGCCAACGCCTCATCGTTCAGACCGGACGTACTCAGATCGATTTTGCCGTCCTTCATCAGGGATGCAAGCGTATTGCGCACTGCCTCGGGCTGCTCATGAATCTCCTTGATCATGAAATGCTCGTAGCCGCCCTTTTCGGCTGCCTCGGTGTTCCATTCGATGGTGGTGGCTTCCTTTTCGATCGGCTCCTGATCCACCGTGCAGAACTTGACGCCGTCACGGTTCAGTCGAGCGATCTCCATATCATTCATGTAGTAAACGCTGCGCGTATACTTGAGGATTGCGGGCACGTCCGAAGCGAGGTAGGTCGCGTCGTCCGCTGCACCCACAATCATGGGTGCGCCGAAGCGGGCGGCAAAGATCTCATCGGGATAGTCCTTGAACATCACGGCAATGGCATAGCTGCCGCGGATGCGCATCATGCTGCGGGCAATGGCTTCGACCGGACCGCCGCGATATTTCTTGTAGTAGTAATCAATCAGCTTGGCGATGACTTCCGTATCGGTCTGGCTGTAGAAGTGATAGCCGTTCTTGATCAGCTTGTCGCGCAGCTCAATGTAGTTTTCGACAATGCCGTTGTGCACCGCGACGACATTCTTGTCATCGCTGATGTGCGGGTGCGCGTTGTTGGTGGAGGGCTCGCCGTGCGTTGCCCAGCGCGTATGGCCGATACCGCACCGGCCGTGCAGTGCCTCGCCGTTATCGGTCTTCTCCTGCAGCACGCGCAACCTGCCCAGGGCTTTGACCAACTGTACCTCTGCGTCGCCGTCACGCACCGCCACACCGGCCGAATCGTAACCGCGATATTCCAGCTTGGAAAGACCGTCCAGCAGTATCGGCGCTGCCTGTTCACACCCCACATAGCCAACTATTCCGCACATATGGCTTTATCCTCCGAATACCCTCGTATTATTTTATATATTTCTTATTTCAGATAAGACATATGTATTTTATGCGATATTGCGGCATATGTCAACCTAAAAAACGATGTACTGTATTGTGCGTCATTAAAATAACACCAAATTGCTGTGAAGCTATCGTATTTCTGTGCTATAATATATGATGTATAGTAATCTGGGTTTATGTACAGCTCTGGAGGAAATATGAGTTTAAAATACGCTGTATTCAAGCCCCGCGAAAGTGCACGCGGGTTTATCTTCTCTGTGGTGGTCATGACGGTCAAAATGCTCGTCTTTGCCGTGCTGCTGATCGGCATCTGTGCCGGCGGCGTGGTTGGCGGCGTGGCCAAGGCGTGGATCGATACCTGTCCGAGCCTTGATATCGACAAAATCGGCACGCAGTCCCTCACTTCCTTTATTTATGATTCAAACGGCGATCTGGTGACCGAGTTCAAAGGCTCTGAGAACCGCATCTATGTGGAATATGAAGAAATCCCTCAGAAGCTGATCAATGCGGTCATTGCCATCGAGGATGCGCGTTTCTACGAGCATCACGGCGTGGATATCAAGCGCATCGGCGGCTCGCTGATTCACAACCTGACCGGCGGCAACCTGCAGGGTGCGTCCACCATCACCTGCCAGCTGGTCAAGCTGACGCTGCTCAACAGTGACCAGACCTACAAGCGCAAAGTACAGGAAGCCTATCTGGCACTGCAACTGGAGGAGACCTTCACCAAGGAACAGATTCTGGAGGCCTACCTGAACGTCATTTACCTGGGCGGCAGCAACTATGGCGTGAAGATCGCCGCACAGGACTATTTCGGCAAGGATCTGGAGGATCTGACGCTGCGCGAGTGCGCCTGCATCGCGTCCATTATCCGAAACCCCTACCGTTACAATCCGCGCCGCAACTACTACGTCTATGACGATTCGCACCTGATCGATGACCGCACCGACTATGTGCTCAGCGAAATGCACGATCAGGGTCTGATCACCGACGAGGAATACGCTCAGGCACTTGACGAACAGCTGGTGGTGCTCGAACAGTCCACGGCCTCCTCGGATGCGATGTACGACAATGCATACTACGTCGAATATTCCATCTACGACGTGGTGACCAAGATGCTGCGCGTTGAAGGTCTGGAGGATACTTCCTCCAACCGCAGCAGCATGGAGACCAAACTGCGCAACGGCGGCTACAAGGTATTCACCTCGCTCAATCCCGAGGTTCAATCCGCCGTTCAGGACACGATATCCAACTGGTCGAACTACCCCAGCATGCGCCACGCCAACGACTCATCGACCCAGTCTTCGCTCGGCGGCGGCGAGTATCTGACGGTGGTACAGCCGCAGGTCTCGGCGGCCGTCATCAACTGGCATACGGGTGAACTTGTCGCCGTGGTCGGCGGCCGCAGCGAACCGGTGCAGAAAAAGCAGCTCAACCGTGCCTATCAGTTACAGATGCCGGTCGGGTCATCGATCAAACCGCTCTCCATATACGGACCGGCGTTTGACATGGGCTACTCCCCCGGCACGCCGGTACTGAACATGCCGATTGAGATCGAAGGCTGGAACAGTTCCAACGGTTACCCGAGCAACTTCTCTGGCGACTCGTTCACGGGCGTGGAATCCATGCGTGTGGCACTGAACAAGTCTCACAACACCTCGGCGGCACATGTGCTGATGGACTATGTCGGCATCGAGAACTCCGTCACCTACCTGCTCAAGCTCGGCATTGACGCCGACCACATACTGGCAACGGGCGCGGGTCTGGCGCTGGGTTCCTCGGGCATATCGGTAATCGAGCTGGCTACGGCCTACGGTGCCATCGCCAACTCCGGCACCTACCTTGAATCCTACGCCTTTACGCAAGTGCTCAACTCCGACGGTACGGTCTACATCGACGTTTCCGAGGTCCAGGAAACCCGCCAGGTGTTCAAGCCCTCCACGGCCTACCTGCTGGTGGATTGTCTCAAGGGCTGCGTCTCCTCGGAAGGCACGGGTTCAAGCGCCAAGTTCGGCAATCTGACCGTTGCTGGCAAGACCGGCACGAACAGTGACAACATCGGCGTGACCTTTGCGGGCATGACCGGCTACTATGCGGGTGCGGTCTGGATCGGCTCGGACTATTACAAACCTCTCGAATCCAGTGCCACAGGCGGCAACAGCGCCGCACCGCTCTGGGCGGCCATCATGAGCCGGGTACACACGTTGACCGGCTGCACGGCCGACCGTGAGATCATATCCGGCACGGCCGCGGACTACGGGCTCTATCCCAGCACGGTCTGCGGCGTATCGGGCATGCTGCCCACTTCGGCCTGTGAGAATGATGTCAACGGCTACGGCCTTAACACCGACTACTACACAGCGGACACGCTGCCCACGACCTACTGCAACATGCACCGTGCCGTAACGCTCTGCCGCGTATCGGGCATGGTCGCCTCGGACTACTGCCGTGACACGGTCGTGGTCGGCATCATCTACATTCCGGAGGGACATCCGCTCAGATATGCCTCGGATATGGATGTTGTGCAGAGCTACTTCCACGGTGCGTCCACCAGCGAATACTCCGTCGGCCTGGGTGTCTGCACAAGCTGCCGGAACTGATTACTCCATAGGATGCTGCCTCAAAGACGGGACAGCATCCTTTTTTCAGCCTTTTATTTTTGAAGTCGCGTTTCATTTTAATATGAATATGCTATAATACCGCACATAAAGCAGAGATACGAGAACGGAGGTCTGCCCATGTTCAAGCTTCATTCGGAATATGCGCCCACGGGCGATCAGCCCAAGGCCATCGAGCAGCTGACGCATGGCCTTGAAAAAGGGCTGAAGCATCAGGTGCTGCTGGGCGTGACCGGCTCGGGTAAGACCTTCACCATGGCCAACATCATCAAGAATGCCAACCGTCCAACGCTGGTGATCGCGCACAACAAAACGCTGGCTGCGCAACTGGCGGCGGAGTTTCGGGAGTTCTTTCCCGAAAATGCCGTGGGCTACTTTGTCTCCTACTATGACTACTACCAGCCTGAGGCCTATATTCCCTCTACCGACACCTTTATCGAAAAGGATTCGGCAGTCAATGACGAGATCGACCGCATGCGCCACAGTGCCACTGCATGGCTGGCCGAGCGGCGCGACGTGATCATTGTCGCCTCCGTCAGCTGCATCTACGGTCTGGGCAGTCCGGAAGAATACGAGGATCTGTCCGTCTCGCTGCGCGAGGGCATGACACTGGATATCAGCGAGCTGCTCGATCAGCTGGTCGAGATTCAATATACGCGCAATGATTTTGAATCCGAGCGCGGCACGTTTCATGTGCGCGGCGATGTGGTCGAGATCATTCCCGCTGCGGCCCAGGACAAGGCCATCCGCATAGAGTTCTTCGGCGACGAGATCGAGCGCATATCCGAGATCGAGATCGTCTCCGGTCGCGTTCTGCGCTGCATGAACCACGTGATGATCTTCCCTGCCTCACACTACGCCATTGCACGCGACAAGCTGGATGCCTGCATACGGCAGATCGAAACCGATCTGGATGATCGTCTCGCAGATCTGAAGGCAAACGGGCGCCTGCTGGAAGCGCAGCGGCTGGAGCAGCGCACAAGATACGACATCGAAATGATGCGCGAAATCGGCTATTGCAGCGGCATCGAAAATTATTCCCGCTACTTTGACGGACGGCGACCCGGCGAGGCGCCGTTTACGCTGCTGGACTATTTCCCCAAGGATCTTTTAATCATGATCGACGAGAGCCACATGACCGTCCCGCAGATTCGCGCCATGTACAACGGCGACTACGCCCGAAAACAGACACTGGTGGATTACGGCTTCCGCCTGCCTGCGGCCTTTGACAACCGTCCGCTGAAGTTTTATGAGTTTGAGCAGAAAGTCGATCAGGTCATCTACGTTTCGGCCACACCCGGTCCCTACGAACTGGAGCATCAGCAGCAGATCGTCGAGCAGATCATTCGTCCGACCGGCCTGATCGATCCGGAAATCGTCGTGCGCCCCGCCACCGGCCAGGTCGATGACCTCTTGGGCGAAATACGCACGGCAACACAGGCGGGCGGTCGCGTGCTCGTTACCACGCTGACCAAGCGCATGGCGGAGAGCCTGACGGAATACCTGCGCAATGTGGATGTGCGTGTGGAGTACCTGCACTCGGATGTGGACACACTCGACCGCATCAAGCTGATACGCGGCCTGCGCATGGGTGAATTTGATGTCCTGGTCGGCATCAATCTTTTGCGCGAGGGTCTGGACCTGCCGGAGGTGCGCCTCGTGGCCATACTGGATGCGGACAAAGAGGGCTTCCTGCGCTCCGAAAAGTCGCTGATACAGACCATCGGCCGTGCCGCACGCAACGTTGACGGGCGAGTCATCATGTATGCCGATGCGCTGACCGACTCCATGAATCGCGCCATCTCGGAGACGAATCGCAGGCGCGAAATCCAGCAGAAATACAACGAGGAGCATCACATCACACCGCGCAGCGTACGCTCCGCGGTACGTGCACTGATGGAGGTCAGCCGCGAACCCGACAAGGGGTCCGCACCCAACATGGACGACGAGGAACGGCGAATGGCGATCGATCGCCTCGAGGAACGTATGCTGGAGGCGGCGAATAATCTTGACTTTGAAAAGGCGGCTCAGCTGCGCGATCAGATGCTGGCGCTGCGCGGCGAAAAGCCGATGGCCGATGCCGAAGTCTCGCGTCAGACGCGGCGCGGCAGGGGTCGGGCAAAAAAACACTGAGAATGAAAGGCAAATACCTTGGCAAACGATAAAATCATCATCCGCGGTGCGCGGCAGCACAATCTGAAAAATATCGATCTGGATCTTCCCCGCAACAGCCTGATCGTGATGACCGGCCTGTCCGGCTCGGGCAAGTCCTCTCTGGCCTTTGACACGATATATGCCGAGGGTCAGCGCCGCTATGTCGAGTCGCTCTCCAGCTATGCACGTCAGTTTCTGGGGCAGATGGACAAGCCGGACGTCGACAATATACAGGGGCTCTCCCCCGCCATCTCCATCGATCAGAAGACCACGAGCCGCAATCCGCGATCTACCGTGGGCACGGTAACCGAAATCTACGACCACCTGCGCCTGATGTATGCACGCGTCGGGACGCCGCACTGTCCTGTCTGCGGCAAGGTCATTCAGCGCCGGAGCGTGGATCAGATCATTGACGCGGTCATGGCACTGCCCGAGCGCACGAAGCTGATGCTGCTCGCGCCTGTCATACGCGGCCGAAAGGGCGAATATTCCAAGCTGTTTGAGGATATGTCCAGGAAGGGCTATGTGCGTGCACGCGTGGACGGAGAAATCATCGAAATCGCCGAGGCCCCCAAGCTGGCCAAGACGAAGAAGCACACAATCGAAATTGTCGTGGATCGCATCATCATCCGCCCCGATCTGCAGCAACGCCTGACCGACTCTCTGGAAACCGCACTGAACCTCGGCGGCGGGCTGGTGATCGTATACGAAACGGAGAACGGCAGAGAAACGATGTACTCGCAGAACTACGCCTGCCCCGACTGCGGCGTCTCCATCGAGGCACTTGAGCCGCGCCTTTTCTCCTTCAACAATCCCTACGGGGCCTGCCCCTGTTGCTCCGGACTGGGCGTGCTGCTGAAGATGGATCCGGACATCATCATACCCGACCGCAGCAAATCGTTCAATGAAGGAGCGATCCGCGTCACGGGCTGGAACACCTCCGAACCGGGGTCCATGGCTGCCTCGTATCTGAGGGGTCTTGCGGATGCCTATCATTTTTCACTCGATACGCCCGTATGTGAGCTTTCCGAGGAGGCCCTGAATGCCGTGCTCTACGGCACGCGTGGCGCAAAGATTCGTGTGGAATATGAGCGTGCCAGCGGCAGCGGTTCGTTCAATGTGCCCTTTGAGGGCGTTGTCACGAATCTGGAGCGGCGCTACCGGGAGACGAATTCCGACAGCATGAAATCGGCTTACGAGGAATACATGGCCACCACGACCTGCCCCGATTGCGGCGGAAAGCGGTTGCGCAGGGAAGCGCTCTGCGTCACGATCGGCGACAGAAACATTCAGGACGTGGCCGCAATGTCCATCCGAAACAGCCGTGACTTCTTCCGCAGCCTGAAGCTGAGCGAGAAACAGCAGATCATCGCCAGGCAGCTGCTGCGCGAAATCGATGCACGGCTGACCTTCCTGATCGATGTCGGTCTGGACTATCTCACGCTCTCGCGCAGTGCCGCCTCACTCTCCGGCGGCGAGGCGCAGCGCATTCGTCTGGCCACGCAGATCGGTTCGGGTCTGACGGGCGTGCTCTACATACTGGACGAACCGTCCATCGGCCTGCATCAGAGCGACAATGCCAAGCTGCTGGGCACGCTCAAGCATCTGCGGGACCTGGGCAACACACTGATCGTGGTCGAACATGATGCCGAGACGATGCTTGCCGCAGACTATATCGTGGACATCGGCCCCGGCGCCGGTGTGAACGGCGGTCGCGTTATGGCTGCAGGCACACCACAGGAAATCATGTCCTGTCCGGACTCCCTGACGGGACAATACCTCTCGGGCAAAAAATGCGTGCCGCTGCCCGCATACAGGCGCAAGCCCACGGGCTGGCTGCATCTGCGCGGTGCGCGTGCCAATAACCTGAAGAACATTGACGTGGATTTTCCGCTTGGCGTGCTCTGTTGCGTGACGGGCGTTTCCGGCAGCGGCAAATCCTCTCTGGTAAACGAGATACTGTTCAAGTCACTGCTCAAGACGCTCAATCGCGCTCGGAGCCGTGCCGCCGATCACGACGAAATCACGGGCGTGGAGCAACTCGACAAGGTAATTCAGATCGACCAGTCCCCCATCGGCCGTTCACCGCGTTCGAACCCTGCCACCTACACCGGCCTGTTTGACCTGATCCGTGAGGTCTTTGCCGGTACACCCGATGCAAAGGCGCGCGGCTACAAGTCGAGCCGCTTCAGCTTCAACGTCAAGGGCGGACGCTGCGAGGCCTGCTCGGGGGACGGCATACTGAAGATCGAAATGCAGTTTTTAAGCGACGTGTATGTGCCCTGCGAAGTCTGTCACGGCAAACGCTACAACCGCGAGACGCTGGAGGTCAGGTACAAGGGCAAAAATATCTACGATGTGCTTGAAATGACCGTTGACGAGGCGCTGGACTTTTTCGCGCCCCTGCCGAAACTGGCCAACAAACTTCAAACCATGCGCGATGTCGGCCTCGGTTACGTCAAGCTGGGGCAACCTTCGGACACACTCTCCGGCGGTGAAGCACAGCGCATCAAGCTGGCCACCGAGCTGTCACGCCGCGCGACCGGACGCACGCTCTACGTGCTGGATGAACCGACCACGGGCCTGCACATTGCGGACGTGGCTCAGCTGAACACGGTGCTGCACCGCCTGGCGGACGGCGGCAACACGCTGATCGTGATCGAGCACAATCTGGACGTGATCAAGACGGCGGACTACATCATCGATCTCGGCCCCGGCGGCGGCGATCGCGGCGGACAGATCGTATCTTGCGGCACACCCGAGGTCGTTGCCGAGTGCCCCGAGAGCAGCACAGGTGCCTACCTTCGGCCGCTGCTCAAGTCGGGCGATGCAATTGTGTCATAAAATGCTGCTGCTCTGTAACAACATTTTAAAACATTAAATATCTGCTTGACTTTTAAATCAGCGCTGTTTAATATGATACTGTGTATGTGAATCTATCGTGTAGTATGGAGGAGTGTGAATATGCAAAAGGGATACAAGCGCAACGGCAAGGGCATGGCCGTGCTTCGCTTCTTTATCGGCCTGATCGTGATTGCCATCATCATCGGCGTGATCTATTTCTTCCTGAAGAAAGTGGATTATTCCGATAAGCTGACCGACCCGGACATCACCGTGCGCCCCTACGTGGAAATGACGGCCAATCCGGAAGCGGAGGTCTCTTTGGATAATACGGACGGCTACGGCGAAGGCAGCGGAACGGATACCTTTACCGACAGCTTTGACTTCAACGATGACGGCAGCGCCGCATCGAATGACGATGATTTTGTTGACCTGACGCCGACGGATACGCCCGAGCCGACCGAGGCTCCGACGCCCGAGCCGACGGCTGAACCGACCGCCACACCCGAGCCGACGGCCGAACCCACAGCCACACCCGAGCCGACGCCCGAACCCACAGCCACGCCCGAGCCGACCAGGATTCCGAAGTCCAAGCTTACCAAAGCACGCACCAAGGGCTTTACGATTCCGGATCCTTCCTCTAACGGCACGGCTGAAATAACCAATTTCTACGTTTCCGAGCCGAACAACAACCGCTACGTCGAGATCACCGGCTACTGCTATCTCAACGATGCAAGCTTTGACGGCAACGACGTGCAGGCTTATGTGGTCGCCGTGCCTACCTCCGGCAAGGGTACGACACGTGCCTACAAGTTCACGATGACGCAGGGCGTTTCCGGCGATCCGCACACCGATGCTGTCTGCAAGAATGCCGACATGACCGACTTCACCGGCGTTTTCACCGTCAGCAAGTACAGGGACGGCGACTATGAACTGGGCGTGGTCATCGCCTACACGAAGGACGGCGAGGAAGCCTATGCCTACTTCAAGCTGGGCAAGACCTTCACCGTCAAGGACGGCGCCGTTGTGCAGGATACGGCATCTTCCTCCGACAGCAGTCAGACATTTGGCAGCAGTGAAGAGGAAGAGGATTCCCGGAACCTGAGCTTCTCGATCTCGACTTCCACCGATACCGAAGATTCTACCACGGTGGAAGGCGATACGACGACGTTCGAATCCCCGACAGCAGCGGCCACTGAGGCTCCCAAGACGGACGCCTTCGGTGCGCTGATCGACGACGATACCGCATCCATCGGCTAAATGCCACACTTCCTTTGGAGGCTGCAGCGACCGTTGCTGCAGCCTTCTTTTAAATGCATCATTACAGGTAGAGCCGGAACGGCAATATGTTAAATCTTGAAACTCTTCCGTCAAGCACTGGACTTTTGGGTCTGATAGTGCTATAATCTATCATTGTTAGCGACAAGCGATTGTTGCGTGCCGATGTGGCTCAGTTGGTAGAGCAGCCGATTCGTAATCAGCAGGTCAAGGGTTCGAGTCCCTTCATCGGCTCCATTTCGAGGTGTAGCGCAGTTTGGTAGCGCGTTTGGTTCGGGACCAAAAGGTCGCAGGTTCGAATCCTGTCACCTCGACCAAAAAGAAGCCGGAAATCGTACGATTTCCGGTGTTTTTTTATGCATAGAGCCTAAACGGGTGGAAAAAAGCGGATTTTGGAATTGAAACCTAAGTGGGATATGCGACGATAAAAATTGATTTGTGTACTACTCTTTCCTCTTTTTGCACCGGAGTCGGATGCGGTACAACACTACCAGAAATCAAAGGAATTTTGCGGAATAAAGGTACATTTTCGCCCTGCTAGAATGCAAAATAAACCGGCGCCATCGCGGCACCGGTTTGAAATTGCGACCGTTTGGTTTTCTCTCGATGTGCGTTTTCTTTTATAAAAAGAGTCAGCTTTTCCCTTTGGATTTGCTGACTCTTTTTGTGCTATTTGTGCGTCACAGACTGCCGCAACTTATGCAACAGCCCTCTTTAGTCTTAAATAATTGGCCTCGCCTCGGCCGGCATCTCGATCGGCTTGACCTCAATCGGCTTGACCTCAATCGGCTTGACATTGGTCGAGGGCTGGGCCGGCTGCGGCTCTTCTTCCGGCTCATACGGCTCTACTCCCTGATCGTCCGGCTCTTCCTCGGCTTTAGCCTTGTACTTCACGACGATCTTGTGGCTGCTGAGGTAGCCCGTCCAGCAATAACCCTCATAGGAGATGCCGTTGGACTCGTAGATCACGTGGCTCCACTTGCCTTCTTCGCCGATCACTTTCACTGCATAGTTGAAATCGGGGGTCGCGACAACTTCGGCATCCAGATCCGCGGCAGCGCGAATGTTCAAGCCACTGCGCGCGGAAATGTAACGGGTCTTGCCTTCCGCGGCCGTGCCTTCGGCCATGGCGAACGAGCAACTGAGCACCAGCATCAGTGCGATGAGAACTGTCAAAATACGCTTCATAATCTTTATCTCCTTGTCTTATGTTTTCTGTGGGTGTTTCGTTGTGTTTAAAAGTGACGGGAACCTGAAACCGGCCTCCTCTCCTCGATTTTTTCCGTTCACAATGAAATAATTACATCGTGATTTTAGTTTAGCATCAAATAAGTGATTTGTCAATAGAAAATGGTCACATTTTTAAAAATATTTTCTTGAATGTAAGTGACATTACGTATGGCGTGATTAGTGGTTAGCGTTCAGGGGATAGCTCATGCCTCCCCTGAAAGGGGAGGCGCCGAAGGCGGAGGGGTTAATTGGAAACTGTGTGTTGAGGAGAGTCACAGACCTCTCAGTTGCTGGCACGACAGCTCCTTACAGTTGCGACCGTTTGGGTTGTTCAGTTCTCGCGCTTCCTGAAAATATCCGCCATGTTGATGGTGGCTTTCTTCAGCATGTCGTCGCGGATGTGCGTATAGATGTTGGCAGTGGTCTGGTAGTCGGAATGGCCGACGATCTTCATGGCGATCAGCGGGTCGACACCCGCTTCATAAAGGAGTGTCACGTAATTGTGCCGGAAATAGTGTGGAGTCAAAAGTGGCTTTACGCACTTGAGAATATCGTACTCTCGGTCGGTGTCAGGCTTCTGTTCGCGCCACTCGACGCAGTCTGCTGCCAGCATCAGGCGGCACCACATACGTTTGAAAGTCGCCTGCGAGATGGGCCTCCCCTTGCTCGTCTGAAACACGTATTCGTCGGGACGCCCTTTGCGGGGCAGCAGCATCTCTTTCAACTCTTCAGGCACCGGCACGTAGCGGTCAGATGCTTCGGTTTTCAGGTCGCCCTCTTGTGCAGTGCTGCCTGTGAAGTCAATGTCGCGCTGGATGTGGACCTGATCTTCGGTGAAGTCGAAATCTCCCCATTTCAGTCCCAGTGCTTCGCCGCGGCGCAAGCCCAGGTAGTAGAGCACGGCCAGAATCAAACCCTCCGGATGCGTCTGGGCAACCTGCAGAATGTGCTGCGTTTCTTTCTTCGTCAGCGGACGACGCTCACCTTTGCGATGCGCCTTGGGGCGTATAAGTGCTCCGGACGGATCACGCTCGATGATGCCTTCAGCATAAGCACTGGCAAAAATGGCTTTCAGCGTGCCCACCACCAGCGTGATCTGGCTGCGGCTTGCTCCGGCAAACTCATTCAGAAATTCCTGGAGCTGCGCTGCATTGATGGCTGTCATACGCTGCAATCCGAATGCCGGAAGCAAGTGCCGCATAAACAGGCTCTTGTATGAGGAACGGCTTGCCTGGCTTATGAACGGTTCTTTTTTCAACCTGTACCATTCTTCAGCGTACTCGTAGAATGCCTGATCCTTCGGGATCGGTCTGCCGAGAATGTAATGTTCCCGGCAGGCCTGCTTCGCGATTTCCAATTCCAGTCTGTCCTTTCCGGACACGTTCTTGTCGATGGGCTTTCCGTCCGGCGTATAGCCGATGCGCACCTTGCCACGCAATCTCTTCGCCATGTTTTATCGCCTTCCTGCCCAGCGTCCGACCTTTGCCGCCGCAAAGAAGTCGCCCTCGCTGATGCGCCCGGTGTTGCCGACGTTCTTCATGTGCGCCTCCAGCTTCTTCTGGCGCGGATTCTCGATGTAGTCAACGATGCTGCGCACGTCCACGCGTGCGCCAACGCGGCGCAGCCTGCCCTCGTCCATCATGCGCGAAATCGTGCGCGGTACCACGCCCAGGATCTTGCCCGCAGTCCGCTGAGTACAAATCTCGCCGTAGCGCTCCAGCATGTCGTCCAATCTCGTCTTTTCCATGAAATGTACCTCCTCTGAAAGTGGATTTTCTTTGGTTTCCAATGCCATATTCGCTCTGGTACGTTCCAAAGTCAAGATAACACCTTGATTCTATACAGCAATGGAATCCTTCACTATACGGACATTTGCGGGCATTTTTGATGGGGTAATTTGGGCAAGAAAAAAAGATTTTGTCTGAAATAATCGGCGATGGTCTTCGCAGGACGAACAGCTTCGGACAGAAAAAAATCCCGGACAGGATTGCTCCTATCCGGGGTCGATACGCTTGAAAGTAAATTATGCTGCCGCCACCATGTGGATCAATACGACCTTCGCCTCACCGAATTCGAGGACGAAACTGATGTTTTCGCCGTCGGCGGTGGTTTCAAGTGCAGTCTCCGTACCGTCCGCATTGAGAATGGTCAGCGTATAGCCATCCACGACCTCTGCAGGCAGGGTAACGGTCACGGGCTTGGTGGGCTGAGTGAGCTTGCCGCCGTACTCAAAGCCGATGCTCATGAACTCGGCATTCTTTCGGAGCACCGGCTCGCCCTTGGGGAGCACATCCGCCTCGGCTTTAGCCTCTTCGACCAGCTCCAGCCGTTCGCCGCGCGAGATCGTGCCGCAGACCGGGCAGAAGGTGAAAGTTTCCTCGCTCAACGCATCGTTCAGCGTGGTGATCAGCGTGTACTCGAACATTTCACAGGCGACCTTGCCGGT
>CAVINP010000009.1:0-33034 GCA_963643985.1 bacterium
TTGCTTTGCCCTTCGGACTACCTCTGCTTGTACCCGGTGTTTTCACACTATCCTCCTCAAATTCGGGATACGCCAAAACAAAAAACTCCGCCCCGTGCAGGGGCGAAGATATGCTTCGCGGTACCACCTTGCTTATTGCTCTTGCGCTCTGTAACGGGAGCACCCGACAAAATTACGCAGAAAATGCTTCTCTTGCAAAACTCGGGAGGCCGGAGCCGCTCTGATCCGCCGCGCATCTTGCAGCCGTGGGACGCGCTCTCTGAGGGCAGAAGGCAAAACAGCTTTCTCCGTCATCGTTCCGTTTCATTATAACAGAACGGGGTAAAAATGCAAGTGAAGTTTTGGGGATGTAAATTTCTTGCAAGTGGTGCAAATTCGCTCGGATATATGCTATAATACATACTAGGATATTATTCTGGAGGCATTGTAGCATATGCTGAGTATGACCGGCTACGGCCGTGCGGCTGCGGAGCTGGACGGACGGCAGCTCACCATAGAGATAAAGAGCGTCAACCACCGCTTCCTGGACATATCGTTCAGGATGCCCCGCAACCTGATGTTCCTGGAGGATGACGCACGCAAGATCATATCCGCGCGTCTTGCCCGCGGCCATGTGGACGTATTTTTCACCTATCGCAACCTGAGAAGCGATGCCAGGGTCGTCACCTGCGACCGCGCCCTCTTTGATGCCTACGCTGCGGCATTGGAGCAGCTGACGGGCGGCGATCTTCAGGACGACCGCACGCTGATGAACATCGCCCGGATGCCCGACGTACTGACTGTGACCGAGGCCGATGAGGATCAGGATGCCCTGCGCAAACTGCTGGGCATGGCCCTTTCCGCGGCACTCGATGCGCTCTGCGTGATGCGTGAACGAGAGGGCTGCGAGATGAAGCGCGATCTGGCTTCGCGCATAGATCACATTGAGGAGATGACCTGCGCCATCGAAGAGCGCTATCCCGAGACGGTTGAGGCCTATAAGCAGCGCTTGCGTGCCGCCATCGAGGAATTGGTGGGGCAGGATGTGGACGAGACGCGCCTGTTGACCGAGGTGGCCGTGATGGCCGATCGCAGCGCCATCGCCGAGGAGACCGTGCGTCTGCACGCCCATGTGGCGCAGCTGCGCGAGTGTCTGGAAAAGGCCGAGCCGGTGGGTCGCAGGCTGGATTTCCTGGTACAGGAGCTCAACCGCGAGGTGAACACCATCTCTTCCAAATCCCAGGACGTGCCGATTACGCAGCTGGTCATTGCCATGAAGGCCGAGATTGAGAAGCTGCGCGAACAGCTGCAGAACGTCGAGTAAGCCTGAACAGCGCGGTACGATATCCCGCGATAACATACATAATCGTATATAATAGGAAGAAGGATACTGCTTATGGCCAAGCGCGGCATGCTGTTTGTGATTTCCGGCCCTGCAGGCGCAGGAAAGTCCGCCATCGTGAAGAACCTGCTCAGCAAACATCCCGACGTACAGATTTCCGTCTCCTGCACCACGCGTGCACCCCGCCCCGGCGAGATCAACGGCGTGCATTATCACTTTGTCAGCGACGAACGCTTTGACGAGCTGGTGGCGCAGGATGCCTTCTATGAGTGGGCGCACGTGCACCAGAACCGCTACGGCACGCTCAAGAGCGTCGTGGCCGAGCAGCTCGATCAGGGTCACGACCTGATTCTGGAGATCGACGTGCAGGGTTGCAGGCAGGTGCTCGAACAGGACGCGAGTGCCGTGGGCATTTTCGTCTGTCCGCCCAGCCGCAGGAACCTCGAAAAGCGGCTGCGGGATCGCGGCACCGAGAGCGAGGAATCCATCCGTGTGCGCCTGAACAATGTGGCGGGCGAGGTCGCCACGGCCTATCAGTACCAATACGTGATCGTGCATCAGGACTGGGACGATGTCCCCAATGCGCAGGACATTGCGGTCGAAGACGTATACGCCATCATCACCGCAAAGCGTCTGGAGCGTGCGCGGCAGGAGGACTTCCTGGACAAGCTCTCTGCCGAACTGAGGTCCTGATTTCACATATTTTTCCGTTGTGAGGAGGATGAAGCATTATGATGACTGAACCGCCTATTGGCGAACTTTTGAGCAAGGTAGACTGCAGCTACACGCTGGCCGTGGAGGCCTCCAAGCGTGCCCGCGAACTGATCGGAGGCAGCATGCCGCTGATCGATACCAAGGATTCCAACCCGCTGTCCATCGCCATCGAGGAGATCAACCGTGGCCTGATCACCTATTCCCGCGATGAAACGGTCGACAGTGAGGAAGAATGAACTCGTTTTAAAACGACATAGCTCCTGCATTCAATGCGAAAACCCGACTTTGCGCACCCTCAAAACGCGAAAAGATACGGTTTTCGCTTGTTGTGCTTGTAAAGAGGATATGACATATGCTCGAAAATAAACATATCGTGCTGGGCGTGACGGGCGGCATTGCGGCCTACAAGGCCTGCGATCTGCTGAGCCGTTTGAGAAAGCAGGGCGCCGAGGTGCGCGTGGTGATGACAGAAGCCGCCACGCAGTTTGTCTCGCCGCTCAGCTTTGAGACCCTCAGCGGGCATCAGGCGTACACCGACAGTTTTGACCGCCGCTACGAGATCGGCCATGTGGCGCTGGCCAAATGGGCAGACCTGATGATCGTGGCACCGGCCACCGCCGACTGCATGGGCAAGTATGCCTGCGGTATCGCCGATGACCTGCTCTCGACCACGCTCTGCGCCATGCGCGGCAAGGTGCTGCTTGCACCCGCGATGAATTCGGGCATGTGGAAAAGCCCCGCCGTACAGGCGAACTATGCAACACTGAAGTCGCGCGGTACGTATTTTGTCGGCCCCGAGTCCGGCCATCTGGCCTGCGGGGAGGATGACATCGGCCGCATGTCCGAGCCGCAGACCATCGTCGAGGCGGCGTGCAAGCTGCTCTGCCCCAAACGTGATCTGCTCGGGCTGCGCCTGCTGGTGACAGCCGGGCCGACGGTCGAGCGGATCGACCCCGTGCGCTACATCACCAACCGCTCCACCGGCAAGATGGGCTATGCCATCGCCGAGGCGGCGCGGGATCGCGGTGCGGACGTGGTGCTGGTCTCCGGGCCGACCGCGCTTGCGCAGCCGACCGGAGTGAACTTTATCGGCATCACCTCCTGCGGCGAACTGCACGACGCGGTGCTTGCACAGGCGCAGCAGGCTGATATCGTGATACAGGCGGCCGCACCTGCGGACTTCACGCCCGAAACCTGTGCTGCGGGCAAAATCAAAAAGACGGGCGAGGGCATGACGCTGCACCTTGTGAATACGCCCGATATCGCCAAAGAACTGGGGCTTCGCAAGCGGGCAGGACAGACGCTGGTGGCTTTTGCCGCCGAGACGGATAACGTTATCGAAAACGCCCGCGGCAAGCTGATCAAAAAGAATGCCGACATGGTCGTGGCCAACGATGTCAGCCGTACGGACGCGGGTTTCGGCACGGACACGAACATCGTCACGCTGATCACGGCCTTCGATGCGAGATCGCTTGAGATCATGGGCAAGCGCGACGTGGCCGATGCCATACTTGACCGCGTACTGGAGCTGCGGCAGGTATGATGCAATACGCAAACGTCGTCGTCGATCTCTCGGCGGGAGCGCTGGATCGCCTGTTCTCCTATCGCGTGCCGGAGGGCATGCAGGTTGACGCGGGCTATCAGGTGCTCGTGCCCTTCGGTCGGCGGCAGCTGAGCGGCTTTGTCGTGAGCCTGTCGGCCGAGAGTGACGTACCCGAGGAAAAAGTAAAGCCGCTGATCGCCGCGATGCAGACTTATCCGGTGATACTGCCGGAGATGATGCGCCTGGCGGACTGGATACACGGCAGGTATCTGTGCAATCTGGTCGATGCGCTGCGGCTGATGATACCCTCCGAACTGCGCAACGGCCGCGTGCGCGAGCTGACAAAGCGCTATGCCCGCCTGCTGCTGACGGACGAACAGATTTCAGCCTATATAAAGGCACATGGCCGCGCCAAACGGCAGATCGAAATACTGGAGACGCTGCGTGAGAGGGGCGACAGACCAACGGCCGAACTGGAGGCCGGGGCACTTCGGGCACTGGTTCAGAACGGCGTGGTGGCCATCGAGGAGATCGAGACCCGCCGAACGCCCCTGTCGCTGCGCGGCGGGAGCGGTTGCGGCGATTTTGAACTGATGCCCGGCCAGCAACGCGCGGTGGATGCGGTGTGCACGGCCATGGACGGCGGAGGCGGGCGTTTCCTGCTCAGCGGCGTGACCGGCAGCGGCAAGACCGAGGTCTACATACACATCATCCGCCACGCACTCTCAAAGGGGCTGGGCGCCGTTGTTCTTGTGCCGGAGATCGCGCTCACGCCGCAGATGGTGTCGTGGTTCCGCGAACGCTTCGGCGACACGGCCGCGGTGCTGCATTCAGGGCTGTCTGCGGGGGAAAAGTTTGACGAGTGGCGGCGCATACGCTTCGGCGAGGCCCGCGTGGTGGTGGGCGCACGCAGCGCGATATTTGCGCCGATGGAACATATCGGTGTGATCATCGTGGACGAGGAGCACGAGAGCGCATACCAATCCGAGAGCAGGCCGCGCTACGATGCGCGTGAGGTGGCCTGGCATCGCGCTGCGGAGAACCATGCCGCACTGGTGCTGGGCAGCGCCACGCCGTCCATCAACAGCTTCATGCGCACGCTTCCCGGTGTTCGCCCCGAGAACCGTCTGGAACTGCTGGAGCTGCGCACGCGCGTGAAAAACCGCCCCATGCCCGAGGTTGAAGTGGTGGACATGAGGGGCGAATTTGAGCGCGGCAACCATTCCATATTTTCGGCGCGGCTGGTTGAAGCGACACGAAACTGCCTGGACGCGGGCAATCAGGCGATGTTCTTCATTAACCTCCGCGGTTATTCGCGCTTTGTCTCCTGCCGCAAGTGCGGCTACGTGGTCAAGTGCTCGCAGTGCGACGTGTCCATGACCTATCACAAGACGGAGAACTTGCTCAAGTGCCACTACTGCGGCAACACCATGCCGCCGCCCAAGGCCTGCCCCCGGTGCGGCAGTACCTATATCAAGTATTTCGGCGCGGGTACGCAGAAGGTGGCCGAGGAGGCGCAGCGCTACTTTCCCGAGGCCCGCATACTGCGCATGGACATGGACAGCACGCGCGGCAAGGATGCGCACGAGAAGATATTCCGCAGCTTTTCATCGGGCGAAGCCAATCTGCTCATCGGCACGCAGATGATCGCCAAGGGGCTGGATTTTCCGAACGTGACGCTCGTGGGCGTGATTGCCGCGGACATGACGCTGAATCTGCCGGACTACCGCAGCACGGAGCGCACGTTTCAGCTGCTGACGCAGATGGCGGGCCGCGCGGGTCGCGCCGACAAACCCGGAACGGTGATCGTGCAGACCTACAATCCCGAGCATTACGGCGTGAAGCTGGCCGCGGCGCAGGATTTTCGCGCCTTCTATCAGAAGGAGAGCGCCTATCGCCGCAGCGCACTCTATCCGCCGTTTACGCAGATCGCGCGGCTGGTGTATTCCGGCAAGGAAAAGGATGCCGTCTGTGCGGCGGCCGAGGCGGACGCAGAGGAACTGAATGCCTGGTTTGACGAGACGGGCATGCGATCTCAGCTGGTGCAGCTTCGGGCCGTGGAGGCGCCGATGGGGCTGCTGCGCGGCGAGTACCGCTGGCAGCTGTTCATGAAGCTCTACTTCAAGGGCGACATGGAGGCCGTCTGCCGCAGAATGCAGGAGATGGCCGACCGTGCGCCGGACGGCGTTCGCGCGGAGCTTGAAATCAATCCCGTCAATCTG
The DNA here is from genome assembly GCA_963643985.1 of bacterium. Taxonomy (GTDB): domain Bacteria; phylum Bacillota; class Clostridia; order Christensenellales; family Aristaeellaceae; genus SFTH01. The sequence continues at coordinate 5,801 of CAVINP010000009.1, forward strand.
TACTGATATTACCCTCAAGGAGGCTGTTATATGGCAATTCGCAAAATCGTGAAGCTGGGTGAGGACGACATACTCAGAAAGCACTGCCGCAAGGTGGACAAATTCGATAAGCGTCTGGGCGTACTGCTGGACGATATGGCAGAGACGCTCTACGATGCGGACGGCGCGGGTCTGGCGGCACCGCAGGTGGGCATACTCAAGCGGGCCGTAGTCATCGACGTGGGGGAGGGACTGATCGAGCTGGTCAATCCGGAAATCCTCTCGAGCGAGGGCGAACAGATGTGCATCGAAGGCTGCCTGTCCGTGCCCGGCCGCCGCGGCCGCGTGCTGCGCCCGGAAAAGGTGCGCGTGCATGCGCAGGACCGCAAGGGCCGTCACATCGAACTGGAGGGCGAGGGCTTTCTGGCCAACGCCATCTGCCATGAGCTGGACCATCTGGACGGCATCATCTATGTGGACAAGATGATCGAAGACGTGACCGACAAGTATCAGGATGAAGAGGAGCAGGGCTGATGCGCATCGTATTTATGGGAACACCGGAGTTCGCCGTGCCGTCACTGTGCGCACTGGCGAAGTCCGAACATGAGGTCGTGGGCGTGATCACCCAACCCGACCGCCCCGCGGGGCGCGGCAAGAAGCTGACGGCCTGTCCGGTGAAGCTGCAGGCGCAGGCACTGGGGCTGAACGTCTACCAGTTTGAACGCCTCAAGAAACCCGAGGGCGTGGCATGTCTGAAGGAACTTGCGCCGGACCTGGTGGTCACGGCGGCGTTCGGCCAGATACTGACCGCCGAACTGCTCTCAATTCCGCGCTACGGCACGGTCAACGTGCACGCCTCACTGTTGCCTGCGCACCGCGGTTCCGCGCCGATCAATCAGAGCATACTGATGGGCGACGAGATTGCCGGTGTCACCACCATGCTTACCGATGTGGGCATGGACACGGGTGATATGCTGCTCAAGGCCGAGACGAAGATCGGCGAAACGGAGACGGCAGGCGAGCTGACGCAGCGCCTGTCCGAAATGGGCGCAAACCTTCTGATCGAAACGCTTCGGGGCTATCCCTTCGGCGACATAAAGCCCGTGCCCCAGGACGAGACACTGGCGACCTACGAACCCATGCTCTCCCGCGAAGCCGCCCAAATCGACTGGACGATGAGTGCCGAGGCAATTTCGCGCCGCATCCGTGCATTCAATCCCTGGCCCTGCGCATGGACGGATACGCCCAACGGCCGCATGAAGCTGTATCTGGCAAGGCCGGTTCCGGCCGAGGGCGAAGCTCCCTGCGGCAGCGTGACCGTGGCAGACGCCAAGCGCGGACTGATGATTGCCTGCGGCGAGGGCTGGCTGGAAGTGCTCGAGATGCAGATGCCGGGCGCAAAGAAGATGGGCGCACGCGACTATCTGCGCGGCAAGAGCATTCCCGTAGGCACAATTCTGAACTGACAAGAGAGGCATAAAGCCGCATGGATAAAAGATACAACAAGCCCCGCACGCCCGGGCGCGAGGCGGGTGCAAAGCATGACAACAGCCGCAGACCCATCAGACAGAACAAGCCGTTCAAGCCGCAGGGGCCTTCCGCACGTGACGTGGCACTGCGGGCGTTCCGTGATGTATCCCGCAGCGGCGCGTATGCCGCGCAGGCACTGGACCGCAAACTGCGCGATGCCCAGCTCTCGGATGCGGACCGCCGTCTGGCGGCGAGCCTGTTCTATTTCACGGTCGAAAATTGGCTGCGCATCGAAAAGCTGATCTCGACCTACCTCAAGGACAGGCCCGAGCCTGAGATTATGGAGATCATGGACATTGCCGCGGCGCAGATACTCTTCATGGACAGGATTCCCGACCATGCCGCCGTGGACGAAGCCGTCAAGCAGACGCGCCGCGCAGGGCAGGAAAGCAAGACCAGACTGGTCAACGCCGTGCTGCGCAACCTGATCCGAGCCCGCGACGCGGGGGAGATCGCGCCGGACGAAAATGCCGATCCTGCACAGCTGCTCTCCTGGCAGTATTCCGTGAACACCGATCTGGCCAAGGCACTGATCGATGCCTACGGCGCGGAAACGGCTGCACAGATCGCCGCATGGAAACCGGCACACGCGGGGGAGAGCATTCGCCCCAACCGCATGAAGATGAGCGATGCCGAGTTCGAGGCGTGGCTGGAGCAGCAGAACCTCAAGTGGACGCGCGGCGTGGTGCCGGGCGCATACCGCGTGACGGACGGCGGCCGTCTGGCCTCGCACGAGGGTTATCGCAAGGGACTGTTCTCCATTCAGGGTGAAAGTTCCATGCTGGCGGCCATGGCGGTTTCGCCGCGCCCCGGCATGCAGGTGCTCGATGCCTGTGCCGCACCGGGCGGCAAGACCTGCCTCATGGCGGAGATGATGCGCGGCGCGGGCCGCGTCTATGCCTGGGATCTGCACGAGCATCGCGTGGACCTGATCCGCGCGGCGGCCAAGCGGCTGGAACTTGACAACATCCGTCCGCAGGTGCGCGATGCCGCCAGGCCCAACGATGCGCTCGTGGGAACGCTCGATGCGGTGCTGGTGGACGCTCCCTGCTCCGGCGTGGGCGTGATGGCCGACAAGCCGGACATCAAGTGCCGATTCAAGGCGGAGGACGGTGTGGCGCTGGGCAAGGTTCAGGCGGCGCTTTTGGACAACTGCGCCAAGTTCGTCCGCACGGGCGGACTGCTGGTCTATTCCACCTGCACAGTGCTGCCGATCGAGAACAGCGATCAGGTCACGGCCTTCCTGACGCGGCATCCTGAATTTGAGCCGGACACGGACGCAGGCTGGCTGCCCGAGCCGCTGAAGGACATCTATAGAGACGGCATGATACAGATACTGCCCGGCCGGGATGGCCTGGACGGCTTCTTCATTGCACGCCTGCGGCGAAAGGCGGGTATGTGATGTCGGAGAAGATCGAACTTTTGAGCATGAACGGCGAGGAACTGACTGCCTTCGTGACAGATACTCTGGGCGAGAGCAAGTTTCGCGCGGGGCAGATCCGCCTCTGGCTCAACCGCGGCGCGGAGATAGAAGAGATGACCAACCTCTCTGCCGCGCTCCGTGCAAAGCTGGCGGCCGTGGCTGTGGCCAATCCCGTGCGCATCCGCGAAAGCTACCGTTCCAAGCTGGACGGCACGGAGAAGTTTCTCTATCAGCTCTGTGACGGCAACCTGATTGAGGGCGTGATCATGCGCTATCACTACGGCGATACGCTCTGCGTGTCGACGCAGGTGGGCTGCCGCATGGGCTGCGCGTTCTGCGCATCCACCCTTGAGGGACGCGTGCGCAACCTGAGCGCAGGCGAGATACTGGGTCAGGTGGTGGCAGCGAACCGCCATATCCGAAAAGAGGATCCTGAGCGGCGCGTGCACAACATCGTGCTGATGGGCAGCGGCGAACCGTTGGACAACTATGACAACGTCGTCAGGTTTCTGCGGCTGGTCAACAGCGATGAGGGGTTGAACATTTCCATACGCAACATATCGCTCTCCACCTGCGGACTGGTGCAGCAGATGAACCGCTTCGCCAACGAGGGGCTGCCGGTGACGCTTTCACTGTCGCTGCACGCACCCAACGATGAGATCCGGCGCAAGATCATGCCGGTGGCAGCGGCTTTTTCCTATGAAAATGTGATCGCCGCCTGCAAAAACTACAGCGAAAAGACGGGTCGGCGCGTGGTGTTCGAGTATGCGCTGATCAAAAACATGAACTGCGAACTGCGCCACGCCGATGAGCTGGCCAAGCGTCTGCGCGGCCTGCGCTGCCACGTGAACCTGATACCGCTCAACGATGTGCCCGAGCGCAGTCTGCTCGCGCCCTCCAGGCAGGAGGTCGCGGCCTTCCTCAAGCGACTGGAACTGCGCAACATATCCGCCACCGTGCGTCGCGAAATGGGTGCGGACATCGACGGTGCCTGCGGCCAGCTGCGCCGCCACTACCTGCAGGAAAAAGGAAACTGACTTCCGATACAGAGGAGGAATCGCCATGCGTGCCTATGGCCTGACCGATATCGGCTCATCCCGCCCGACCAATGAGGATGCGTACTATCTGCCCGAGGAGAATGAGCACTTTTGCGCCATTGCGGACGGCATGGGCGGTCACAATGCGGGCGAAGTGGCCAGCTCAATGGCGATCGATGTCTTTTGCGGCGAAATGCGCGCTGCCGAAAAGATGAGCAGCAGTGCGCTGCACAAGGCGGTGCTGCGTGCCAACAAAAAGGTCTATGAATACTCGTGCAGCAATGAAAAGCTCAGCGGCATGGGCACGACCTTTACCGCGCTCGCGCTCTCCGAGCGGGGCGTACACATCGCGCACGTGGGCGACAGCCGCGCCTATCTCATTCGCGGCGGCAACATCATGCGCCTCACGATGGATCATACGCTGGTCGAGGAAATGGTGCTCAAGGGGCTGATCTCGCCTCGGGAGGCCAAGCATCACCCCAAGCGCAACTACATCACCCGCGCCCTGGGCACAACGGATGAGGTCGAGCCGGACATGATCCAGATCCGCCTGCAGCGCGGCGATGTGTTCTTTTTCTGCACGGACGGCCTGTCCAACCATGTGGAGGAATACGATATACTGGAGGTCACGCTCAAGAGTGCGACCTGGCAGGAAAAGCTCAAAATGCTGGTGGATCAGGCACTGAAAGCAGGCAGTACGGACAACATAACGGCCATGTACGTGCTCTTTGAGGAGGAGTTTCAATGATCGGACGGCTCATATCGGGCCGGTACCTCATTGAAGCACAGGTCGGCATGGGCGGAATGGCCGTGGTCTACCGTGCCCGAGATCAGCAAGAAAACAGAATCGTGGCCCTGAAGGTGCTCCGACCGGAATATCAGGGCGACGAGGAATTTGTGCATCGCTTCAGCCGCGAGGCAGAGGCCGCCGCAAAGGTCTTTCACGAAAACATCGTCAACCTCTTTGACGTGGGCATAGACGGTGACACACGCTACATCGTGATGGAGTATGTCGATGGGCAGACGCTCAAGGACATGATCCGCGAGGAGGGCAGGATTCATCCGGACGTGGCCATACGCATGACCATACGTATACTGGCCGCCGTGGATCACGCCCACCGCAACGGCATCGTTCACCGCGACATCAAGCCCCAGAACATACTGGTGGACCGTGACGGCGTGGTGAAGGTGGCGGACTTCGGCATAGCACGCCTGAAGGCCTCGCAGACCACGCGCCTCAACAGCGGCTCGGCACTGGGCAGCGTGCACTACATATCGCCCGAGCAGGCCAGGGGCGAGGTCGCCGATGAGCAGTCCGACCTGTATTCCGTGGGCGTGGTGATGTACGAGATGCTCACGGGACACGTGCCCTTTGACGGCGAGACGGCGGTGTCGGTGGCGCTTATGCATTTAAACGATGCGCCCAGGTCCATTCGCGCGGACAACCCCAAACTGTCGCGTGCGCTGGACGAGATTGTCATGCGTGCGCTTTGCAAGGACAAGACGCGCAGATACCGGACCGCGGCGGAGATGGCGGCAGATCTGAGGCTGGCGATCGTCAAGCCGAGGGGCGGCTTTGTCCACTATCCCAAGGATCAGGCGGCGGCAAAGCAGCCAAGCGACAAGGCAGCCGCACGCAAGACATCAAAGCACAACATCAACAAAAAGAAGATCATTGCGACCACCTGCGGGGTGCTGGCATTTCTGCTGCTGGCGGGCTTTGCGCTGATCTACTATCTGAGGATACACGGCAGAATCGTGATGCCCTCCCTGATCGGCCGCTCGCAGGCCGATGCCGTCAGCACCGTCCAGAATCTGGGCGTGAAGGATGTGACGGTGGTCAATGCCTACAGCGACGATTTTGCCGCGGGTCAGGTCATGCTGCAGTCGCGCGGCGAGGGCGAACGCGTCACGGACGATGCGACCATCACGCTGACGGTAAGCCTGGGCAGCCAGTGGTACGAGCTGGAAGATCTGACCGGCAGGGATGCGAGCGAGGCGATCGCTGCGCTGGCTGCCGCCGGTGTCAGCGATGTGCAACTGGAATATGTGCAGTCCGACCTGCCCAACGGCACAGTGGTCTCGCAGAGCGAGGCGGCGGGGCGGGCCTCGCGCGATACTGCGATCGTATTGCAGATCAGCGGGCAGAGTGTGCCCGTACCGTCCCTGATCGGCCTGACACTGGAGGGTGCACAGGCGGTGATCGAGGCAGAGGGGCTCAATCTGGGCACGGTCACCGAGGGCGAGTCTGCCGATGCCGCATCCGGCACGGTGATTGCCCAGTCCGTTACGCCCTATACGCAGGTGCTGCTGGGCACGGCCGTGAACCTGACGATCTGCAGGCAGCAGCAGGAGACGGGCTATGCGCCGCAGACCGCGCTGACGGTCAACGTTCCGCTGGACAACGTGACGGTGGAGGTCGCCATCACGGCCCCGTCCGGACAGACGCAGACCGTTGTGAGCGAGAAGATGAGCATGGGCACGCACAGCGTGTCGCTCACGGACAGCGAAGCGGGCATGCACAAGGTGGAAATCTATATCGACGGCGTGCTCTGGGAGAGCATGAATCTGAAATTTGAGTGATTATCCGGAGGTGAGCGTTTGCAGGGAAGGATATTGCGCGGCATCGGCGGCTTCTACACGGTGCTGACGGAGGATGGCGAGACGTGTACCCTGCGTGCACAGCGCAAGATCAAGCGCGGCGGCATGAAGCCCAAGGTGGGGGATATGGCGGAAATCATCCCCGGCACGGGTGAGGAGGACGGCTGGCTGCAGGGCATACTTCCCCGCAAAAACGAGCTGGTGCGCCCACCCGTGGCGAACATCGACCGCGTCGTGCTGGTCGCGTCTGCGGCGGCCCCTCAGGCGGATCTGATGCTGATGGATCAGATGCTGATCACGGCCAGACGCAGGCAGATCGAGCCTGTGCTGGTGATTACCAAGTGCGACCTGGACCCTGCTGCGGCCGGGGAAATCGCGAAGCAGTACCGCGGTGCGGGCCTGACGATATTTACGGTATCCTCGGTGACGGGCGAGAACATCGCCACACTTCAAGAATATCTTGCGGGCAGCGTGCATGCACTGGCCGGCCAGTCCGGCGCAGGAAAATCCTCCCTGATCAATGCGCTGTATCATCTCTCGCTCGAGACGGGCGATCTGTCCGAGAAGATCGAGCGCGGCAAAAACACCACGCGCCGCTGCGAACTGATCGTACTGGAAGACGGCGGCATGGTACTGGATACCCCCGGCTTTTCACTGCTGGATGCGGAACTGTTTGACCCGGTGGAGCTGCAGGAAGCCTATCCGGAGTTTGAAAAATACATCGGACAGTGCTACTTTAAACCCTGCTATCATGCTTCGGAACCCAAATGCCGGGTGCTCGAGGCGGTGGCGGAGGGCGAAACAGATGCGCAGCGGCATGCCCGCTACGCCGAAATATTAAACGATATGCGAAATAAATGGAGGGAACGTTATGATTAAGCTTGCACCGTCGCTTCTGGCGGCAAATTTTCTGAAAATGGGCGATGAAATCGAACGCATGGCCGCCGCGGGTGCGGACTATCTGCACTATGACGTGATGGACGGTCACTTTGTGCCCAACATCTCCTTCGGTATGGGTTTGCTGAAGTTTGCCGCGCAGTGCTCTCTGCCGGTGGACGCGCACCTGATGATTTCAAATCCCGAAAAATATGTGGAAGCGTTTGCCGATGCGGGTGCCGGGATTATTACGGTGCATGCCGAGGCGACCAACCACCTGCACCGCGTGCTGCAGCAGATCCGTGCCACGGGTGCGCTGGCGGGTGTGGCGATCAACCCTGCGACAAGTCCGGAATGCCTCAGGTACGTGATGGGCGACTTTGATCTGGTGCTGGCCATGTCCGTCAACCCCGGCTTCGGCGGCCAGAAGATGATCCCCGCGACCATCAAAAAGGTGGGCGAGATCCGGCGCATGCTCGATGAGGCCGGCTGCGACGCGCTCATCGAGGTGGACGGCGGACTGAACACGAAGACCTGCGTGCCGTTTATGGAGCAGGGCATGACCGTGATGGTGGCCGGCAGCGCACTCTACGGCGCTGCGGATCCCAAGGCCTTTATTGACGATGTCCGCGCGACCGATCGCAGACTGCACGGCTGACAAATTCAGGTAGGGAGGTCGATCCCATGCACAAAAAGGCACTCATCATGGACGAAAAGCAGCTGACGCGCACCGTCACGCGCATGGCACATGAGATCATCGAGCGCAACAAGGGCGTGGAGGATGTGGTGCTGGTGGGCATCCGCCGCCGTGGCGATCCGCTGGCGCGGATGCTGGCCGAAGCCATACTGCGTGTGGAGGGCGCGAGCGTGCCCGTCGGCTCGGTCGACATCACCTTCTATCGGGATGATCTGAGCCACCTGTCCAAGGATCCGACGCTCAACCGCACAGACATTTCCTTTGACGTGAGCGGCAGGACGGTGGTGCTGGTCGACGATGTGCTCTACACCGGCCGGACCGCACGCGCGGCCATGGATGCCATGATGGACATCGGCCGTGCACGGCGGATACAGCTGGCGGTGCTGGTGGACAGGGGTCACCGGGAATTGCCCATACGCGCCGACTTTGCGGGCAAGAATATTCCCACGTCCCAGAGCGAATTCGTGCGCGTAAACATGCCCGAATTTGACGGGGAGATGAACGTCTGGCTCTGCAGTGTGGAATAGTCAGTGATCAGTCCAATGGCACGGGTCGCTGCTTGCCTCCCCTGCAACGCACTCAAGACCTGCTACACAGGGCTTGGGTGCGTAAGAGCGGTGATGGGGTTAGTCAATCCTCCCAATTTTTCGTAAAGAACCACAAAAAGGCAGCCCGTGCGGGCTGCCTTTTGCAATGCAGGGAAGTTTATTCGTTTTTGGCGGTTTCATTGGCGCTGCGCTTGTTGAAGAGCACATTGACGATGATGCCGCAGATCAGCGCGGTGGCGATGGCACTGATGGTGATCGGGCCAAAGTTCAGTTCCAGTCCGCCGATGCCGCAGACCAGTATGGCGGCCACGACGAAGAGGTTGCGGTTGTCGCCCAGATCCACGTTCTGAACCATCTTCAGGCCGCTGACGGCGATGAAGCCGTAGAGCGCGATGCACACGCCGCCGACGATGCAGGTCGGGATGGAGTTGACGAACTTCACGAAGGGATCGAAGAACGAGAGAATGATGCAGTAGATGGCGGTGATGAAGATCGTGCTCACGGAGGCGTTGCCGGTGATGGCCACGCAGCCGACGGACTCGCCGTAGGTGGTGTTCGGGCAGCCGCCGAAGAAGGAGCCGATGATGGAACCGACGCCGTCACCGATCAGGGTGCGATGCAGGCCCGGCTCGGTCAGCAGGTCACGGTTGATGATGGAGCTCAGGTTCTTATGGTCGGCGATGTGCTCAGCCAGCGTGACGAAGGCCACGGGCGCGAAGAGTACGAACACGTTGACGACGTCGCTGAAGGATTTGAGCGTTGCGGCATTCTTGTCGAAGAAGCCCACGAAGGTGAATTCGGGAACGTGGATCAGCGTCATGCCGTCGAAGGCGGCCAGGTTGATGATCTGAAGTGCCGCGCAGTTGGTGGCGTTGCCGATGAAGGTCAGCACCAGACCCACAACATAGGCGGTCAGAATGCCGATGATGAAGGGGATCATGCGCATGCCCTTGCTGCCCTTTACGGAGGCCCAGACGGTCACGATGAAGGCGAACAGGCCCAGCAGTATGGAGATCAGGCTGTACTCGCCGGATGCGGTGTTGTTGAGGTTGCTGACGGCGCTCGAGCACAGGGACAGACCGATCAGAGCGACGGTCGGGCCGATGACCACGGGGGGCAGGAGCTTGTTGACCCAGCCGGAGCCGGTCTTGGCGATGATCAGAGCGATCAGGGCGTACACCAGACCTGCGAAGATCGCGCCAAGGAAGATGCCCAGATAGCCGAACGCGGTGGCGCCGATCAGGGGCGAAATGAAAGCGAAGGAGCTGCCCAGGAACACAGGGCTCTTGCGACGGGTGACTGTCAGATAGAACAGCGTGCCGAAGCCCGCGCCGCACAGCGCTGCAGGCTGGCTCATGTAGGTCGTGCCGCTGCCGCTGTTGACCAGTGCCGGCACCAGCAGCGTCGCAGCCATGATGGCCAGCACCTGCTGGAACGCGTAGACGAGGTTCTTTTTGATGGGCGGTTTCTGATTGATGTCGTAAACCAGTTTCATTAATGTACCCCTCCGTCTTATTTGGTTTGAAGTCTTCAAGCGCAAAAGAAAAAACCTTGCCGCGGCACAGCGACAGGGCTTTGGTAAAACGGCGCGTGACGGTTCAATCACAGCCGGATATTCCATTTACCGGTTTTTGCCTCTTATCGGTCTCTCTGTACCGTCTTAAAGACTATCCGGAAAAAGAATATAGCACACACGAAAGGACATGTCAAGATATGCATCTTTAAGTTTTGCAACAAGTACAAATGTGAAGACATCTTTTCGAAATAGACGCGAATAATTCATTTTAATTTCGCCGGGAGTGTGCTATAATATTCTTTGGACGAATAACCTGACGAAAGAGACGGATGCGTGGGCATGGCCAATGAGCGAAGGGTCGGACTGCTCAGTGCGGAGTACGGGGGTCATCGGGTAACGCTTGAAACCCGGGCAGGGCTCTTCTCTCCGGAGCATATAGATCGGGGAACGCTGGCGATGCTGTCGCATGTTCAATTGGAGTCGGGTATGCGCATAATGGATCTTGGCTGCGGATACGGCGTTGTCGGCATTCTTGCGGCGAAGATCGTCGGAGAAGAAAATGTTTTCATGTCCGATGCCGATCCTCTGGCTGTGGAGACGGCCGGGGTCAATGCGGTGCGAAACGGAGTGGGCGGCGTTCACCTGTATCTCTCGGATGCCTTTGACAATGTCGATGCAAGCGAGTTTGACGTTATACTCTCCAACCCACCGTATCAGACGGATTTTTCCGTGGCAAAGGGTTTTATTGAAAAGGGATTTAACCGATTGAAAATCGGCGGTAGGCTGTATATGGTGACCAAGCGGCGGCAATGGTACAGGAACAAGCTTATATCCGTCTTCGGCGGGGTGGAAATCCGCGAAACGGACGGTTATTATGTCTTCATTGCCCAGCGCAGAAGTCAGAGCTATGCATTCAAGGCGCCCCACCGTATCAAATAGAAAACGGTTGCGGGGGCGTTTCGCGCCGTTGCAGAATGCGACGCGGTGCTTATCAGTGCCTTTCATTGGCAAATATGTTCTTCTTCGAACCGACAGATGCGTATTTTATCCGCCTGTCGGTCGCTCGTTTTTTGGAAGGAAAAGCGATGCGCGGTTCATATCAATCGGGAAATCAGAGGGGTTTGAAAAGCCAAGTACGAAAGAAAGAGAGGAAGATATTGTGAGTGTCATAGTTGTTATCATCATCGCAATCGTTGCGTTGGCGGTCGGCGGCGCAGGCGGCTATTTCTATCGCAAGAACAACATGGAAAAGAAGCTCGGTCAGACGGAAGAGTACGCCAAGAACCTGATCGAGGATGCCACGCGCAAGGCCGATGAGAAGAAAAAGGAAGCGGTTCTGGAAGCCAAGGAGGAGGTCATCCGCCTCAAGAACGAGCTGGACAAGGAAATCCGCGACCGCCGCAGCGAGGTGACCCGCGCCGAGCGCCGCGTCAACCAGCGCGAGGAGCAGTTCGACAAGAAGCTGGACAACCTTGAGCAGCGCGAGGAGCAGCTCAATGAGAAATATAAGGAGGCAGAGCGTCTTCAGGAGGAAGCCGAAGGCATGCATGCCCGTCAGAAGGAAGAACTGGAGCGCGTGGCCAACATGACCTCCGACGAGGCCAAGAACATACTGATGGATCGCGTCCAGAAGGATGCGTACCACGATGCCGCCGTGATGGTGCGCGAGATTGAGTCGCGTGCCAAGGAAGAGGCCGACAAGAAGGCCCGTGACATCATCTCCACCGCCATCCAGAAGTGCGCGGCGGATCATGTGGCCGAGACCACGGTGTCCGTGGTGGCACTGCCCAACGATGACATGAAGGGCCGCATCATCGGCCGCGAGGGCCGTAACATCCGCACGCTGGAGACCGCAACGGGCGTCGATCTGATCATCGACGATACGCCCGAAGCCGTCATCATTTCCGCTTTCGATCCGGTGCGCCGCGAGGTTGCCCGCATTGCATTGGAAAAGCTGATCGCCGACGGCCGCATCCATCCCGCACGCATCGAGGAAATGGTCGAAAAGGCCAAGCGCGAGGTCGACAATCAGATCCGCGAGGCCGGCGAACAGGCCATCTTCGAAACCAATCTGCACGGCATTCATCCCGAGCTTGTCAAGCTGCTGGGCCGCATGCGCTACCGCACGAGCTACGGCCAGAACGTGCTGCGCCACTCCATCGAGGTCAGCCATCTGGCAGGCGTCATGGCCGCAGAGCTGGGCGCGGACGTCCAGCTGGCCAAGCGTGCCGGCCTGCTGCATGATATCGGCAAGGCCATCGACCACGAGGTTGAAGGCACGCACGTGACCATCGGTGCGGATCTGGCCAAGAAGTTCCGCGAGAACGACCAGGTCGTCAACGCCATCATGGCGCATCACAACGATGTCGAGCCCGCCAGCGTGGAGGCTGTACTGGTGCAGGCCGCGGATGCCATTTCCGCAGCACGTCCGGGCGCTCGCCGCGAGTCGCTTGAAAACTACATCAAGCGTCTGGAGAAGCTGGAGAGCATCGCCTATTCCTTCGAGGGTGTCGAGACGTGTTACGCCATCCAGTCCGGCCGCGAGGTGCGCATCATCGTCAAGCCCGACGATGTCAACGATGCCGGCACGCTCATACTGGCCAAGGAGATCGCCAAGAAGATCGAGCGCGAGATGGAATATCCCGGCCAGATCAAGGTCAACGTCATCCGCGAAACCCGCGCCGTGGACTTCGCAAAGTAATCCTGTATTCATTCAGAGCCGCCCGAGTTGCCTCGGGCGGCTCGTTTTTGCCTTGGCGGAAATTATTACCGCCGCGTCACTCATTATTAAATGAAATATTGCAGTCTTGTACCATTCTTTTGATAAAAATGGAGTATAGTATAATAAGTTATGGTATGCCTTGACATATGCCCGCACGGCAGGAGAAAAATAAATGGCTGACAAGAAGAAAAAAAAGAACGGTTCCAAGAAGAATGCCAAGTGGATCGGCAAGCGGGGCGACAACGGAGGTGTATCCACGCCGCTGCTGGCTTTGGTTTGCGCTTTGGCCGTGGTGCTGGGTCTGGCGGCGCAGTGGATTTCCTCTGCCACCTCCGACAGCGCAGCGGTTGCGGAAAATACGATCCATATAAATGAAGTGGTTTCCGAGAACGCGACGTCATATCTGACCGACGGTGGTGAGGCCCCGGACTGGATCGAGATCGTCAATGACGGCAGCACGGCCGTCAACCTGAAAAACTACTCCATGATGCTTGAGTCGGAGCCGAACAAAATTTTCTCCTTCCCGCGCGTCACGCTGTCTGCCGGCGAATACCTGATCATCTATGCCGATGACAGCACGAAGTCGGGCGACATGCACGCACCCTTCAAACTTTCCGCATCGGGCGGCGATACGCTCGTGCTGCTCAATGCGCAGAGCCAGGCGATTGACATGCTGGATCTGCCGGAACTGGCGGTAGACAACAGTTATTGCCGCATGGCCGACGGCACATGGCAGGTCAGCACGCAGCCCACGCCCGGTGCGCAGAACAGCATCAGCGAGACCGAAACCGGGAGCTCCGGCATCACCGTCGTCGAGGGCAGCCTCGAGATCAGTGAGGCCATGAGCGTCAATTCGCTTTACTTCCCCGATGAGGACGGCAACACGCCCGACTACATCGAGATTCACAATACCTCCGATGAGAGCGTGAACCTGAGCGGCTGGTACCTTTCCGACGACAGCGCAAAGCTGAAGAAGTGGGCTTTCCCCGCAGTGACACTGCCCGCAGACGGCTATCTGGCCGTGCACTGTTCCGGGCTTGACCGCACGGAGGTCGCCGCACATCTGCACACGAACTTCAAGCTCGGCAAGGACGGCGAGACCGTCTATCTCACAAACGATGACGGCAGGACCGTATCCATGGTCGACATTCCCGCACTGAGCGACGGCCAGGCATGGTCTCTCTTCAACGGCGAGTGGTCCTCGGAGCTTGCACCCACGCCGAACCGGCACAACACGCACGATGCGGCGGCTGCGGTGAACGCGGAGCTCTTCGCCAACCGGAGCGTATACATCAGCGAGGTCATGGCCTCGCCCACCTCCCAGAAATACGACTGGATCGAAATCTATAACGGCACGTCCCAGGTGATGGACTTGAGCGGCTACGGCCTCTCGGATGACAGCGCCAAGCCGCGCAAGTGGCAGTTCCCGCAGGGCACGACGATACAGCCCGGCGAGTACATGGGTGTGTATCTCTCCGGCACGGAAGATGCGACGCTGGACGGCTTCACGAATGCCGACTTCAAGCTCAGCAAGGACGGCGGCTTTACGGTCTGCCTGTCCACCGCCGACGGCACGATTACGGATGCAATCTACCTGCCCAAGCAGTACAGCGGCATTTCCTACGGCCGAGTGCAGGGGCAGACCGGCAGCTACTTCTTTGCGGAGGCCACGCCGGGCACGGCCAACTCGGGCAGCTACTACCTGGGCAAGGCCCAGCCGGCCGAATACAGTGTCAAGGGCGGTCTCTTTACCACGGGCCAGAGCTTCCAGGTGGAACTTACCGCATCCGAGGGCAGCCGGATCTACTACACGCTGGACTGCTCCGACCCGGACACGAGCTCCATGCTCTACACCGGTCCCATCACCATAAGCTCTACGACCATACTGCGCACGCGCGTGTACCGCAGCGACTACATGGAGTCCTACATGGACACGCAGAGCTACCTCTATGACGTGAACAACGACAACGGCTCGGTCTATGTCGTTTCTCTCGTCTCCGACCCGGACAACCTCTTCAGTGAGGAAAAGGGCATCATGATCAAGGGCCCGAACGCCACGGACACCTTCCCCTACGGTTCGCTGAACAAGGGCGCGAACTTCTGGATGGACTGGGAGCGCGAGGCGCACGTCGAGCTGTACGAGGCGGACGGCACGCAGGGCATTTCCCAGGAATGCGGCATCAAGCTCCATGGCCAGTACAGCCGCGCCGAGAAGGTGAAAGCCTTCAAGGTGCTCGCACGCAGTGAGTATGGCAGCAACCGCTTCGAGTATCCGATATTCTCCAACCGCGACTACACGGAGTATCAGTCCTTCGTGCTGCGCTCCTCCGGTCAGGACCTCGACAAGGTCTTCATGCGTGACTCGCTGCTGACCAGGCTGGCCAAGGATACCTCCGTGATGTATCAGGAGACGGAGGTTTGCGTCGTCTACATCAACGGCATGTATTACAGCATGATGTATCTGCGCGAGCGCATCAGCAAGTATTCCATCTGCCAGTTTGAAGGCTGGGAGGGCATGGAGGACGACATCGACCTGATCAAGGCCAATCATGCCGAAATGCAGGGTTCCAACGATACTTTCGAGGAACTGCTGGAGTATCTGGACACGCACGATGCCAACACGCAGGAGACCTACGATCGCATCGATTCCACGATCGATCTGCAGAACTACATCGAATACATGGCCACCGAGATATTCGTGGGCAACGGCGATACACTCAACGTGAAGCGCTACCGGAACGGCAAGACGGACGGCAAGTGGCGATGGGTGCTCTTTGATCTGGACTGGGCGTTCTGCGTGGATACGAACTCCATATCCCGCTGGCTCGATCCGAGCGGCATGGGTACCAACAAGGCCACCGATACCACGCTGTTTATCGCTTGCATGAAGAACGATACCATACGCGACCGTTTCCTGACCTACTTCGGGCAGCAGCTGGCCACAACCTTCTCCAGTGCGAACGTCATATCTCTGATGCAGGAACGTTTCGAACTGATCGAAGGCCTGCTGCCGGGCTATCTGGAGCAGATCGGCTCTACGGAGACCACGTATGCAAACGAGCTGAAGATCTTT
This sequence comes from bacterium, assembly GCA_963643985.1. Lineage (GTDB taxonomy): Bacteria > Bacillota > Clostridia > Christensenellales > Aristaeellaceae > SFTH01. The sequence goes on from CAVINP010000009.1 coordinate 21,803, forward strand.
GCAGCGTACGCCGAGACACGCCCGACCAAGATACTGGAATACTTTGACGGCGTGTTCAATTTCACGGATGCCCAAAAGCAGAAGTATTTCGGAGATGCAATCGCAGCAATCAACGCCTACACGCCGCAATACAGCAGCGGAGACTGAGAGAAAACGCATGGCAAAGAAACGTAAAACAGTGCTTTGGGTCCGCCGGGGCGACGGACCGTGGAAGCCTTCCGGGACTGGGGTAGCGCTGCTGTGTGTCATCGTACTGCTCTCGGTTGGCATGCTTATCCGGTCCGGGCACAAGGACAGTGCTTCGACGTCGGTTGACGCCGGTATCCGCCTGAGTGAGATCGTGTCCGACAATATCTCCTCGTATGTTGCCGCAGACGGCAGCATGCCCGACTGGATCGAAATCGAAAATGCGGGCAGTGAGACGGTATCCCTGAAAAACTACGCACTCATGGCGGACTCGAACGTCGGCAAGCTCTTCGTCTTCCCGGACGTATCGCTGGCTCCGGGCGAGTACATGATTGTGCTGGCGGACGGCACGGATGTCACGGTCAAAAACGGTGAGCTGCACGCGCCCTTCAGGCTGGCGGCCTCGGGCGGCGAGACGCTCTACCTCATGGATGCGAGCAACACCGTGATCGACAGCGTCGATCTTATCGAGGTGCAGGCGGGCAGTTCCTATGAGCGCGGCGCGGACGGCGAATGGCAGATCAGCACCATGCCGACCCCTGGCGAACAGAACATGATTACGCAGACCACCGAGGAGCGCACGGCAGCCATCGAGCTGACGGCGGGCGAAGTGGAGATCACCGAGGTGATGAGCGCCAACACGCTCTACGCCCCGTACATGGACTATATCGAGTTGCACAACATCTCCGACAGTGCCGTTGACCTCGCGGGCTGGTGGCTCTCGGACGATGCAGCCAAGCCGCTCAAGTGGCAGTTTCCGTCGGTGACGCTGGACGCGGGTGCGTATATGCTCGTGTACTGCAGCGGCACATCCGACACGAGCGATACCTCCGCATTGCAGACGGATTTCAGGCTTTCCCGCTCCGGCGAGAGCATCTGCCTGAGCAATGCCTCGGGTGACGCGGTTTCTCTGGTGGAGACACCTGCGCTTGAGAAGAATCAGGCCTACTCCTGTCTGAACGGCAGCTGGACGAGCAAAAATGCGCCCACACCGGGCGCGGCCAACGACGACACCGCGACCGCCTCCCTTACCACGGCGGGCACACTGATGATCAGCGAGATCATGGCGGCGCCGACCACGGAGACCTGCGACTGGATCGAGATCTGCAATGCGGGCACGCAGGCGGTGGACCTGAGCGGCTGCGGTCTCTCGGACAACAGCGGCAGGCCGCGCAAGTGGCAGTTCCCGCAGGGCACGACCATACAGCCCGGGGAATACATGACCGTGTGCTGCTCGAGCAGCGGGGATACGACCATCAACGGCATGGCCAACACGGGCTTTGCGCTCTCTGCGGAGGGTGGCTACACCGTCGTGCTGGCAACTGCCGAGGGCACGATACTTGATTCGGTGTATGTGCCCAAGCAGTACGACGGCATATCCTACGGCCGCACACAGCTTGGCAGCAGGCTCTATTACTTTGCAAGCGGCACGCCGGGCACGGCGAATACGGCCAACAGCTATGTGGGCCGGGCCGAGGCACCGACGTATTCCGTGGAGGGCAGCCTGCACAAAAGCGGTGACAGCTTTGAAGTGTCGATGAGTGTCCCTGCGGGCTTCAGCATCTACTACACGCTGGACTGCACCGACCCGACGGAAAGCTCCACGCTCTATACCGCGCCCATTACCGTCAGTTCCACGACCATACTGCGCACGCGCGTCTACGCCACCGGCTACCTGCCCTCGTTCGTCGATACGCAGAGCTATCTCTACGACGTGGACAATGACGGCAAGGCGTATATCGTCTCCCTCGTGGCCGACCCTGCCAATCTGACGGGCGAGGACGGGCTGATCACCAACTACGAAAAGCGCATGGAGAAGGAGGGCCACGTCGAGATATTCACCGTGGACGGCGAGAAGGTCATCTCCCAGGGCTGCGGCTTGAGCCTGCACGGCGCGGACAGCCGCAAGCTGACGATCAAGAGCTTCAACGTGATCGCACGCAATGCCTACGGTGAGAACAGGCTGAACTATCCGCTCTTTTCCGAGCGCGACTATACTTCCTACCAGTCGATCCTTCTGAGACCGTCCGGTGAAGACTACAAGATGAGCTTCATGCGCGACACGCTCTTGAGCTCCCTGATGAAGGACACTTCCGTGCTCTATCAGAAGTGGGAACTGGCCGTCTGCTACATCAATGGCCGGTATTACACCTTCTATTATATGCGCGAGCGCATCAACAAGCATTCCATCTGCCAGTTTGAAGGCTGGGAGGGCATGGAGGACGATATCGACCTGGTCGAGGGCAATTCTTCGGCGGTGCTGGGGTCCAACAAGACCTTTGCGGAGATGCTGGAGTATGTCACGACCAATGACATGACCACCGACGCAGCCTATGAATACATCGACAGCAGGATCGATATTCAGAACTACATCGAATACATGTCCATCGAGATTTTCACGGGCAATACCGACCTGCTCAACGTGCGCCGCTACCGAAATGCCAAGGCGGACGGCAAGTGGCGCTGGGTGCTCTTTGACCTCGACTGGGCGTTCTACAACGATACCGACTCCATCGGCAAGTGGCTCACGCCCGGCGGCACGGGCGCAGGCAAGCGTACGGACAACACCTTTTTCATTGCCTGCATGAAGAACCCGACGTTCAGGGACCGCTTCCTGACCTACTTCGGGCAGCAGCTGGCCACCACCTTCTCCAGCGAAAACGTCGTGGCCCGCATCAATGAACGCTATGAGCTGATCAAAAATCTTCTGGCACCCGTCCATGAAAAGCTGGGCATGAGCGAATCGGACTACGCCAGAAGGCTCAGAAAGATTGTCAGATACGCTGAGACGCGCCCGACCAAGCTGCTGGATTTCTTCCGGAATGCACTGAGCTTTACATCTGAGGAATGGCAGCGCTATTTCGGCGATGCGATCAATGTCATCAATGCCTATACACCGACCATAGAGCAGGAAGAGGACGAATAGGACAGACAGTCAAGATACAGGAGATGATAGCCCCGATGCCAGAGAACAAGAGAACCAGGTTGCCGGCCCGCCATGAACTGAAGTATTTCATCAATCCGGCAGAGATTGAGGTACTGCGGGCACGGCTGCGGCCCGTGCTTGCGATGGACAAGCACTGCGTGGGCGGCAGACCCTATGTGATTCGCTCACTGTACTTTGACGACATCGACGATACGGCCTACTACGACAAGGTGGCCGGAGTGATGGCCCGAGACAAATATCGCATACGAATCTACCGCCATTCGGACAAGGAGATTTTTCTGGAGCGCAAGCGCAAGCTCGGCGACCTGATCCAGAAATCCTCCGTCCAGATCACGCGCCGTCTCTGCGATCAGATCATATCCGGCGACCCGCGCGGTCTGCAGACATCCAGGAACCCGCTTCTGCAGGATATGTACGTGCAGATGCGCACGCGGCTGCTGCGTCCGGCGGTCATTGTGGACTATGAGCGCGAGGCCTACCTGCATCCCGCGGAGGATGTGCGCATCACCTTTGACCTGAACCTGCGCTCGGGCCTGCATTCGACGGATCTGTTCAATGCAAAGATCCCCACGATATGCCCGCACGATGAAAACGTGCAGATACTCGAGGTCAAGTTCAACAACTACCTGCCCACCTATATTCAGGCACTGCTGGGCGGCATTCAGGCCGATCGCAGTGCGGTCTCCAAGTACGTGTTGTGCCGTCGGTTTGAACCGCTCGGCCGCTGATAACCGACTGCCTAATATTTCAAGGAGGATGCCTAAAATGAACGATTTTTCCGGACTCTGGAGCTCTCAGACCATCACGCCCTCTTCCTGGCTGACCATCATCGTTTCCCTGCTGCTTGCCTTCGTGGTGGGTCTGTTCATTGCCTGGATTTACCGCCGCAACTTCCGCGGCGTGATGTATTCGAATAACTTCACGCTCACCCTCGTGCTGATGACGCTCATCACCTGCCCCGTGGTCATGTGCATCCGCGAATCCATCGCGCTGTCGATGGGCATGGTCGGCGCGCTGTCCATCGTGCGCTTCCGCACGGCCGTCAAGGACCCGCTGGACACCGCATACATGTTCTGGGCACTGACGATGGGCATACTGCTGGGCGCGGGCCAGTTCTTCCTCACGGTGCTCACGGTCATCGGCATCGCCGTGCTGATCACGGTGCTGGTGCAGATCCAGTCCCGCAAAATGAGCAGCTTCCTGCTGGTGCTGCGCATGGGCGAAGAGGCCGAGCGTGCCGCAAACCAGATCGTCGGCGGCGTGCGCATGCAGCAGCTCAAGTCCAAGACCGTTTCCGCAGACGGCATCGAAGCGACCTACGAGGTGCGCGTCGAAAAGCCCGATGCCCTGCTCAACAAGCTGCGTGCCGTGCCGGGCATGTACGATGCCACGCTGGTTTCCTATTCCGGAGAGACGGCCTGACGGAGGGATCGCTTAAATGACCCAGACAAATAAACGGCGCCCCATGCCTCAGCAGCGCCGTCCCGCACCTCAGCAGCGCCGTCCCATGCCTTCTGCGCAGCGGCGTCCCGCGCAACCGAGACAGACGCGCCCCGGCTACGGCCCGAGGATGCTGATGCCTACGAGCCGCACGCGCGAGATTCTCATGCTGCTGGCCGGCGGTGCAGTGGTGTGCGTGCTGGCCCTGCTGCTGCAGATGGCCTGGCCGAACGGGTTCCCGCTGGTCAGAAGCGAGAAATCCGCCGAAGCCACGGGCAGAATCACCGAGATCCATTCAAACGGCGCGATCCGCCTCAACGAGGTGATGACCTCCAACGGCAGCACCCTGCCGCTCTCGGACGGTACATCGCCGGACTGGATTGAGATCATCAATACCGGCAGCGACAGCGTGAACCTCTCGGGCTATTCGCTGTCCAAGAACAGCGACTCCACCAACGTGTTCACCTTCCCGGACTGCACGCTGGCTTCGGGCGAGTGCGTGCTGGTCTATGCCGACAGCAAGCTGAGAGAGGAGAGCGGTGAGGCCTTCCATGCGCCGTTCAGGCTTTCGGCTACGGGGGATACGCTGATGCTCTTCAACCCGGGCGGTACGGCCATCGACACGGTCAATATTCCCGCCCTGCACAAGGACAGCAGCTACGCACGCATTTCCGTCAACGGTTGGGAAGAGAGCTACATGCCCACGCCCGGCGTTGAAAACACGGAAGAGGCGTACCGTGCGCTGACCGAGCCTGCGACCGACAGCCCGATCGTGATCAACGAGATCATGGCCTCCAATGCCACGACCCTCGCGGACGCAAACGGCGCGTACTACGACTATATCGAGCTGTACAACCGCTCCTCGGAGACGGTCAGCCTGAACGGCTGGTATCTCTCCGACGACGCGGGCAACGTTCGCAAGTGGTGCATGCCCGATGTGAGCCTGGGTGCGGGGGAGTACCTCGTGGTCTTTGCCTCCAAACTGGACCGCACGGACGATACGACCCAGCTGCACACGAACTTCTCACTCTCCTCCGAGGGCGAGAGCGTGGTGCTCTCCAACGCCTCCGGCCGCGTGATGGATCGCGTGGACTACGACCTGCTCAAGAAGGATGTGGCCTGGAGCCGCACGCAGGACGGCAGCTACACCTCCTCGCTGGCTCCCACCCCGGGACAGGCCAATGAGTAAATGATAGGGGTCAGCGGCCGGTTGAATGGCCCGGATGACCGTCGCTGATTTACGCATCACTGCCGTGGCAGGGGATCCCTCTGCCCGGAACCACAAAAACAACGGAGCGATTCGCAATGAACCGCTCCGTTTTATGTTATATCGTTACAACAGGTCATTCATGTCCGACAGCCGGTCAAACACCAGATCCGGCTTGCGCTCGGCGCTACCAAGCATCTCCTGCGTGGTTTCGCCGCTCATGACCAGTATGGACAGCATGCCGCTGCGAAGCCCCGTCTCGATATCGGTATAGAGCCTGTCGCCGACCATCGCCATTTCATTGGCCTTCAGGCCCGTGCGCCGCAGCACCGCCTCGACGATGCCCGTGTTCGGCTTGCCGACCACCAGATCCGGCCGCCGCCCGGTGCTGGCCTCGATGAAGGCCATGATTGCGCCGATGTCGGGCATAAAACCCGTCTCGGTCGGGCAGTTGAAGTCCGGATGCGTGGCGATGTAGGGCAGCCCCGCACGGACGAAATCGCACACGGCCTGCATCTTTTGATAGGTCAGCGTGGTGTCAAAGCCGATCACGACGATGTCGGGATGCTTCTCATCAACCTCGATGCCGCTCTTGGCAAACTCCTCCAGAAGGTATTCATTGCCCAACACGTAGGCACGCTTCCCCGGATACAGCTCCCTGATCTTTTCGCATGTGGCCTCGCCGCTGGTCATGACCTTGCTTTGAGGAATATCCAGCCCCATCCCGTGCAGTTTCTCCACATAGAAGGCGGCGTTGTGCGAGGAGTTGTTGGTCAGAAAGAGGAAATCCCGCCCCGTTTCACGCACGCGCTTGATGAAAGAGAGCGAGCCGCCGATCAGTTGGTTGCCCAGATAGAAGGTACCGTCCATGTCCAGCAGGAACAGCTTTACATCCTTGAGCTGCATCTGTCTCACTCCTCGAATTCGATGTATCCGTCGCCCATACACTTGACCGGCGCGAGTACCTCCACGCGATAGCCCTTGCCTCGCATGATGCCAAGGCCGGGCTGGAAACATTTGGCGATGACAATGCCGATGCCCGCGACCGTTGCGCCGGCTTCCTCGAGCAGCTTGACACCACCCATAGCGGCCTCGCCGCGGGCCATGAAGTCATCAATGAACAGCACGCGCTCACCTGCGGGCATGAACTCCTTTTTGAGCGTCAACTGGTAGGTACTTTTCTTCGTGAAGGAAAAGACTTCGGTCTGCAGCACGCCCTCGGACAGTATGCTGGACTTGCTCTTCTTGAGTATGACCAGCGGCACGTCCAGTTCCAATGCGGTCATGGCGGAGGGCGCAATGCCGGAGGATTCGATGGTAGCGACGCGCGTGATACCTTCGTCCCTGAACAGGCGGGCAAATTCCTTGCCGATTGCCTGCATCAGCTTTACGTCCACCTGATGATTGATGAAGGAATCCACCAGCAGCACATCACTGTCCAGTGCGCGGCCGTGATCGAGAATCTTTTGCTTGAGAATTTCCATGCCGAAGACCTCCAAATATTTAATGCTGCTATTATAGCACAGCCGCAGGTCTGCAAAAAGGTCATATCCCGTTAAAAGAATTGCATTGGGCAGGGAAGCTGTGCTATAATCGTCTGCGGGTGAAGGAACATGAATACTTTTTCTCAAGACATGGCGCTGTCAAAGCGCATCGCCGAGGCCGTCGCAGCCGCGGGCGGCCGCGCCTACTATGTGGGCGGCTTCGTGCGTGATCATATCATGGGCAGGGAATGCAAGGACATCGATATAGAGGTCTACGGCATTACCCCCGGAGAGCTGCGAGGGCTGCTTTCCAATCTGGGCGAGGTCTATGACCGCGGCGCGGCCTTCGGCGTGCTGGGGTTGCTGCACAGCGACATCGACATTGCCATGCCACGCACGGAATCACGCACGGGCAGCGGTCATCGGGACTTTGACGTGTCGGTCGACCCCTTCCTGAAACCTGCCCGGGCATGCCTGCGGCGCGACTTCAGCATCAATGCGATGCTCATGGACGTGCTCAGCGGTGAAATACTGGATTTCTACGGTGGACGGGATGATCTGAAGGCGGGTGTGATACGCTGCGTGAATGCGCAGACCTTCGTTGAGGATGCCCTGCGCGTCTTCCGCGCGGCCCAGTTCGCAGCGCGCTTCGGTGCAAAAATCGAAGATAAGACGCTTGAACTCTGCAAAAGGATGGATGTGAGCGCCCTCTCCTGCGAGCGTGTGCTGGCGGAGACCGAGAAGGCCCTGCTGAAAGCCGAAAAGCCGAGCGTGTATTTCAGGACGCTCGGGGAGATGAACCACCTGAAGGAGTTCTATCCCGAGATCGAAAAAATGATCGGCGTGGCGCAGAATCCGCAGTTTCACCCCGAAGGCAATGTGTTTGAACACACCATGCTGGTGCTGGATGCAGCCGCGGATCTGCGGGATCGCAGCGAATGGCCGCTTGGTTTTATGTTCTCGGCGCTGATCCACGATGTCGGCAAGTGTGTGGCCACACAGGTGCAGCCAAACGGCAGGATCACCGCCTACGGCCACGAGGTGCTCGGCCTGGACATGGCCAAACAGCAGATGAAACGTCTGACAGGTAACGAAAAGCTCATCCGCTACGTGTTGAACATGACGCGGCTGCACATGCGGCCCAACATGCTGGCCGGCAGCAATTCCAAGAAGAAAAAGACGCGTGCGCTCTTTGACGAGAGCCTCTCGCCCAATGATCTGATACTGCTCTCCCGTGCGGATGCCACGGGCATGCTCAGCGCCCCCTACGATGAGCACTATGAAAGCTGGCTGCGGGAGCGCCTTGCGGACTACAATGCCTGTGTTGCCCGCCCCATGGTGACGGGGGATGATCTGATTGCGGCGGGGCTGAAGCCGGGCGCGGCGTTCGCAGCGCTGCTTCGACGGGGGAGAATGCTGCACTTTGCGGGTCTGGAGAAGAAAAATGCACTCAGACAGCTGATCTCTGAATACAATATGAATGGTATACATTCATAAATGCAGAAACATGCAGGAATAATTGCATGATATGATAGGCCGTTTTCCGCCCGGGCGGGTCGGAATGCGGTCTATTTATTGTTAAATTTCGGATTTTCCTGCAAAATCACGCATTTCGCAGCCCGGATGGGCAAAAATGAGGCTTGACAAGTCAAAAAAGCTATGCTATATTATTAAATTGCATTAGTATGGAGAGAAATGCGCACCAAGGGGATTGATTGTGAAAAACGGCTGAAAAACAGTGCCGAAAATTCACATTTGACGCTCCGAGAGGAAAGTTTATCCCAAAGATAACATGATCCGATGAGCGCATTCGGCCACGACGGCATGAAGAAAGATAGGGGTGATTGAAGGTATGTTTCATCCGGTGCAAATGGGCAATCGCACACGAATGAGTTTTGCCCGCATTGAAGAGGCGCTGGCAGTACCCGATCTGATTGAGGTGCAGAAGAATTCTTACAGGTCCTTCCTCAAGGACGGCCTACGCGAGGTGCTGGCGGACGTTTCTCCGATCACCGACTACAGCGAGAGCCTGATTCTCGAGTTCACCGATTATTCTCTGGACGACAAGCCGAAATATACGGTGGAGAAGTGCAAGGAGCGCGACGCGACCTATGCCGCTGCGCTGAAGGTCACGGTGCGTCTGACCAACCGCGACACCCATGAGATCAAGGAATCCGAGGTCTTCATGGGCGATTTCCCGCTGATGACCGAACACGGCACCTTCATCATCAACGGTGCGGAGCGCGTCATCGTATCCCAGCTGGTCAGGTCACCGGGTGTGTACTTTTCCAAGACCATCGACAAGACCGGTACCTTCCTTTATTCCGCACAGATGATCCCCAACCGCGGCGCATGGATCGAGTATGAAACCGATGCCAACGGCGTGGTCTTTGCGCGTATCGACCGTGCCCGCAAGCTGCCCGTGACGGTGCTGCTGCGTGCCATGGGTGTGGAGAGCGATGAGGAAATCATCCGCCTCTTCGGCGACGGCGAGCATGTGGCCGCCACGCTGACCAGAGACGCGCCCTCGCTCAACGACAAGGGCGAACTGAGATACAGATCCCGCCGCGATCAGGCGCTGATTGAGATATACAACAAGCTGCGCCCGGGTGAGCCGCCGTCTGTCGATTCCGCCACTAGCCTGATCAATGCGCTGTTCTTCGATCCCAAGAGGTACGATCTGGCACACGTCGGCCGCTATAAGTATAACAAGAAGCTTGCACTGGCGCTGCGCATCTACAACCGCGTGCCGGTGGACGATGTCGTGCATCCCTACACGGGCGAAGTGCTGGCCGAGGCCGGTCAGCCCATCTCCCGCGAGCAGGCCGAAGCCATCCAGAACGCCGGCGTGAACGATGTCATCGTGCGCATCGGTGACGAGGAAGTGCGCATCATCGGCAACAACTTCGCATTCATCAAGCCCTTCCTGGAGGGCTATGATGCCGAGCTCTACGCGCAGTACGACGAGGAGGAAGCCCCCTTCAACGGCCGCGTGCATATCCCGACGCTGATCGACATTCTCGAGCACGTCAGGGAAGACGGCGTGCCGCTCAACCGTGCACTGCACGAAAAGGCCAAGGAACTCTCGCCCAAGCACGTGCTGGTGGACGACATCATCGCCTCCGTCAGCTATCAGTTCGGCCTCTTCCATGACATCGGCGAAGTGGACGATATCGACCATCTGGGCAACCGCCGCCTGCGCTCCGTGGGCGAGCTGCTGCAGAACCAGATCCGCGTGGGCATGAGCCGCCTTGAGCGCGTGGTCAAGGAACGCATGGCCATTCAGGATCTTGAAAAGGTACGTCCGCAGGATCTGATCAACATCCGTCCCGTGTCCGCCGCCATCAAGGAGTTCTTCGGCTCCTCCCAGCTGTCCCAGTTCATGGACCAGCCCAACCCGCTGGCAGAACTGACGCACAAGCGCCGCCTGTCCGCACTGGGCCCGGGCGGTCTGAACCGCGACCGTGCATCCTTCGCCGTCCGCGACGTGCACTATTCGCACTACAGCCGCATCTGCCCCATTGAGACGCCTGAAGGCCCGAACATCGGTCTGATCGGCTCTCTGGCGACCTATGCGCGCATCAACGAATACGGCTTCATCGAGGCGCCCTACCGTAAGGTGGACAAGGCGACCGGCGTCGTGACCAATCAGATCGACTACATGACCGCCGATGAAGAAGACAAATACATCATTGCTCAGGCCACCGAGCCGCTGGACGAGGGCAACCACTTCGTGCGCGATCGTGTAACCGTGCGCCGCAGAGAGGAGACCATCGAGGTCGAAAAGGGCGAGGTCGATTACGTCGACGTATCTCCCCGCCAGCTGATTTCCGTGGCCACCGGCATGATTCCCTTCCTGGAGAACGATGACGCAAACCGCGCTCTGATGGGTTCGAACATGCAGCGCCAGGCCGTGCCGCTGCTCGTGCCCGAAGCGCCCGTGGTCGGCACCGGCATCGAGTACAAGG
>CAVINP010000010.1:0-32775 GCA_963643985.1 bacterium
ATCCGTTTTCATCCCTATTTGTGCCGGTCGCCGCGCCGGCATGAGGATTATCATGGGTAAGGTCATGATTACCGAAACCATCCTTCGTGACGCTCACCAGTCTCAGGCCGCGACGCGCATGCGCGTTGAGGACATGCTGCCGGCGTGCGATATTCTCGACAAGGCTGGTTACTATTCTCTGGAGTGCTGGGGCGGCGCAACCTTTGACAGCTGCCTGCGCTTTTTGAACGAAGATCCCTGGGAGCGCCTGCGCAAGCTGCGTGCGGCGCTGCCCAACACCAAGCTGCAGATGCTCTTCCGCGGCCAGAATATTCTGGGTTACCGCCACTATGCCGACGACGTGGTCGACGAGTTCGTCCGCCTGTCCATCAAGAACGGCATCGATGTCATCCGCATCTTCGACGCGCTGAACGATCCCCGCAACCTGCAGACCGCCATCAAGGCGACCAAGAAGTACGGCGGCATCTGCGAAGTGGCGATGTCCTACACCGTCAGCCCGGTCCACACCGAGGAATACTTCGTGGAGCTGGCCAAGAAGCTGGAGAGCATGGGCGCAGACAACATCTGCATCAAGGACATGGCAAACCTGCTGCTGCCCTACAAGGCCTACTCCCTGGTCAAGAAGCTCAAGCAGGAGCTCAAGCCCGAGACGCTGGTACACCTGCACACCCACAATACCACCGGCACGGGCGACATGGTCAACCTCAAGGCCATCGAAGCCGGCTGCGACATCGTGGACTGCGCACTGTCTCCGCTGGGCAACGGCACGTCCCAGCCTGCGACCGAGTCCCTCGTGGCGACGCTGGCCGGCACCGAGTATGACACCGGCATCGACCTCAACGAGCTGACCAAGGCCACCGAGCATTTCCGCAAGGTCGCCGACAAGCTCAAGGCGCAGGGCGTGCTCGATCCCAAGGTTCTCAAGGTGGACGTCAACACCCTCAAGTATCAGGTTCCGGGCGGCATGCTCTCCAACCTGATCAACCAGCTCAAGCAGGCCGGCAAGTCTGACAAGCTCTACGAGGTGCTGGCAGAGGTTCCGCGCGTGCGCAAGGACTTCGGCTATCCGCCGCTGGTCACCCCGACCTCCCAGATCGTCGGCACGCAGGCCGTGATGAACGTCATCACCGGCGAGCGCTACAAGATGAATCCCAAGGAGTCTCAGGGCCTGATGGCGGGCGAGTATGGCACGCTGCCCGCACCCGTGAACGAGGAAGTGCGCAAGAAGGTCATCGGCGATCGCAAGGTCATCACCTGCCGTCCCGTGGACGATCCGCACTACGGCGCAAAGCATCTGGACGAGTTCCGCAAGGAAATGGGCCAGTACTACACGCAGGATGAGGATGTGCTCTCCTACGCGCTGTTCCCGCAGGTCGCCGAGAAGTTCTTCAAGGCCCGCCAGGCATCCCAGCTGCAGCTGGACAACTCCGTGCGTGACGAGAAGAACAACGCAATGCCCATCTGATAACAGTCTATTCAAGGCGCTCCGGTTTTTCAGCCGGGGCGCTTCTGTTTTACGGTTTTCGTGGGATGGGGAAGAGGAACTAAGATTTGGGATTTCAGCCTCACGTCCCTCTTCCTTGATTCCTGTTCCCCTGTATTTCTCAACTTTCCGTGAAAAGCCTCATATTTTACAGATTTCGGATATAAAAAATGAACGGCAACGGTTATAATATAATCTATATAGGTGTATTCCGAGCAGGGGGAGGCGACAGAGGTATGAAATTCAGGCGAATCGCAGCAGGCGTGCTGCTGAGTATGTTTGTGTGGGGCGCAACTGCCGAAGACTCGGTCAACATACCGACACCCGAACCGACCCACGCACCGGCCACGATCACCATCACTGCCGTGGGTGACTGCACACTGGGGACGTACAAGACCCGCACGGGTGCGAACAGCAAGTTCGGCAAGTATGTCGAGCAGTACGGCTACGATTATTTCTTCGAAAATGTCCGCTCGCTCTTTGAAGAGGATGACATCACCATCGTCAACCTGGAAGGCCCGCTGACATCCCAAAAGGAAAAACGGGCAGGCCGCACCTTCAACTTCAGAGGCGATCCGGAATGGGTGCAGATACTCTCCGGTTCAAGCGTTGAGATCTGCAACGTGGCCAACAACCATTTCCTGGACTACAAGGAGGCGGGTGCGGAGGAGACCGTATCCACGTTGGAGACGGCCGGCATCGGCGTCAGCGGCTATGGCTACGAATACTACACCGAGGTCAAGGGCATCACCATAGGCTCTGTCGGCTTCACCGAGTGGAACTTTGAAGAGGACGATATTCTGGAGACGGTCAAGGCAGCCCGCGAGAAGTGCGACCTGTTGATCGTGTCCATGCACTGGAACAAGGAGGGCGCACGCAAGATGTCGTCCTACTGCACGAAGATGGGCAAGGCACTGGTGGACGCGGGCGCAGACATCGTCATCGGCAACCACACGCACTTCCCGGGCGAAATCATGCAGTACAACGGCAAATACATCATCGGCAGTCTCGGCAATTTCTGCTTCGGCGGCAATGATGTCATCAGACATTTCGAATGCCTCATCTTCCGACAGCGATTCACCGTCAACGGGGACGGTACGGTTGTGGACGAGGGCATCGATCTGATCCCCGCATTCATAACGTCCGATACCGAGAAAAACAACTACCAGCCGATGATCGCTGACGTGGAGAGCGGCGTGGAACTGCTCAATGAGGTGGCAGGGTATTCCGATACGCTCACGATGGGCAACGTGAAGTGGATGGAAGACAGCTACGTCGTGCAAAACCACCTGATTGGCTGAATCTGAAACGGAATAAGGGAGGAAAAGAGCATGCAGAACGAAGAGAGACGTGCGACAAACTTCATTGAGGAAAATATCAACCGGGATCTGGCCGACGGCCGCTACGACCATGTGAAGACGCGCTTCCCGCCGGAGCCGAACGGCTATCTGCACATCGGGCATGCCAAGGCGCTGTGCGTGGACTTCGGCATTGCCAAGAAGTACGGCGGCACCTGCAACCTGCGCTTTGACGATACCAACCCCGCCAAAGAAGAGAAAGCCTTCGTGGACGGCATCCAGCGCGACATCGAATGGCTGGGCTTCAAGTGGGACAAACTTTACTTTGCTTCCGACTTCTTTGATCGCCTGTACGAAATCGCCTGCAGCATGATCCGTCGCGGGCTGGCCTACGTGGACGACCAGTCGCCCGAGGAGATGCGCATCAACCGCGGCACACTGACCGAGCCGGGCAAGAACAGCCCCTACCGCGACCGCTCCGTGGAGGAAAATCTGGACCTGTTCGAGCGCATGAAGAACGGCGAGTTTGAGGACGGTTCGCGCGTACTGCGTGCCAAGATCGACATGTCCTCGCCGAACGTGCTGCTGCGCGACCCGACGATGTATCGCATCAAGCACATGCACCATCACCGCGCGGGCGACAAGTGGTGCATCTATCCGATGTATGACTTCCAGCATCCCGTGCAGGACGCCATTGAGGGCATCACGCACTCGCTCTGCTCTCTGGAATATGAGATTCACCGTCCGCTGTACGAGTGGTTCGTGACTCATGCCGAGGTCACCGATCAGCCGCCGCGCCAGATCGAGTTTGCACGCCTCAACATCGAGCGCACCGTGATGAGCAAGCGCTACCTGCGCCGCATGGTGGAGGAGGGCGTCGTCTCCGGTTGGGACGATCCGCGCATGCCTACGCTGGTGGCCATGCGTCGCCGCGGCTATCCCGCTGCGGCCGTGCTGGACTTCATGGGCCGCGTCGGCGTGGCCAAGGCCGATTCCACGGTCGAGGGCAACCTGCTGGACCACTGCGTGCGTGAGGCGCTCGCAGATACCGCACCGCGTGCCATGGCCGTGCTCAATCCGCTCAAGCTCACCTTCTCCAACTGGGAAGAGGGCAAGGTTGACACGCTTACGGTCGAAAACCATCCCGACCATCCGGAGATGGGCACACACGAGATTCACTTTACGAAGCACGCCTACATCGAGCAGGAGGATTTCATGGAGGAACCTGTGAAGAAGTTCTTCCGCCTGGCCCCCGGCAAGGAAGTCCGCCTCAAGGGAGCGTACATTATACGCTGCGATGAGGTTGTGAAGGACGCAAGCGGCGAGATCACCGAGCTGATCTGCTCCGTGGATCCTGACAGCCGATCCGGCAGCGAGGGCGCAAACCGCAAGGTCAAGGGCACGCTGCACTTCGTGAGCGACATGGATGCCCGCGCCTGCGAATATCGCCTGTATGAACCTATACTGCGCGAGGAGGAACCGATCACCACACCCGTCACCTCCGACAGCGAGGAAGACGGCGAGACCAACGCGGCGGGCGGCGATTTCATGACGCGCATCAATCCCGACAGTCTGAAGATCGTGAATGGCTTCTGTGAGCCGTTCATTGCCGAGTCCGAAGTGGGCGCGACGTTCCAGTTTTTGCGCATGGGCTATTTCTGCAAGGACAAGGACTCCACGGATGAGATGCCCGTATTCAACCGCACGGTCGGTCTCAAGGACAGCTGGGCGAAGGTTGCCAGGTAAGTACGCGGGGTTAATAAGAAACGAGTGACTAGTACCTATTATCCGGTAACTGCAACAAACCCTGATTCCCCACAAAAATTGCGCCGAACCTGAACGGTTCGGCGCAAGGTGTTTTTGGGAATATCAGAGCTTCAGTCCGGCGAGTTCGAAGCCTGCATTGACCACCTTTTCGGGCAGCTGGCTGAACATATCATTGACGGATTCATAGTTGTAGTAGCGCATAATGGTTTCAGCAAACATGGGGGCAACGGAGACGGTCTTGAATTTCTCCTCGCCGATGATGTTGGGGTTGTAGACCGTGTCGGTGGAGTAGACCGCTCTGATGGCGCTGGCATTGATCTTGCGCACGCCAGCGGGCGAGATGATGTTGTGGCTCAGCATCGCCTGAATGCTGCGTGCACCGCGGGCCACGAGGCTTTCGGCCAGGTTGACCAGCGTGCCGCCGGAAATGGTGAAGTCGTCCACGATCAGGCAATCCTTGCCCTTGACCTCACCGATGACCTCCAGAATGGCGGCGTTTTCGGTGTGATCCACGCGCTCCTTGTCGCCGATGGCGATGGGCAGGTGCAGCATGGAGGCAAACTTGCGGGCCTGCTTGGCGTAGCCGGCATCGGGGGAGACGATGACCATGTTATCCGTGCCGATGCGCTTGGCGATTTCGGCGAGCATGGGCGTGGCGTAGAGGTGGTCCATCGGGCGCTTGAAGAAGCCCTGCAGCTGCTGCGCGTGCAGATCCATCGTCACGAAGCGGTCCGCACCGGCCAGTTCCATGCACTCCGCGCAGACGCGGGCGCGAATGGACACGCGCGGCTCGTCCTTCTTGTCGCCCTTGCCGTAGCCGAAGTAGGGCATGATCAGCGTGCAGGAATGCGCGTTGGCACGCTTGAAGGCATCCATCCAGAAGAGGATTTCCACAAACTCGTTGTTGGAATGCAGACCGATCGGCTGCACCAGAAGCACATCGCGGTCGCGCACGGATTCGTTGACGCGGACAAAGGTGTTGCCCTCGGAAAAGGTGATGACCTCGGAGGAGCCCAGCGGCTTGCCCATATACTTGCACATGCGCTCCGCAAATACCTGTCCGCCGCTGCCCGCGAAAATTGAAACATTCGCACTGTCAAACATAAGTACCCCACACTCCTTTAACATTTGCTGAAAACACGCTGAAATTCCAATATGCAAACCGTCAGCCAATTGCGGCGACGGCTTCCACTTCAATCAGAGCATCCATGGGCAGACGCGCCACCTGCACGCAGCTGCGGGCGGGATAGTCCGCGCCGAAGAAGTCTGCGTAAATCGCGTTGACGCTGCCGAAATCATTCAGATCCGCCAGAAATACGGTCGTCTTGAGCACGGCCTCCATTGAAAGCCCCAGTTCGTCCAGTACCGTTTTGACGTTCTCCAGTGCTTGCTTGGCCTGACTTTCGACGTCTGCACCGGCCAGCAACCCGCTCGAGGGATCAATGCCGATCATGCCGGAGAGATAGCAGGTGTCACCGTGCACGGTCGCCGTGGAATACGGGCCGATTGCGCGCGGCCCGCGTTGGGAGAGAAAACATTTCTTCATTACTGTACGTTTCTCCTGTCATATTTGCCGATCGCCCGTGGTCGGGGCGGAAAGGTCTCAATCAGTTTTCGCTCTCGCTTGTGTCACCCGAAGCGGTATCTTCTCCCTGCGTGTGTACGCCGCGCCAGTAGACATCCGTGCCGGAAGCATATTCGTCGTGCGAGAGCCACTGACGGCTCACTTCCTCGCCGGTCTCCCAGTCATAGGCCACGAGGTAGCCGTTGCTGGTGCAGGCCGCATGGCCCTGCTTGTAGAGCACGGGTGCGTCGGTCGTGTAGTAGACGTACTTGCCCTCGGTGTCGTCTACATAGGAGATGCGCACGGCAGCGCTGTCCTGACTCTCAATCTCGGAGAGAAGCTCGTAGCGGTAAGGGGGACGTACGCCGTAGATGCGCACGATGGCCTCTTCCTTGGTAACTTCCGTGTAGATGAATATCGGGCTGCCCGTGTCGTTTCGGAACACGAGGTCCTTGTTGTTGCCGCTGTCCGTCACGGCCGCATCCAGGCTCGGCTCGACGTAGTTGACGGTCATCGAGTGGGGCGAACGTTCTATGATGGTGACGCCGGCCTTGAGCAGTGCACCGTAGAGCGTGGTGCTCGCCTGACAAACGCCGCCACCGTAGCCCTTGGTGGTGGTGTTGCCCAGATACTCGGTCGCCTCGCGGTAGCCGCGTGCCTCGGTGCGCGGGCCGACGACATCGTTGAAGCTGACCGTCTCGCCGTTGGCCACGGTCATGTTGAAGTTCTGCAGTGCCTTGCGCACGTTGAAGCGGCTGTTGTAGTTGCGCGCGCTGACATCGGTCTTGTATTCGACGATCAGTTCAAACCCGCTCTCGGCCAGCTCCGTGCTGACATCCGGCTCAACGACCATCACGGGCAGCGTGGTCGTGCCTTCGCCCGTCTCGATCAGCGTTATAATCTGCTCCTTGGCAGCTCCGCTGTCGAGGGCCTGTCCGTCCGTGGACGCGCTGAGCAGTTCGGGCTTTTCGGCATCCATCATGACTTCGGCGTTGACGGGTGCGACGTAGAGCGCCTGATACATCTCTTCGATGAAGCTGTCAATGAGCGTCTCATCGTAGGTAAGCTCAGCCTCAAAGCACACCGGATTGTCCTTGAGTGCGCGAATGTCGCTCTGACGGGTGAATATCGTGCCCACATGGCCGACGTTCCAGGCGCGGTCGAAGAGCGTCGAGGTGTCGTAGGCTGCATCAAAGTCCAGCGCAGAAAAGCTCCAGCTCTGATCCTCCCAGGTGAGAGTATAGGTCTGCGCCAGCCTGGCGTTAAGCGTGTCTTCGATATACTGCTCACCTTCCTCGCGGGTGAAGGTGGTCAGGCTGATGTCATTGATGTATACGTTGTCGCAGTAGGTCGAATTGTTCAGCGTGACGGTAAACCAGACCACGCCCACATAGACCACGATGGCAATGGCGGCCAGCACCATCAGTATCGGCATGATGACCGCGCCCGGATCGCGCCTGCGGCGGCGCTGTGGCCGGCGCTCGCAGGAAGCCTGTCTTCGTTCCTGAGGCCTACGATCGTAGGAAGTCTGTCTTCGTTCCTGAGGCCTACGGTTGTAGGAATCCCGACTGCGATCCCGGGGCTCACGGCCATAGGAACCGCGTCCCCGATCCTGAGACTCACGGCCGTAGGAACTGCGGCTGCCGTTTCGAGGTTCGCGGTCGTAGGAGCTTCGGCTGTCGCCATGAGAATACGCAGACCCGCTGCGGCGCACGGATCCCTGCGGACGCGGCCGACGGGGGTCTGTATCGTAGTAAGGCTTGCGTTCCATGTCGTATGCTCCCGATAATGTCTTGAATTGACGGACAATCGCTGATCATCCTGTTTATATTATAGCACAGCAGAACGGAATTATAAAGGGAAATCCGAATCTTTCTTTTGATTTTAAATTGGAATTGCCCAAAGGGAAACAAAAGGCCGGGCGTTGCGGATAAACGCCCGGCTGTTTGTTTCAGCCGACATCCACCCCAGGGTACCTGCAGATCAGGCTGTCCTGGCGGAAATCGGCGTGTTCCATCACGCGCAGCAGGTTGGGCACGCGGGCCTGGATCTCTACGGATGCGCTGTAGAGGCCGTTTTCACGGAAGTAGTCGCAGGCCAGGTCGATCAGGCATTTGGCCACGCCCATGCGGCGCCACTTGCGGGCGGTGAATATCCAAAAGAGCCTGCCGTCGCGCCCTTCACGCCAGACGACGGCTTCTCCGGCCATGCCCGTGGGGGCAACCAGCAGTATGCGCTTGAAGAATTCATGTTCGCTCAGCGTCTGCAGGTAGTCAAAGTCATAGGACTCGCCGTAGAGCCGGTTGTAGCGCTCCAGAAAATACTTCTGTTCGATGGTGTCGTCCAGATCATCGTGCACCACCACGCAGCCGGTGGGTATGGCCGCAGAAGTTCTTTGCTTGCCGGACAGGGCGCGGCGCATCAGCACCAGACCGTCACTGTCCTTGAGACCCAGTGCATCCAGGGAGGCGAGCAGTTCGGCATCGCCGGGATCAACCTGAGCAAACACGCGTGCGGGAACTCCGGCATCGCGGGCGACTTCCTTGGCACGTGCCACCGCCGCGCCCAGCAGCGCATCCGGCGCGGGCTTGCCGTCAATGTCGATGTAGACGCGCAGGGGACGGGTGGGGAAGAGCTGATCGTTTTCCTGCGTATAGATGGCGCAGCGGCAGATCACGTCACCGCTTCGGTCTTCGACGGCCTCAAAGCAGTTGTCGCTGCTCAGACCGTTTTCGGGTTCTCTCGTATGTCTCAGTATCATGCAATAACCTCTATTCCCATTCCGCCGCGGCGATCGGACGCCCCGTAATGTCGTATACAACGTGGGTGATGCCGGACACCTCATTTGTGATGCGCTCCACCACCGCGCCCATCAGATCGTAGGGCAGCTTGTACGCGGGTGCTCTGCCGGCATTGGAGGAGCCAAGTGCCCTCAGCGCGCAGACATAGCCCTCGCCGTGCAGACCCGGCGTCTTCAGGTCGGTCAGTACCGCAAAGTACTGCGCAATTTTGCGGTTCAGGCCCGCCTTTTCCACTTCATCACGGAAGATGGCATCGGCTTCGCGCAGCATCTCCAGCTTTTCAGGAGTCACCTCGCCCAGACATCGCACCGACAGACCGGCGCTTTCAAAGGACGGCCGCGCCACCATTTCATCGGGCAGCCCAAGATAGTGCCCCAGCGCACGCACATCCTCCTTGAAGAGCAGACGCAGCGGCTCGATGCGCCTGCAGCCCTCGATGAGGGTGCAGATCATCGGCGGACGGTCCTTGATGACGTCCGGATAGATGGTCGCCTCGGCCATGCACTCTATGTTGCCGGCCTTGACGTACTGCTCGGCAAAGACTGCCGACAGCTCCTCATGCATCACGCTGCGCTTCTGCATCGGATCCTTTATGCCGCGCAGCGCCTTCATGAAGCGTGTACGCGCGTCGATCTCGGTCAGGCTCATGCCCATCTGCTCATAGAAGAATCTGCGCACAAATTCCGGATCGCCCTTGCGCAGCAGCCCCGTATCGATGAAGATGCAGTTCAGGCGGCTGCCGATGGCACGGTTGAGCAGCGCGGCGGTTACGGCGGTATCCACGCCGCCGGAGACGGGCAGCATTACGTTTTGCTCCGCCAGTTCGGCTCTCAGCTGTTCGATCAGCTTGGGCGCAAAGTTTTCGACGATCCAGTCGCCTGTCGCGCCGCAGATGTTCACGGCGAAGTTTTCAAGTATGTTCAGACCGTCCGGATCGTTGGACTCCACGTAAAACTGCAGCGCATAGATGTGTTTTTCCGTATTTCCGAATGCGGGCACGAGGGCGGACGGCGTCTCGGCCAGTGCGCGGTAACCCTCGGGCAGTTCGTAGCCGTCGATGCGGTCGAAGAAGCGGTCATTCTCGCTCAACCCTTCAAAGAGCGGACAGGGCAGAAACTGTACAAAGTCCTTGTCCCTGCGCAGCCGTATGCCCCGATGCGAGGCGCCGATGCGCTCGGCCAGCATGCGGCTTGCTCCGCCGAAGGCGAGCAGCGGCACGCCGAAGGCCTCCGGGTCAAAGGGAAGCGGACGGGCACGCAGTTCATCAGTATCGCCGCCGGCCAGTATCAGCCCCAGCGGCTTGCGGGAAAGTATGTTTTCCACGGGCGTATTCCCGGGGAGTATTTCGCAGTAGACGCGCTCTCCGCGCAGTCGCCGCGCCGTGTAGTAGGCCTGACTGCCGCCGAAGTCCAGTATCAGTATCAGTTTGCTGTTCATGGCAACCTCCGTGATTTACCGCTCGGGATCGTTGGGCTTGGGCGGCCTGTGATCCACGATGTCGATCTTTCGAAGCACCTCTTGAGTAATATCTATATGAAGGCTGCGCGTAAGCTGCAGACCGTACATCAGCACATCGGCAAATTCCTCGGCAATCATGTCGCGGCGCTGCTTGTCCTCGCCGTCCAGCAGACGTTTGATGTCCGGCGGGTTCATCCACTGGAAGTGCTCGAGCAGCTCACTCATTTCCACCGTCATGGCCATGGCGACCTGCTGCGGGTTCTGAACGCCTTCCTTGCCCCAGCCCTTACGCAGGCACATTTCATGCACGAACTGCTTGAGCTGGGTGATTGTCGTATTGTCATCGCAATGCATAAGGCTCAACTCCTCCATCACAGACATAGTATAGCATATATTCGCCGTTTATGCAAATTTCTTTCCGAAGAAGTTCGACCATTGATATAGCAAAATCCGACTTGACGATGAGGGCACTTATCCCGATAACGACGTCATGGATGTGGCTGTTGAGGAGCTGGTCGAACCGGGAGCCGATGAGCAGATCGCTGCTGTGATCGGGGCCGCAGGCGCACCGGGCGAGGCCGAAGAGGTTGAGACCGAAGCCGCAGCTGAATAATTTCAGATAATACCCGATTATCCCCCGACGATTCAAAAATGAACCGTCGGGGGATTTTATATGGAATTAACAAGTTGAATGTATAATGAAAGAGATACAAGTTTCAGGGAGGCAAAAATGGGCAAAACATATTCTGCCAACGACATCACCATACTGGAAGGCCTGGATGCCGTGCGCATGCGCCCCGGCATGTACATCGGTTCAACGGGCACGCGCGGCCTGCATCATCTGATCTGGGAGATCGTGGACAACGCCATCGATGAGGCCTCCAACGGCTATGCCTCGGAGATCACGGTGACGCTCAAAAACGACGGCTCCTGTGAGGTGACGGACAACGGCCGCGGCATACCGGTGGACATTCATCCGCAGATGGGCGTATCGGCCGTCGAGGTGGTGTACACGCAGTTGCATGCGGGCGGAAAGTTTTCCGATAAGAACTATGCCTATTCGGGCGGCTTGCACGGCGTGGGTGCGTCGGTCGTGAACGCGCTCTCTGAGTGGCTGGTGGTGGATGTCTACAAGGACTACAGCCATTATCGCCAGCGCTTTGAGTCCGTACCCGATCCCAAGACGGGCAAAATCGTTTCCGGCCGTCCCGTTGCGCCGCTGGAGAAGATCGGCAACACGCGCCGCCGCGGCACACAGGTGTGTTTCAAACCCGACCCGCGCGTGTTTGAGGACGTACATTTCAACGCCGAGGTCGTGCGCCGCCGCATTCGCGAGCTGGCCTACCTCAACAAAGGCGTGCACTTTGTATTTACCGACGAGCGCGTCAAGGATGCCGCGTCGCGGACGAAGGAATACTGCTACGAGGGCGGTCTGGTGGATTTTCTGGGCTACCTGAATGCGGACAAGACGGTCATCACCGATCCGATCATGTTTGAAAAGGTGCAGGATTCCACGCTCGTGCGCGTGGCGCTGCAGTATACCGATTCCTACAGTGAAAATATCTGCTCCTTCGTCAACAACGTCCCCACGGGCGAGGGCGGCACGCATGAGACGGGCTTCAAGGCCGCCATGACCCGCGCATTCAATGACTACGCGCGGCGCATCGGCCTGCTCAAGGAAAAGGACAACAACCTCTCCGGCGACGATTTCAGGGAAGGGCTGACCGCCATCGTCTATGCGGGCGTAAAGAATCCGCAGTTTGAGGGTCAGACCAAGGGCCGTCTGGGCAACACCGAGGTGCGTCCCGTGTTCGAAAACGTCTGCTACGAACAGCTTTCGATCTATCTGGACGATCTGAAGAATCAGGATTTCGCCCAGCGCATCGTGGAGAAGGCTGCGAAGGCCGCGAAGGTACGTGAGGCGATGCGCAAGGCCAAGGAAATGGCACGCGCCAAGAATCAGCTGGATGCCGCACCGCTGGTGGGAAAGCTTTCCAGCTGCACCGGCCGCAATCCCGCACTCAATGAGCTGTTCATCGTGGAAGGCGATTCCGCAGGCGGCAGCGCCAAGCAGGGCAGGGACCGCAGGTTTCAGGCAATACTGCCGCTGCGCGGCAAGCCCCTGAATGTCGAAAAGAAGCGGCTGGATCAGGTGCTGCAAAACGAGGAGTTCCGCTCGGTCATCACCGCACTTGGCACGGGCATCGGCGAGGACTTTGATCTAAGCCACCTGAAATACAACAAGGTGATCATACTCTCGGATGCCGATCAGGACGGCGCCCACATCCGCGCGATTCTTTTAACGTTCTTCTTCAGATACATGAAGGAACTTATCACGGACGGACACGTCTATATAGGTATGCCGCCGCTGTACCGCGTGGCGAAGGGAAATGACGTGACCTACTGCTACGATGACCGTGCGCTGGAGCAGGCGCTCAAGAAGGTGGGCAGGAACTATACGCTGCAGCGCTACAAGGGCCTGGGTGAGATGAACCCGGAGCAGCTCTGGGAGACCACCATGAACCCGGACGGCAGGAAGCTCATTCAGGTCACCATAGAGGACTTTGCCGAGGTGGATCGCCGCGTGACGATACTGATGGGCGACAAGGTGGAGCCCAGGCGCAACTACATCAGTGAGTTTGCCGACTTCAACAAGGTGGATAATTTCAAGCCCGTCAATGCTGAATAAAGGAGAGGCCACATGGCGTCCAGAAAGAAAGATAGCGACAAGAAAATAAAGGAGACGCGCCCGGAGGAGATTATTCAGAAGACCATGGAGGACGTGATGCACGACTCCATGATCCCGTACTCCGAGCACGTCATACTGGAGCGTGCGCTGCCCAGGGTGGAGGACGGCCTCAAGCCCGTGCAGCGGCGCATACTCTACACCATGCACGAGCTGGGCAATACGCCCGACAAGCCGCACAGAAAGTGCGCACGCATCGTCGGCGACTGTCTGGGCAAGTATCACCCGCACGGCGATTCCTCCGTGTACGATGCGCTCACGCGCATGGCACAGCCCTTTGTGATGCGCGGCATGCTGGTCGACGGTCACGGCAACTTCGGCTCCATCGACGGCGACAGCCCGGCGGCCATGCGATATACCGAGGCGCGCATGACGGAGTTGGCCATGGTGATGCTGCGCGACATCGACAAGGACACGGTCAATTTCCATCTGAACTTTGACGATACGCAGCACGAGCCGGACCTGCTGCCGGGGCGTTTCCCGAACCTGCTGGTGAACGGCGCGAGCGGCATTGCCGTGGGTCTGGCGACCAATATTCCGCCGCACAACCTGGGCGAGGTGATCGACGGCACGATCGCGCTGATCGACAAGCCCAAGCTGACCACGCAGGAACTGATGCAGTATATTCCCGCGCCGGATTTCCCGACCGGCGGCATGCTGGCAGGCGACGGCGAACTTTTGCAGGCCTATGAGACGGGTCGCGGCAAACTGCAGGTGCGTGCACGCGTACACATCGAGGACGGCACGGCGGGGCGCAAGCTGATCGTGATGGACGAGATGCCCTATCAGGTCAACAAGGCGGCACTGCTGGAGAAGATACTGCGCCTGAGCGAGGAGAAGAAGAGCCTGCTCTCGGGCATATACGATATCCGCGACGAGTCCGACCGCATGGGCATGCGTGCGGTGGTCGAGGTCAAAAAGGACGTGGACGTTCAGAAATTACTGAACGTGCTGTACAAGTATTCGGACATGCAGTGCACCTTCGGCGTGAACATGGTCGCCATTGCGGGCGGCAAGCCGGTGCAGATGGGCCTCAAGCGCATGCTGGAATACTACATCGAGCACCAGAAGAACGTCGTGACGCGCCGCACAAAATACGATCTGGCGCAGGCAGAGGCGCGGGCACACATACTGGAAGGTCTGATCATTGCCGTTGACAATCTGGACGAAGTGATCCGCCTGATCCGCGGCAGCAAGACCCCCAAAGAGGCCAAAGGCAAGCTGGTCGAAAGATTTGCGCTTTCCGAAATTCAGGCGCAGGCGATTCTGGATATGCGTCTGCAGCGGCTGACCAATCTGGAAGTGCTCTCCCTCAAGCAGGAATATGCGGAGCTGGAGAAGAAGATCGCGCAGTACAAGGCGATACTGGGCAGCGAGAAAAAGTTGATGGGCGTGATCAAAAAGGAACTGAGCGAGGTGCGCGAAAAGTTTGCCGATGCACGGCGGACGCAGATCGTGCCCTGCTTTGAAGAGGTAAAGATCGAGACCGAGGAGGCCACGCCGGACGAGGCCCGCGTGCTGCTTACCCGCGGCGGCTTCATCAAGCGCATGACACCCAAGCTCTATGACAAGGCAGTGGCCGGCAAGGAGTTTGCCGATCCGCCCGTTGAGACGATTGAGTGCTTGACCAATCAGAAGATACTCTTCTTCACGGACTGCGGCAACTGCTATCCCATCCCCGTGGAGCAGATTCCCGAGGCACGCGCGAAGGATCGCGGCCTGGCGAGCGGAGGATTGCTGGCAGGGCTGGAGAAGGATGAGAAGCCGGTCGGCATGCGCAATGCGGGCGACTGGAGCGGACAGGTGCTGCTGGCAACGGCAGGCGGTTTGATCAAGAGATGCGAACTGGCGGATCTGAACGTGCGCAAGAGCCGCTATGCCTGCATGACGCTGAAGGGCGACGACCGCATGATTTGTGCGTTGGATCCCGCGCTCGGCAGCGGTGTGCTGCTGGTGACGCAAAACGGCATGGCGATCCACTTCGCGGTGGAGGACGTGTCTGTCATCGGGCGCACGGCGGCAGGCGTGAAGTCCATGACGCTGGCCGCAGGCGATCGCGTGAAGTTTGCTTTCGTGCACAACGAGGAAGGCGAGGTCGTGCTGGCCACGGATATGGGCTACCTCAAGCGCTGCCTGCTGATCGATTTTGACCGTCAGGCCCGCGGCGGCAAGGGTGTGAAGTGCTTTACACTGCCCAAGAACGGTGCTAACGGCAGCATGATCACGGGCGCACTGCTCGTGACCGATCCGTATACCTTCTGCATCAGGCAAAAGAGCGGCACGGCTACCGAATTCAATACCGAGGATGTGGGCATCGAAAACCGCAACGGCAAGGGTCAGCCCTACGTTGTGGTGGTCATGGGCGATACGGTGGTCGGGTTGTCGAGATAAGGAGGCATGCAGTATGACTCAAGACGGTAAGCGCCGCAAGCTGACGGCTGAACAGAAACGCAGAATCATGAAAAAGCGCAGGATGCGGCGGCTGAAAAAGCGGCTGATGATCATCGTGCCGATTGCGGTCGTGCTCATCATCGTGCTCGTGCTGCTGCTCCCCGGCAAAAAGAGCGACAAGGTTTCCGAAAGTGAAACCGTTGCTGCTCAGAGCACTGCTCCGGTGGTTGAAGTGACGGCGGAGCCGACAGCCACGCCGGTGCCGGCGGATACGACGTTTGACTACGACGAGGCCTATCCCAAAGCCGTCAACGGCGAAGTGACCGGGTCGGACGTGGGCTACGTGCTCACGGGCGTTGAGGCGGACAAGGTCTCCTGCTGGCCGGAAGTGCAGGAAGGCTACATACCGATCGTGCGCTCGGCCAACACAACGGAGAACATCATTGCCGTGACCGTGGATGACTGCTATCAGGCACAGAACTTTTACACCATCGTGCAGTGTGCCATTGATAACGCTTCCAAGCTGACCATATTCCCGATCGGTGAAAATCTGGAGCGCGAGACGGCAGCGGAGGCGCTGCGCCTGGCCTACGGCAACGGCATGGAGATCGGCAACCACACCTACACGCATGTCGGCCTGTACCACAGCGATCAGGAGACCATGTGCAACCAGGTATGGTCGCAGATACAGAAGGTCAACGAGGTGCTGGGTGTGAACTACAAGCAGCACTTCTTCCGTCCGCGCGGCGGCGACGAGCGCACCTGCCAGCGCCTGCATGCCTACCTCAACCAGCTGGGCTACAGGGGGCTGGCCATGTGGAGCCTGTCCGGCTCGAATTCCACGCTCGATGAATTGTACAACGATCTTGCACCGGGGCGTATATACCTCTTCCACACGACCGATAAGGATCTCAATACCCTCCTGCAGTTCATACCGGGCGCGGTTGCCCGCGGTTATAAGCTGGTGACGCTCAGCGAGATGTTCGGCCTTGGAGATATCGAGATCAGCGACTACAGTGCGGAACCTACCGTGCCGCAGCTGCAGAGCTTCAAAATCATCCCCAGAGACCTGAAAAAAGACATGTACAACCGTGCAATCGCCGTCGTGCAGCAGCGCCTGATCGACCTGGGCTGGATGTCGGGCGAGGCGACCGGCACATACGGCGAACAGACCGTGCTGGGTGTGGGCTTCTTCCAGATGGCATTGGGGCAGACACCGACCGGCGAGGCCGATCTGGAGCTTCAGAAGACGCTCTTCTCGGACAGTGCCCCGAGAGGGAGCCTCGAGCAGGTGCAGGCCTTCTGCCGCCGGTTGGGCAAGACGGAGCTGAAGATGCTGCCGGGCACGGCCAACGAGGATGCACAGACATAAACATAACGGATCGGAGCTTCGGACGGCACCGGAGCTCTTTTTTGTTTGCCTTAAAATATCATTAAAATGTCTCAATTTACGCTGCGGAAAGGCAGGCGTCGTGATTGAAGCGGCCGCGTAAAGGTGATACACTGTAGGCAGCATGCAGGAAAAAGCGAGGTAAGCGGTATGTCCGACAACAGGTATCGCGGCAGGAGTCCCGTGCGGCGCAAGATGACTCCCGAACAGCGGCGGCGTATGCTCAGAAGGCGCAAAATCAGAAAGTGGAAAAGGCGCCTGAAGTGGCTGATTCCGCCGGCAGTGCTGCTCATTGTGGCCGTCATACTGATTGCCACGCGCAGCGGCGGCTCGAAGGACGATAAGAATACGCCCGTCCCGACGTTGGCCATACTCGATTCCACCGCAGCCGTTCAGACCGCCGAGCCGACGGCAGAGCCGCAGGAGACCCGGGATACGACGGGCACGACGGCCTTTGATTATGATGAGGCCTACGTGCAGGCCGTGAAGGGGGAGACCACCGGCCCCGTGATCACGCCGGACTATTCCGGTGTCGATCCGGACAAGCTCAGCCGTTGGCCGGAGACGGCCGAGAACACCATGCCGGTGCTCAGGAAGGCCAACACAACGGAAAACATCATCGCCGTGACCGTGGATGACTGCTTCCAGGCAAGCAACCTGACGAAGATCGTGCAGTGCGCACTGGACAACTCCGCACAGCTGACCATTTTCCCGATCGGTGAGAATCTGGCCAAGTCTTCCATAGGCGATGTCGTCAAGTGGGCATGGCAGAACGGCATGGAGATCGAAAACCATACCTATCATCACGTCGGTCTGTACCACTACGACGACGAGACGATGAGCGAGGAACTGTGGCAGCAGTCGCAGACACTCAACAATGTGCTGGGCATCAACTATACCGAGCACTTCTTCCGCCCCCACGGCGGCGACGAGCGTGACGATCAGCGCGTGCAGGCCTATTCGCAGCAGCTGGGCTACAGCGCCATTGCCGTCTGGAGCCAGGACGGTTCCAGGAGCACGATCGACCAGCTCTACTCCAGCCTGGCTCCGGGCGA
Organism: bacterium; assembly: GCA_963643985.1. Taxonomy (GTDB): domain Bacteria; phylum Bacillota; class Clostridia; order Christensenellales; family Aristaeellaceae; genus SFTH01. Next base: position 17,954 of record CAVINP010000010.1, read on the forward strand.
GATCTACCTCTTCCACACCACGGACAACGACCTGTCGCTGCTGTTGCAGTTTATACCCGCGGCGGTTCAGCGCGGCTACAGGCTGGTGACGCTCAACGAAATGTTCGGCCTTGCGGACAACGAGACGAGCGAGCTTTCGACGCTGACCAAGCCGACGTTTGAGGCCTTCAAGGTGGACATCCGCTCGATGAAGAAGACCACCTATGCCCGCGCGGTTGCCCCCGTGCAGGAGCGGCTGATTGAGCTGGGTTGGATGGAAGGTGAGGCCACGGGCGTGTACGGTGATACAACCTGCACCGCCGTGACGTACTTCCAGCGTGCCGCCGGTCTGGACGCAGACGGTATCTGTGGCGAGGAGACGCAAAAGCTGCTCTTCTCCGACAGCGCCCCCGCTGCCTCCGAAGCCGAGAAAGCACAGATCAGGGAAGTGCTCAAGGAAAACGAATCGAACACGTAAAATATATTAAAGCCGCTGTCGCCGGAAACATCGGTCCGGTGACGGCGGCTTTTTGAATAGGTCAGTCCATTTAACTGACCATTGGTCACTGTCAAAACTTACTGCTTCGTTTCGATCACCTTGGTCAGCAGGGTGTTGCTGCGCTTGAGGAAGTCCACCATGCGCTCGGCCACCAGCGGCTGACGTGCCATCTCGGCAAGATCCGCCACCTGTGCGCAGATTTCGCTGCTGAGATCGTTATCCTCGGCAGTTTCCAGCCACTTGATCAGCGGATGGCGGCTGTTGAGCACCAGCGTACGCTTCTCGGGCAGCTTCATGGAATCGTTGCCCCAACGTGCACTCATCTCGGAGAAGCGGCGGTTCTGTTCATCGACGGTGATCATGGCGATGGCATCCTCGGCTTTGAAGGACTTGAGTTGCACGGCCACTTCCTGATCGTTCATGGCATTGCGGAAACGCTTTTCCAGTTCGAGGCGTGCGGTTTCGTCGGTCTCTGCGTCCTCGGTCAGACCGTCGGCAGCTGCGTCCACACGCTTGAAAGAGAGTTTCTCCTCGCCGCCCTCGTACTCGAGGAAGCTGATGAAGTTGGCATCGATGAGCGTGTTGAGCAGCACGACATCCTTGCCCTGATCGGTGTACATCTTGATCATCTGCGCCTGACGCTTTTCATCGCTGGCGTAGTATACGGTGCGCGTGTCACCCTCGCAGTTCTTCTCGCAGTATTCGGAAAGGGTCATATAGCCGCCGTCCGTGGTCTTGTAGAGTATGGCGGCCTTGACGCGCTCGTAGAACTTGTTGTCCTTGATGCAGCCGTACTTTACGAAGGGATGGATGTCATCCCAGTAGCGCTGGTAGTCCTCACGCTTGGTGTTGAACTCGCTCATGAGGCGGTCGGCGACCTTGCGTGTGATGTAGGCGGCCATCTTCTTGACGTAGCCGTCGTTCTGCAGGAAGGAACGCGATACGTTCAGCGGCAGATCCGGGCAGTCGATCGCGCCTTTGAGCAGCATCAGGAACTCCGGAATAACTTCCTTGATGTTGTCGGCCACGAAGACCTGATTGTTGTAGAGCTTGATGACGCCCTCGTTGGCGCTGAACTCGTTCTTGAGTTTGGGGAAGTAGAGTATGCCCTTGAGGTTGAAGGGGTACTCCGCATTCAGATGGATCCAGAACAGCGGATCATCCATATCGTGGAAGACCTTGTGGTAGAACTCCAGATACTCCTCGTCCGTGCACTCGTTGGGGCGCTTGAGCCAAAGCGGCTTGGTGTCGTTGATCTGCTCGGGTGTGGTCTGCTCGTATTCGTTGGCGGGCGTTTCCTCGCCCTCCTTGGCCTCGGCCTTTTTGATCTCGGAGAGGTAGATCGGCACGGGCATGAATGCGCAGTACTTTTCCAGTATGCCGCGCAGCGTCCACAGCTTCAGGAAATCCTTGTCGGCCTCGGAAATATAGAGCGTCATGCAGGAGCCGCGCTCGCTGCGGTCGGACTGCTCAAGATCGTACTCCATGCCGTCCTCGCTCGTCCAGCGCACGGCCGGCTCGCCTTCGATATAGCTCTTGGTATCGATGACGACCTTGTCGGAGACCATAAAGCAGCTGTAGAAGCCCAGACCGAAGTGGCCGATGATGCCGCTCTGTTCGTCATTCTTCTCCCGGGAGGCGTACTTCTGAACGAAATCCGTTGCGCCCGAGAAGGCGACCTGTGCGATGTATTTTACGACCTCGTCACCCGTCATGCCAAGGCCGTTGTCAATAAATTGCAGCGTGCCCTTCTCGGTATCGACGATCACGTCCACGCGATAGGATTCGGGGTCGGCCTCGGCCTCGCCGCTCGAGACCAGACGCTTCATTTTGCTGATGGCGTCGCAGCCGTTGCTGACCAGTTCACGTATAAAAATGTCTTTATCCGAATACAGCCACTGCTTGATAACGGGCATTATGTTTTCCGCATTGATGGATACGGTACCTTTTCCATACATAGTGTTTCACCTCCGAATGTTTATATACCTATTCTAACACGACAATCCGAAAAGTCAAGTCTTTATTAGCACTCGAATAGCATGAGTGCTAATATTTATTCTGGAATTTACGATTTGCAACCAACAGTTGCTTGCAAATATAGGTAGAATATGCTAGCATGCAGGTGTGGACAAGAAAGGAGGCCGGTGCAATTGAACATCGATACGACCGCCGTGGGGAATCGGATCGCCGAGCTGCGCCGCCAAAGCGGGCTGACACAACAGCAGCTCTCGTCGATACTCTGCGTATCCCATCAGGCGGTGTCCAAGTGGGAGAAGGGGCAGTCGCTGCCGGACCTGCAGACTCTGCTGGATATGACCGAATTCTTCGGCTGCACGGTGGAACAGATTATAAGTGAAAACAGGGACAATAATACGGATAAAACGCAAGCGCCCGAGATCGGGCAGAAGGAGACAAATATGATGAACTTTCAGCAACTGATGCAGATGGCGCCCTTCATGTCGAAGGATGCGGTTGAAGAGATTGTGAGCAGCATGGATGTGAAGCTCAGCGGCGCACAGATCGCGCGCCTGGCACCCTTCGTGCGCACGGAGTGTGTGGATATGCTGGTGGAGAAGCATCATCCCGAGATGAACTGGGACACGCTGCGCAGGATCGCGCCGCACATGAGCCAGGAAGCCGTGGACAAGCTGGCTCGGCAGGTGGCCAGCGGAGAGCGCACCGTGCGCACCCCGGACGATGACATCAACAAGACGATCGACGATATCGGCAAGGCCTTTGACGATCTGGGCAAGGGCATGGGCAAGACCTTTGATGACATCGGCAAGGGCGTGGACAAGGCGGTGCGCAAGGCCGTGAAGTTCGGCGGCAATGTGATCAGCGAAATTTCCTCGGCGATCAGCGAGCTTTCCGCAGAGCCGACGCAGGATGTGCCCGTAGCGCCCAAACGCTCCGAGCAGGCGATGGCGATACGCAAAAAGGCCTTCGAGCGTGCCCTCGAGGACGGCAGGTGGGAGTGGCTCGGTGCCCACATCGGCGAGATCGAGGATGATCAGACGTTGAAGGCGTCGATCATTGCCAAGGCGCGGGAAGAGAACATGCATGCCTGGATTTGCACTTACATGGGCGGCTATGCCGACGATACGACCATCGAGGCTGCCATCGGTGACGGCAACTGGAGCTGGCTGGGCGAAAATGCCGCAAGCTTTGCGCCCCATATGCAGCAGAAGGTCGCGCTGGCCGCCATGCAGGCCGAGAACTGGGAGTGGCTGAGCCTCTACGCACAGGATCTGCAGCTTGACGGCTGTGCCTATGAAATTGCCGAGACTGCCATGAAGGCGGGGGCTGCCATGCTGGCTGCGCAGTTGGCCGAGCAGAAGCTCACTCAGGAAGATGTGGACAGGCTGGCCGAGGCTGCCTATGCCGCGGGTGACTTTGATACGCTGGATCTGCTGGCCGGCCTTGTGAGCCGCGATATGCTGACGAAACTTCTGACGGATCTGGCGAATTTGCAGAACTGGGATCGCGTGCAGGCTTATATGGCGCACAGTGATGCCGAAACGGCGGGCAAACTGGCCGAGACGGCGCTCGAGCAGGGCAACTTCGATGCGCTGGATATGCTGGACAAGTATCTGTAAGCAGCGGTCGGGGATTAGCGGATAGTGGTCACTGGCTGGTTGAATGATACTGCTGTTCAAACTGCTCGGCCCACAATCCCTGATCCCTTTTCCCTTCTCCCACCGGTTCGTTTGTTTCCCAAATTTTAAATACTGTGAAAAAACTGTCAAATATATTCTGCAAACACGAGAGTTGTGCTATAATAACATCGTGTGCCCTGTCGGAAGGCTCATTGTACATGAAATGAGTCTTCTTTCTGTTGACAATTTAACAGACAAGAGGGATAATGAATAGTCAGTATATTTAATTGTCTTTTTCAGCCGAGGCCATGCCAAAGCAGACCGAGGCATTTATATAGGGGGAAACGGAATGAAACTGAGCGAGGTTGTCGCAACGATACCCGAGAAGATCCGGATTATCGGGGATCAGAACGTTGAAATAAGCAATATCTGTATTGATTCCAGAAAAGTTCAAAAGGGGGATCTGTTCGTGTGCACGCCCGGCACGCAGACGGACGCGCACCGCTTTGCGCCGCAGGCGGTTGCAGGCGGCGCAGTGGCGCTGATCGTGACGCATCCGCTGGATTTGGACGTGCCGCAGGTCGTGGTAGAGGACGTGCGCCTGGCGCTCTCCTATGCCGCGGCGCAGTTTCACGGCAATCCCGCAAAAAAGATGTGTATGATCGGCATTACCGGCACCAAGGGCAAGACCACCACCAGCTTTCTGCTCAAGTCGATTCTTGAGGCGGCAGGCAAGAAGGTCGGCCTCATCGGCACGGTCTGCTCCATGATCGGCAGCGAGGCCATCCCGGCCAAGCTCACAACGCCCGATCCCGTGGACACGCAGACGATGCTGGCGAAGATGGCCGATGCGGGTGTGGACTGCGTCATCATGGAGGTTTCCGCACACGCGCTGGCATTGGATCGCCTGGCGGGCATTACCTTCGATGTGGGCGCCTTCTCCAATTTCTCTCAGGATCATCTGGATTTCTTCGAGACGATGGAGAATTACTTTGCCTGCAAGATGACCTTCTTCAAACCCGAAATGACGCGATCCATCGTCTACAATGTGGACGACGACCACGTAGCTGCGGGCATGCGCCAACTGGGGCGCGAGGCCCTGCGCGTGGGCATACGCGACAGCAGTGATGTTTATGCCAACGACATCGAGATCGGCGAGAGCGGCTCGGAATTTATCATGTCCTGGCACAAGCACTTCCGCGTGCCGCTTGCGCTGAAGCTGGCGGGCATATTCAATGTTTACAATGCGCTGCTGGCGGCGGGCATCTGCATTCAGCTGGGCATCGACCCCGAGATCATTCGTGCGGGTCTTGAAAACGTAAAGAACGTGCCCGGCCGCATCGAGCTGCTGGAGACGGGGACGCCCTTCCGCGTGATACTGGACTACGCGCATTCCCCGGACAGCCTTGAGAATATATTGAAGGCCGTTCGCCAGACGACCAAGGGTCGCATGATCGCGCTCTTCGGCTGTGGCGGCAACCGCGACAGCGCCAAGCGCCCGATCATGGGCGAGGTGGCCGGCGAGCTTTCCGATTTCTGCATACTCACCAGCGACAATCCGCGCGGCGAGGATCCGATGGACATACTGGGAGCCATCGAGGAGGGCATCAAAAACACGACCTGCGAATACGTGGTGATCGAAAACCGCCGCGAGGCGATACGCTATGCGCTGACGCACGCGCAGCCGTCGGATGTGGTCATACTGGCGGGCAAGGGTCACGAGACCTATCAGGAGATCAAGGGTGTGCGCTATCCCTTCGATGAAAAGATCGTGGTGGCGGAGCTTCTCAGGGAAATTAACGCTTAATATCGGAGGAATGGGTGTATGCGCAGGTTGATTTGGACGATCATTGCCGCCTTTGCAATGGTGGTTGCCTTCGGACCGGTCATGATTCCGTGGCTCAAGAAGCTGAAGTTCGGTCAGACGATATACGATCTGGGGCCGGAGAGCCACAAAAAAAAGCAGGGCACACCCACGATGGGCGGCATCATATTTGCCGTTCCTGCCCTGATTGCAGGCTGCGCATTCGCCTACGGCGAGGCTCGCTTCGACTATCTGCTGATGGTCGTCGTCAGCGCACTGGGCTTCGGTCTGGTGGGCTTTGTGGATGACTTTATCAAGGTCAAGCTCAAGCGTTCACTGGGGCTGACCCCCAAACAGAAGCTGGTCCCGCAGATCGTGCTGGCCATCGGCCTCTCCGTCTGGGCCTACCTGACGCCGTCCATCGGTTCTTCGCTGACGGTGCCGTTCTTCAATGTCGAATGGAATCTGGGCTGGGTCTACATCCCTGTGATGGTATTCATACTGGTGGGTACGGTCAATTCCGCCAATCTGCTCGATGGCCTTGACGGTCTGCTGGCAGGCTGTTCCATGATTGATTTCATTGCCATGATGATCATCTGCCTGATCATGGCGGCAGCGGATGCAGCCAACAGCGCCAACCTGCTCAACACTGCGATCATGGCGGCTGCCATGGTCGGCGCACTGATGTCTTTCCTTCGCTTCAACGCCTATCCCGCACAGACATTCATGGGTGATGTCGGCTCCTTCTTCATCGGCGGCATGCTGGTGGGCATGACCATGGTGACGCGTCTGTCACTGCTGTTGCCGATTATTGCGCTGGCAATGTTCCTCTCCAGCCTGTCGGACATTATTCAGGTGGGCTATTTCAAGTACACCAAGCACAAGACGGGCACAGGCAAGCGCATCTTCAAGATGGCTCCGCTGCACCATCATTTTGAACTCTCAGGCATGCCGGAGACGCGCGTGGTGACAATGTACTACGTCTTCACGGCGGCACTGTGCCTGCTGGCTCTGCTGGGCTTCGTGAAATAAGAAAACACTTCGGGCGGAACGGCTTTGTCGCTTCGCCCATGTTTATAAAAGGAGGATACGACCATGGCAAAAAAGGCGATGGTTTTGGGATTGGCCCGCAGCGGTGTTGCCGCCGCCAAACTGCTGCTGTTGCGTGGCCGGGAAGTTTATGCCTGCGATGCAAAGCCCCGCGAGAAGTTCGGCGACGCGCTGGATGAGATCGAGCGCATGGGCGCACATCTGCTGCTGGAGGAAAACGAGCCGGAGAAGCGCGTGGGGGAGATGGATATCCTGATCGTCAGCCCCGGCATTCCGCCGACGCATCCCGTGATGGACGCCGCACGCAAGGCCGGTGTCGAGATCATGGGTGAGATCGAGTATGCCTATCGCGAGTCCACGGGCACGCTGCTGGCCATCACCGGCACCAACGGCAAGACCACCACGGTCACACTTCTTGGCGAAATATTCAAAAATGCCGGCAAGCGCACGCACGTGGTCGGCAACATCGGCACGCCGTACTCCGGGGCCGTGCCGGACATGAAGCCGGGCGACGTGACGGTGTGCGAGATCTCCTCCTTCATGATGGAGACCTCTTCAAAGTTCCATCCATCCGTCAGCGCGGTGCTGAACATTTCCGAGGATCACCTCAACCGCCACGGCACGATGGCAAAGTACATCGCTCTTAAGGAGCGCATCTTTGAAAACCAGACAGAGAAGGACTTTGTGGTCCTCAATTGGGACGATCCCGTGACGCGGGACATGGCCAAGCGCACGAAATCGACGGTCGTCTGGTTCTCCTCGCGCGAGGAAGTGAGCTATGGCGCCTTCGTCAAGGACGGCAATATCGTATTCGGCACGCCGACGCGCTTCAAGCCTATCTGCAAGGCAGACGAGGTCTACATCCCCGGCGAGCATAACCTCAGAAACGCGCTTGCTGCCACGGCCATGGCAATGTCGGCCGAGGTGCCCGCACCCGTGATTCGCCTCACGCTGCGCACATTCAAGGGCGTGGAGCATCGCATCGAGTTCGTGCGCGAGCTGGACGGCGTGCGCTTCGTCAACGATTCCAAGGGCACGAATGTCGATTCCAGCATACAGGCTGTCCGCGCCATGAAGCGCCCCACCGTGCTTATACTGGGCGGCTACGACAAGCACACCGACTTTACGCCTCTCTGCGAGGAGATCCTCAAGGCTCCCATCGAATCGATCGTTCTGATCGGCGACACGGCCAAGCAGTGCCAGGATACTTTGGAGAAAGTCGGTTTCCGCAACTGGGCGCACGCCGGCTACGACTTTGAACTGGCCGTCAACATGGCGTTTGAACGCGCCAAGGACGGCGGCACGGTGCTGCTCTCGCCCAGCTGCGCAAGCTTTGACATGTTCGACGACTACGAGGCCCGAGGCCGGATCTTCAAGGAGATCGTAAACAAGCTGCAGAGCAAAAAAGCATAAAAGAACCAATAAATGTAAGCCAAAGCCGAATTTCGCGTGACAGCATCATGGTTGAAATTTGAAACAATTTCGACACTTGCCAAAAAACGCGAAATTCGGCCTTTTTGCGTTTGCAAGTAAATTCAAATCCATGTATAATACTGTACAGTAGGTGTATCAATAGGAAGATCGGACGGATAAGGTGGGCGAACGACGATTATGAAGAAAAAGCAAATAGCCGCCATCGATTTCGGCACATCGAAGATCGTAACGATCATCGCCAGAAACGGTGGCATCGATCGCCTCGAGTTTATCGGAACGGGTACGGTGCCGTATGACGGCTATCGGGAGCATGATTGGAACACACCCGGCCAGATGATCCAGCGCGTGCGCGATTCCATTGCCGCGGCTGAGCTCGAGGCCAATGAAAAGATACGCGAAATATATGTGGGCGTGCCCGCAGGCTGCATCAATATCTGCTGCGCCGAGGCCGAGGTGGATCTGACTGATGACGGCGTGACCGACGACAGCCTCAATCAGGTGCAGGATGCCGCCGCCGAGGCACTGAAGATCGCCGAAATGGGCGGTTTGGTGCTGCACCGCTCGCCTGCATGGTTCCAGGTGGATGACGGCAAGAAGACAATGGAGCCCAACGGCCACGGCAGTAAGCTGCGAGCCTGCACTTCCTTCATAGTTGCCAATTCGCAGTTTATAGAGGATGCCAAGGAAATTCTGGGCGCACTGAAGATCAGGATACTGGGCTTTTTGTCACCGACGCTGGGCGAGAGCCTGCTGCTGCTCAGCGTTGAGGACCGCGACCGTGTGTCCGTGCTGATCGACTGCGGCTATCTCAACACAGAGTTCAGCGTCATCCGCGGCGAGGCTGTCGTGTTCCACGGCATCATTGACATGGGCGGCGGACACTTCACTTCGGATCTGGCCACGCAGCTGCGCATACCGATGCGTGCCGCCGAGCAGATCAAGCGCAATTATGTGTTCAACCCCGATGAGGGCGATCAGGAAAACATGACGGAGGTCTACGATGCCCGCGGGCGCAGGCTGAGCTTCCCGCGCGAGGCCGTGCGCGAGTGCATCGAAAAGAGCATGAATGAGCTCTGTGACCTGATCGATGAGGCTCTGAAGAAGGGTGCAAGTGAGTATCTGGGCGCACGCTCCCAGATATACCTGACGGGCGGCGGCATTGCCCTGATGCGCGGCGCGAGGGAATACCTCGCGGAAAAGGTTGGTCTTCCCGTGAAAGTCAGCACACCGAAGACGGCCAAGCTGAACAGCCCCGTATATTCCTCGGCCCTGGGTCTGGTCGATTTCACATTCGATTCGATCGAGCGCCGCGATGAAGATGAAGACAGTTTCGGCAGCAAGCTTACGGGTTTCCTGAAGAAGAAAAAGTAAGCGAAGCGACAAAATACAAACAGACGAGGGGGATGCCTTGTGATTGAATTTGATATGGATACCAACGAAACCAATGAAACCAATAATTTTGCCTCGATCAAGGTCGTTGGCGTAGGCGGCGCAGGCACGAATGCGGTCAACCGCATGGTGGACAGCGGGCTTCAGGGTGTGCAGTTCATCGCCGTGAACACCGACAAGCAGGCACTCACGCTCTGCAAGGCCGATGAGAAGATTCAGATCGGCGAGAAGGTCACCAAGGGTCTGGGCGCAGGCGCAAATCCGGACGTCGGCCAGAAAGCTGCCGAGGAGAGCAAGGAAGATGTTGCCGATGCGCTCAAGGGCTGCGATCTGGTGTTTGTGACCTGCGGCATGGGCGGCGGCACCGGCACGGGTGCTGCTCCCGTCATTGCAGAGGTCGCACGTGACATGGGCATACTGACCATCGGCGTGGTTTCCAAGCCCTTCATGTTCGAAGGCCGTCAGCGCATGCGCAATGCGGAGGCCGGCATCGAGCGCTTGAAGGCCCACGTGGACACGCTGGTCGTCGTGCCGAATGATCGCCTGCTCAACGTGGTGACCAAGGGCACCACCATGACCGAGGCCTTCAAGATCGCCGACGATACGCTGCGTCAGGGCATTCAGGGCATCTCCGACCTGATCGCCATGCCGTCCCTGATCAATCTGGACTTTGCGGATGTGCGCACGGTCATGCAGTCCCGCGGCCTGGCCCACATGGGCATCGGCATCGGCAAGGGCGAAAACCGCATGGTCGAGGCTGCCAAGATGGCCATCTCCAGCCCGATGCTCGAGACCAGCATCGACGGTGCACGCGCGGTGCTGATCAACATCACCGGCGGCCCGGACACCTCCATCATCGACATCAACGAGGCGGCACAGCTCATCACGGCGGCAGCCGACGAGGATGCCAACATCATCTTCGGCGCAGGCATCGATGAAAATATGAGCGATGAAGTCAAGATCACCGTCATCGCCACCGGCTTTGAGAAGACGCCCTTCATTGCGGACAAGAAAAAGAACGTCTCCTCCTTCCTTGACAGTGATGCAGGGGAAGAGCCTCGTCGCGAGCGCCCGATGCGCAGCTTTGAGGATGAAGAGGTTTCGCCGATCTTCGAGCGCAAGCAGCGTCCCACCGGCCGCGAGCGCCGCTACGAGGAAGCGGACAAGAGCTATACCGAGAGCGAGAGTGAATCCCGCCCGCGCCGCAACCGCGTCTACTCGGACGATTCGCCCGAGACCCGCACGCAGTCCCGCCGCGGTTTCACTCCGGATGTGCCCAGCTTCATGAAGCGCAAGAGTGAGAGCGAAAAGAAGGACTGACACATATAGAGAGACTGTGACAACAGTTTGATATGAAAAAGGATTTGTAGCCCGAAAGGGAGACAAATCCTTTTTTATACGCCAGCATGGTCAACAGTCGTGTGGAGACAAAAAAGAATCCGCGAAATGGTTTATGACGGAAGAAACATTATATCCGAATAATTAAATCATTCAATGAAATAATGCATTGACAAAACAAAACTGCGGGCGTATAATGCACTCAAGTGCTGTGAATAAAAGCAATTTGGTTTTTGAATTAAATTCGAAGGATGTGAGAGAACGTGTATCTGATTGGTATAGATATAGGAACATCAAGCACGAAGTCTACCGTATTTGACGAGAACGGTGCGGTTCTGGGTTGCGCTTCAAAGGATTATGTTTTCGCGAGCGAAAAGAACGGTTACGCGGAACAGGATCCCGAAACCTGGTGGGATGCCGCCGCCTGTTCCATCAGGCGTGCAATTTCGGAAAGCAGCATTGACCCGAGCGAAGTGTCGGGAATTGGTCTCTCAGGCCAAATGCACAGTTTGATATGTCTTGATAAAAACGACAAGTCGATCAGACCCGCCATCCTCCATTGTGATGTTCGTGCAAATGAGGAAGCAGAGTACATAAAAAGCATCTCTCACGGGGAATTCGAGAGCATAGTATGCAATCCTGTTTTCCCGGGTTTTCAGCTTACCTCGTTGGAGTGGCTTAAACGGCATGAACCGGAATCCTTTGGAAAGATAAGAAAGATTATGTGCGCGAAGGATTATGTCCGATTCAAACTTACCGGAGAGATCGGCACGGATCATACGGATGCTTCCGGAACTTTGCTTTACGACAACAGAAACCAGTGCTGGTCGGAGAATATTCTGAATCGCATGGAGATTGACAATTCCGTTGTTGCCAATAAAATCGGGCAGTCCTATGAAGTGGCCGGCTGTGTCACCAAAGAAGCTGCCGACCTTACCGGATTGCGGGTTGGCACGAAGGTTGTTTACGGCGGCGCCGATCAGGCTATGCAGTCGCTCGGAAATGGAGTATTTAAGCCCGGAATTACCATGATAACGATCGGAACCAGCGGTCAGGTGCTCGTGATGACAAAGCAGCCGGTTTGCAGACCGAAGCTAAATACTCACATTTTCCGCCATGTCGAGCAGGGCAACTGGTACGCATTGGGAGCGGTTTTGTTTGCGGGAAGCACCCTGAACTGGTTCCGCAGAAATTTTGCTCCCGAATGCTCGTTTGAAATGTTGAGCCAGCTGGCGGAAAGCGTTCCGGCCGGATGCGACGGACTTGTTTTTCTTCCGTGCATGGGCGGAGAACGTACACCCTACCTTGACCCGCTGGCCAGGGGCGTGTTTGAGGGTATAACGATGCACCATGACAAAGCTTTCTTTGTTCGTGCGATCATGGAGGGCGTTTCCTTTGCGATGAAGTCGGCATTGGAAGAATTACATGATACGTTCGGCAAAGGTGATGAGATTATCTGTGCCGGCGGTGGCGTCAAGGGCGAGACATGGGCTCAGATTCAGGCGGACGTGTATGGAGAAACCATACAGGCATCCTATGTGAAGGAACAGGCCTGCCTCGGTGCGGCGATTTGCGCCGGAATCGGTTCAGGTGTATTTTCCGACATAGATCAGGGATGCAAATCCATGTGCGACGGCAGCAAGCGCATATTTGAACCCAGAGGCGATATCCATAGCAAATATCAGAAAATCTTTGATAGGGTGTATTCAAAACTGTATTCAAGCAATGCTTCACTGTTCAAAGAAATTGCGAGTATATAAGACGGTCGTTGCTCTTTCGTATCATGGCTGTGTTCCGATCACCGGTGTCCCGATTTCGGAAGTCTGGTCTGTTTGCGGTGAACTTAACGAGAAAGCCAACGAAGTTGAAGCAAAATCATATGGGGGCGACATTCTGCCCCTGTATGATTTATCTTTAAGGGGATAAAATATGAACAATCGGGGCGCAAATCAAGAAACCAACCAGGCGAACAATCGTTCGCTCATATTACGCACATTACAGCATTTGAAGCAGTGCACCAGAGTTGAACTCGGGAAAAAGACAGGCTTAAAACAGGCAACGATAAGCCACATTATAAACAGCTTCATTGAGAGCGGGCTTGTTGAGGAAACAGGTTCATTGTCCGGTGCAAAAGGCAGAAGAGCGATCGGGATTCGGCTGACTTCGGACAGAATCAGGGTTATTGGTTTTCGCTTGACGAGGCAGCATTATACCATAGGTGTATTCACTCTGAACTGCAATGAAGTCGGAGAGCGTATATTCGAGGACATACGGAATTCTGATCCCGAAACGGTAATAGATGAGGCCAGTGCCAGGATCAACGGGATAATCGGAGATAATCCGGATCAGCGTTTTCTGGCCGTTGGTGTTGCCGTGCCCGGGCCTTACTACGGAGACACCGGCGTTATTGCAATGATTTCGGCATGCCCGGGATGGGTCAATGTTCGGGTTGTAGAACGTATGCAGTCGCAAATTGATATTCCGATTATTGTGGATCATGATGCCAATGCGGGTGCAATGGCTGAGAGTACGCTTGTCCCCGGCCGTGACATGTATAACAGTATGGTTTATGTATCGGCCGGTCAAGGCATAGGCGCCGGAATTATTAACAACGGTGAAATATACGGCGGTTCTTTCGGCGTTGCAGGAGAAATCGGTCACACAAGTATTGAAGTAAACGGCATTCCGTGCGATTGCGGAAGAAAAGGTTGTCTGACACAATACGCATCAACGATAGCGTTGCGACGAAATATAAAGAAGCGCCTGAACAGGAATGATATTTCCTATTCGGAGGTAGTTGAAAGACTTCATCGCGGAGACGCTGCTGTGACGGAAGAGTTTCACAACATGATGAAGTATCTGGGGGTAGGATTGGGCAATCTCCTGTACATGTATAATCCGAGTTGCATTGTTATAGGAGATGAATTGTCCGCAATAGGGGCGCCTATACTTGAAGAACTCGAGCAGCAGCTTACGCAGATCGGTGTTTCACGAGTGGCCAAGGATGTCAGGATAGAGCTTGCTCAACTCGGCTTTGACTCAGCCTACATAGGATCGGCCGTTATTGCCACAAGGTATGTTTTTGAACACATCGGAGATTACATAAAGGAAGATGACGCCGATGGAAGCCACGAAGCATTAAGGATCCCCTGATTAATTCGGCGGCGAATTTGGGCGTGCCTTTTGCGCTATCCGCTTCGTACGCAGTCGTTGCACTGCAATGACAGCAGTACGACGACTGTTTTCGCAAAATTTACTGCTCAGCTTACCACCTCATTTAATCAGTGTATCCCTAGACAAGCCGTGGCTGCTGGGCATTATGTCCGGCGTTGCACGCGATGCCGCAAGCTTTCTACCCTGGGGCATGGACTACTACGAGGCAGACAACTCCAGGTTCCGTGATCCGCCCAAACCCTTAAAACATCCGGACTGGTATAAACTGGAGTATAAGGACAAAGGGGGCAACAGGCGTAGTCTCGCTCAAATCATGTATGAGACGATGGGCGCAATCCTTCCGCGCGATCTGGATCTGTACGACGATGCGCATAACATGCTGCGCAAGTTCGATATTCGTGGTAAGAATGAGATCCTGATGACGGAGCTTATGACCACACTGTACTACGCAGAGCATCAGACAAAACTTCCGATCCATTATGACGAGGTGGTATCGGCGGAACCTGCCGAAGACATCGATGCGCTCAAGGAGCAGATGAAGGTCCTGCGCACCCGGCTC
>CAVINP010000011.1:0-30356 GCA_963643985.1 bacterium
GCCTTCGGCATCGCGCACGCAGTCTTCCGCTACACGAACCACACGGTCATGCGCGAGGCACTGGAGTGCTGGGACGTGGCACTGCTGAACGAAGTTTCGCCCGAGATGGTGCGTGTCATACGCGAGATCGACAAAAAGCTGGCGCGGGAGCTGAAAAAGGCAAAGGCCGAGGGCGCGGACCGGATGCGCATCATACGAGATCGCCGCGTACACATGGCCAACCTCGCGGTCTACGCCTCGAGCTATGTCAACGGCGTGGCGGCCATCCATTCCGAGATACTGAAAAAGGATGTCTTCAGGGAGTGGTACGCCGTTGCCCCCGGGAAGTTCCAAAATAAGACCAACGGCATCACGCAGCGGCGCTGGCTGGGGCTGTGCAATCCGCAGCTGTGTGCGCTGCTGGATGAGACGGTCGGTAAGGGATATCTGACGGATCTGTTCGTGCTGGACGATCTGAAAGAGAAGATAGATGACGATCTGGCGCGGCACTTTATGGAAGTCAAGCGCGAGAAGAAGCGTGAGCTGGCCGATATCATCCGCGAAAGGGAGGGTGTGGACATCCCCGAGCACTTCATATTCTCGGTGCAGGTGAAGCGCCTGCACGAGTACAAGCGTCAGCTGCTCAACGCGCTCTCGATCTGGGATATGTATCAGTCGCTGCTGGACGGCAGTCTGGACAATTTTCCGCCCACGGCATTCATATTCGGTGCCAAGAGTGCGCCCGGCTATGCGCGCGCCAAGGCCGTGATATGCTTTATCAACCGCATCGCCGCCATCATCAATGCCGATGAGCGCGTGCACGACAAAATGCGCGTGGTGTTCGTGCAGAACTACAACTGCTCCTATGCCGAGCACATCATTCCCGCCGCGGACATTTCCGAGCAGATATCGCCTGCGGGCACGGAGGCCAGCGGCACGGGCAACATGAAGCTGATGCTCAACGGCGCGGTCACGCTGGGCACGCGGGACGGCGCGAACATCGAGATATTCGAACAGGCGGGCGAAGAGAACAACTATCCCTTCGGCGCGACGGTGGACGAGATAGATGCCATCAAAGACAGCTACGACCCCATGGCGATCTACGAAGCGGACGCACGCATCCGCCGCGCCGTGGATGCGCTGGCCGATCCCGGGATCACGGGTGAGGACGGCGACCCGAAGCACGAGGGCGACATGATCGAGCTGAGGACGGCACTGCTGGAGGGTGCAAGCTGGCACAAGCCGGATCACTACTTCCTGCTCAAAGACTTCCCCTCTTACACAGAGGCACGGCTGAAGGCTCTGCGCGATGCTGCGGAAGACGGGATCGGATTTGCAAAAAAGTGCCTGCACAACATTGCAGGTGCGGGCAAATTCTCCTCCGACCGCACGATACAGGAATACGCAAGGGAAATCTGGTTCATATAATGCAAATCCCCCGCCGAAACGATGTCCGGCGGGGGGAAATCTTATTTCTTCTTTGATCTGCTCGTGCGCCTGGGCAGATGCTTGAGTGCCCAGGACGCGAAATGGGGAACACTGACGAACAGGGGCAAGGAATATTTCGTTTCGACCCGGAATTCCTCATATGTGCCGGGACGATAGCCGTACGGGCTTTGGTCAAACATGAGTCCTTCCATATCATGCCTGGAAAGATCGGTCAGGAAAGCCCGTGTATCCGCATTGGCGGCCGACAGGCGCTTGAGATAGCCTTCGGCCTTATCAAACTGTCCCAGTTTGTAATACAGTATGGCCAGGGGAAGCAGCATCTGCGTCTCGTCATATTCATCATATTTCTTGTGCAATGCCAGAGCATGCATCTCGTCCTCGAGATATGCGTACAGGTGCATCAGCGGATAACGCACGCCCGGGTTGTCGCTTTCGCAGAGGCGCAGCATTTCGTTGGCTTCGTCGATGGCAAGATGAATCATGCCGTTTGCGTACAGCATCTGAAAATATGCATAACGGGCACGCATATAAGGCCGTGTCTCGAGTATGCCCCGGAAATCACCCACATATTCAAACTCGCCCGCTTTTTTCAGACGCTTTGTTTCCTTATCGATCAGAGCCTTCAGGGTATCCAGACATTCATGTGGCTTTTTGTTACCATCCGAAAGTATCAGGTGACACTCTGCATCGACATTTTCCGGCTCAAGTTCAAGTGCCTTCTTCAGGTACTCCTGTTCCTTTTTTTTTCGAGGAGGCCGACATTGCCAGATCCAGATAGTCATCGGCTGTTTCGGGCGCATCGTCCTCAGATTCGTCAAGACGGGCATTGTACTCTTTCATGAAACGGTCGATCAGCTCTTTTTGGCTTGCTTCATCCGTTATTTGGTCTGCATGCTGATCCATGTATTTTTCAAGTTCCTTGAATACCTTTTCGGTTTCTCTCATGACCTGCCCACTCCTTTTGCGTTTTCTCCGATGAAGTCATACCATACTTTACCCGAATTGTCGAGGCATATCGATATATTACACGGAAAATATCAGACATTACAATCCGGATTTCAAATTAGATATTGACAATTACATAAAAAAGATATATTATATTCCCAGATGTTTCTGTGGTGGTACGGAAATCAGGATAAAACGTGGCAAAGAGATTTGAACGGAGGGGGAACAGAGATGAAGAAGTGTATTACGATCCTGCTGGCATTGCTGTGCACGATGGCGCTCTTTGCGTCCGCGCTGGCGACGGGTGTTGATCCGATCCCGCAGGAAGGGCCCAAGCTCGAGGAAAACAACCCGGGCGAGAGCGAAACCAAGAAGGAAGCCACCGATCCGGCCAAGCCGGGCATCTCGGTAGAGGGCACATACGTCTATACCGGCAGCGAACAGACGGCGCAGGTGGCGGGTTATGACGCGGCCACCATGAATATCAGCGGCAACACCGGCACGAATGCGAATACGTACACCGTGTCCGTTACATCCAAGACGGGCAAGTGGGCGGACGGTACCTCCGATGCCGCGGAGGCGATTTGGACTATTGGCAAGGCCGAGCCTGTATCTCCCGAAAATCTTACTGCCTGTCAGGGCGCGTACCTGGCCTCCGTGGAGCTGCCGGAACTCTGGAGCTGGGATTCGGATGTGCTTCTTGAGACGAGCGGATCGGTGACGTATGCGGCCGGTTTTGCGGGCAATGACAATTATCTGGCTGCAAGCGGCGTTTCACTGAACGTGAACGTGACCGAATCCACGGCCAAAGTGAAGCTGCCCGATGAGGACGGCTACAGCATAATTCCCGCGACCGCAGTCGGGAGTCTCAAGTACGGCGAAGAATATTCCTTCGGTATCACCGTCAGCGAGGGCTATCACGTCGATACCGGGAACTTCAGTATCAAGGTCGGCGACAGCGAGCTGCCGGATGAATACATAGAGAATGCGACCTACAAGTTCACGAACAAGCAAATCGGCGCGGATGTCGAGCTTGAAATCAGCGTCGGGGGCATCGTGATGGACGATCCCGAAAAGCCGGTGATCTCCGTTGACGGCAGCTACAGCTGCACGGGCGCGGAGCAGACGGCCGTTGTGACCGGATACAACGAAAAGACCATGGACATCAGCGGCAATACCGGAACGAACGCGGGCGACTATACCGTGTCCGTCACGCCGAAGACGGGCAAGTGGGCGGACGACACGACAGACGCCGTGACGGCGCCGTGGAGCATTGTCAGGGGTACGCAGCATGCGCCCGTGGCGCCCACGCTCAAGAGCAGGGACAGCACGCAGATCGTTCTGAACACCATCGAGAAGAACGAAAACGGTGCAGATGCCGAGTACAGCCTGGACGGCAAGACATGGCAGCTCAAGACGAAGTTCACGGGCCTTACCGCCAACAAGGAATATACATTTTATGCCCGCTACGCGCAGACCAATGACTTTCTGGCTTCCGAGCCGAGCCAAGGCGCAAAGCTGACCACGAAGAAGTCTTCCTCCGGCTCAAGCTCGAGCTCGGGTTCCAAGTCGGGTTCCAAATCGGGTTCGAAGTCGGGCAGTTCCGCAACATGGACGAATCCGTTTACGGACATCAGCGAGAGCGATGATTTTTACGATGCTGTCGTCTATGCCGCCAGGAACGGCCTGATGGAGGGCATCCGCGATGACCAGTTCGGTGCCAACATACTGGCCACCCGCGGCATGGTCGTGAAGGCGATCTATGCGATGGAGGGCAAGCCCGAACCGTCCGTGAACATACTCTCCAACCTTCCTTTCACGGACGTGACCGGCGGCACCGCCGTTGACAGCGCCGTACTCTGGGCAGCGGAAAACGGCATCGTGACGGGTTATGACGACGGTCGCTTCGCTGCGGACGACATCATTACGCGCGAGCAGATGGTGAGCTTCTTCTACGCCTACGCAAAGTACAAGGGCTATGACGTGAGCGTCGGCGAGGACACCAACATCATGGACTACACGGACGTGACCGAGATCGATGCGGATGCCGTGTCCGCCGTGCAGTGGGCCTGCGGCGCAGACATGATCGACGCCGGCGGCGAAAAGTTCAAGCCGCAGGGCGAGGTCAAGCGCAGCCAATTGGCCGTGACGATCTACACCTTCTGTGAGGAATACGACAAGTAAACATACGACAAACGGAGCTGCCGCGCGGCAGCTCCGTTTGTATATGCATCGTTGGGAATTTCACTTCCCCGTCCCCGGTTCCTGATCCCTTATTTTCCGGATTCCCTGCGCTCGATGTCCATGATCATCTCCACGCGCTGGGCATGCCTGCCGCCTTCGGCCTCGGTCTCCAGAAAGGCATCCACGATCGCGTCCGCCATCTGCGGGCCGACAATGCGTGCGCCGAAGGCGATCATGTTGCAGTTGTTGTGGGCGCGGCTCATGCGGGCACTCACGGGTTCGGAGACGCAGGCGCAGCGTATGCCGTGCACCTTGTTGGCTGCCAGGGAGATGCCGATGCCGGTGCCGCAGATCACTATACCGCGATCGGCCCGGCCGTCCGCGACCGCACGCGCCGCCGCTTCACCGCGCACGGGATAGTCGGTGCGCTCTTCCACGTCGATGCCGAAGTTGAGCACCTCATGTCCCTTGGATTCCAGATAAGCCATAACGTGTTTTTTCAGTTCGACCGCAGCATGGTCATTGGCAACAGCAATTTTCATACAACATTACTCCTCCTGTGTACTATGTATTTTGTGCGGTACCGCCTGCATCGGCGGTGAAAGCAGGCTTGAGCCAGTTACGCAGCAGACGATGGCTTTTCTGCTGGGACAGCCAGACATCCTCGGCGATGAAGCCGTTGTCGCGCATGCTCACGGCGCAGCTGCCCGCAACGATCACATGATCGAGCAGCGGCACGCCCACGGCCGTGAGCGCCTCCAGTATGTCCAGCGTCGTATCGATGTCCGCCCGCGAGGGTCGCAGCGTGCCGCGGGGATGGTTGTGGCAGATGATCACGGCATTCGGTGCGGCGGCAATGACCTCGCCAAGGAGCTTCCGCAGACTGAAGAGCATGCCCTCCTGCGTGCCCTCGTGCAGCAGCACGCTTTTGAACATGCGCCCGCGTGCATTCAGGCAGAACAGGTGCAGCTGCTCCGTGGGCAGCGCAAAGAAATTTGCAATCAGGTAGTCGCGGGCCAGATCCAGACGGCTCATGTCCCCGGCCTTTTCAAGCTCCATGCGCTGCTGATGGCGCACCATGTCCTGCATGTGGCTGAGCAGCAGCGCCATGTGCGGGTGTACGCCGCAGGACTCCAGCAGGTGGGCACTCGCACTGTAGAGTGCGCTGAGCGTCACAAACTGCGCCTGCAGCACCCTGGTCAGCGCAGCCGCATCCGTTCTGGGGTAGGCGCGTGCGATCATGCGCTCAACGGCGGAGAAATCTTCGCTCATGATGCGCTGAACACGCCGGCCTCGATCAGCGTCTCGCGCACGATGTCCGCATCCATGATGCGATCACCCATGTAGTAGCCGTCGTCCGCATCGCTGAAGAGCAGATAGGCAGCGCCGTCAATGGCGATGCCACCCTTGACGAACACGATGTTCAGGCTCACGGGCTTTTCAATGTCATACAGATCCAGCACGGCCTCGCGCGCGCTCAGGCGCTCACAGTCCTCACCGGCATCCAGATAGGCATTAAGCTGCGCAAGCTGTTTTTCATTGAGTCGAAGCTTCATTTCAGATCGGCCTCCCCGAAATACGTCATTAATATATCCATAGTTTACACCCGAACGCCGCGGCGTGGCAAGAGAATATGCGTAAAAAGGCGTTGACCAGCCGCCTGAAATTTCGTATAATAGATTCATTGAAGAATCGGGAGGCAGTTTAACCTTGCATAGCTCATACGGAAAGCTGGCGGCGCTGGGGTTTGTGTTGCTGCTGGCGTTTATACTGTTTGCACCCATGCGCGCGGGGCAGGAGGATGACCTTATCATCAAGCCTGCGTCACTTCGCATGTCCGTGGGCGACAGCTATACCCTGCGCTGCGCACTGGCGTCGGACGATACCGACCAGTCGCTGAAGTTCTCTTCCTCGGATGATCGCGTGGTCTCCGTGGCGACCGACGGCACGGTCTATGCGCTCTCATCGGGCAAGGCTGTGGTCTGTGCCAGGGCATCCGGCGGAGCCACCGCACAGATGCAGGTCGAAGTGAACGGCGTTGCGCTGTCCGAACTGCGGCTGAATGTGGACGAGTTGCACATCGCCAAGGGCGAGATCAGCGGCCTGAGCGTGAGCTACAACAGCGATGCCTCCGACACGCGCCTGAAGTGGATCAGCTCCGACGAGAGCATCGTTACGGTCGACAGGTCCGGCCGCGTGGAGGGCATCAGCGGCGGCAACGCCTATGTTTCCGTCGTCACACCCTCCGGCAAGAGCGCCTCCGCACACGTCTTTGTGGATGTGCCGGGCGAGGCTATGCGCATCAGCCCCGAGGCACTCACCGTGGGCGTCGGCGCACGTGTGCAGCTGAGCGCGTCCTTCCTGCCGACGGATTGCACCGACAGCGTGCGCAGCTGGGTCAGTTCCGATTCGGACATTGCCAAGGTCGATGCGAGCGGTGAGCTGCACGCGGTGGGCGAGGGCAAGGTCTACATCAGTGCCCTCAGCTCGGGTGGCCTGACGGGCAGCATGGAGGTCACCGTGGAGGCAGCGCCCGAGGACATCCAGCTTGATCCCACGCGGGCGACGCTGGAGCGCGGCGACGAAATGCAGCTGCAACTGCTCTTCCTGAATGCGGACGGCAGTGTGGACAACGAGACGAACCATCCGCTCACCTGGTCGTCGAGCGACGAGACCGTGGCCACGGTCGACCAAAGCGGCAAAGTCACGGCGCTCAAGAGCGGCAACTGCCGCATTGAAGTCACCTCCGACGGCATGAGTGCAAGCTGCAGACTGAAGGTGCAGGTCACGATCCATACCATCGTGCTCGATCAGGAAGAGGTCTATCTGCTCAAGAACCAAACGGCAACGCCGATTCAGCTGCACTGGGCGGTTATTCCCGAGGATGCGGACGACATGACCGTCACGTTCACCAGCGACAACGAGCAGGTGGCGACCGTCAGCCGGACGGGCATGGTCTCGATGACCGGCGGCTACGGCACGGCGGTGATCACGGCCTCGAGCGAGAGCGGCGCAACAGCGAGCTTTACGGTAAATGTTGTGACACAGCTGCCGCAGGCCACGGCCGAGCCGACGGCAGAGCCGGCGCAGACCACAGCACCAACCGAGGCTCCCGTACAGGAAGCGGAGGCGAGCTATGACGATTCCTACGAGGATGAATATGAAGGCATGACCTTTGACGACAGCATCGACTTTGACATGTACGGCGAGGGCGGCGGCACCTCGGACGTCGGATAAGGAGGACAGTATGATCAGCAGTGTATCCCTGAACCCGAGCATAGACCGCACACTGGAACTGGAGCATCTGGAGGTGGGCGGCCTCAACCGCGTAAAAAAGCAGACGGACGTGGCCGCCGGCAAGGGCATGAATGTCACTCTGGCCGCTGCGGCTCTGGGCGAGAAGGCTGCCTGCATAGGCTTTATGTACCGCGAGGGCGGCGCACTGTTTGAGAAGCGCCTGCGCGAGGGCGGAGCAGAGGGCGATTTCCTTTGGTGTGACGGCGCGGTGCGCGTGAACACGAAGGTGTTTGACCGCGAAAAGGGCGAGATCACCGAGCTGAACGCGAGCGGCACGGCGGTGACTGCCGAACAGTTGCAGTCGGTGAAGGTGCTTGTCAAAAACCGGTCGGCCCGATCGGATGCGCTGATACTGACAGGTTCGCTGCCGCCGAACTGCCCTGCGGATTTTTATGCCACCCTGACCGGGCTGAGCGACTGCCGCGTCTTTCTGGATGCGGACGGCGAACGCCTGCGTGCGGGACTGCGTGCGAAACCGTACCTGATCAAGCCCAACCGTTACGAACTGGAGCTGCTGACGGGCGAAAAATTGGATACGCTTGATAAGATATGCGCTGCGGCCAAGAGAATTGCAAACTGCGGCGTCAGCGTGGTGGCCGTGTCGATGGGCGCAGAGGGTGCGCTCATTACGGACGGCGGCCGATTTTGGCACACGCCCGGCCTGCGCCTGGAGGTCAAATCGACCGTGGCGGCAGGCGACAGCATGATGGCCGGGCTTGCCTGCGGCTTTGTGCGCGGACTGGATCTGCCCGAGGCTTTCCGCCTGGGCGTGGCGGCCGCGAGCGCCAGATGCATGACGGCACCGGACCGGCTGATTCGTGCATCCGATTGCGAGGCACTGGCAAAAAGGATTGAAATAAGAGAACTGTAAGATTGCCGAACGGGGGATTTGCATGTCGGACGCAACGGTCATACTGCGCATACTGCTGGCCATACTGCTGGGCACGATCATCGGCGTGGAGCGCGAGATCAAGCATCGCCCGGCCGGCATGCGCACGCACATACTGGTCTGCCTGGGCGCGTGCATCATTTCCCTGATCGAGTCCAAGTTTATCGCGCAGATGGACAGCGCCACCGGCACGAACGTTGCCTACAGCTTCGGCCGCCTCAGTGCGCAGGTCATCAGCGGCATAGGCTTTCTGGGCGCGGGCACGATACTCTTTTCCGACCGCAGGATTACCGGCCTGACCACGGCTGCCTCGCTGTGGAACACGGCGTGCCTGGGCATCGCCATCGGCTACGGCTATTATCTGATCGCGATCATCGGCGCACTGTTTGTGATACTGGTGCTGATCGTCATGCAGCGCATCATCCACGTGCACGTATCCAAGAAGGTGGAGATACGCTTTGTTCATCGCGTGGAGACGATAGAATACATCAACAGGTACTTTGAACTGAACTCGATCCGCGTCATCGATCAGGACTTCAACGTCACCAGCATTGACGGACAGAACGTCTATACAAACGTCTATACACTGCATCTGCCCGAGCAGGTCAGCTATACCGACATCGTCAATCACCTCTCGGAACACGTGAATATCATGTCTATCAGAACGACAAACGTGTGATGACAGAAATTTTTCAACCAAACAAAGAATTTTTTCCCCAAACAGACCCTTGCCGTGTGTATAAATAAGCTGTATAATTACATGAGCAGAATGTAAAAAGTGTATTGCGCCAAGAAGGCGTAACAATAAAAAGGAGGAGAATCTCATGAAGAAAATCCTGGCACTCGTATTGGTAATGCTGCTCGTCGTGGCATCGGCCGCAGTTGCGGAGGGCGTTATCGGCTTTTTGCCCCCGGCCATGACCAGCCCCTTCTATGCGTCCTGCATCGAGGGTGCAACCCCTGTGGCAGAAGCACTTGGCTATGAACTTTCCGTACTGGCCCCGCCGTCCGAGGATGACTACGCCACCCAGACGTCCATGATGGAAGACTTCATCACCCAGGGCGTGAAGGGCATCGCGGTTTGCGGCATCAACCTGGAAGCACTCAAGCCCGCCATCGAAAAGGCAAATGCGGCCGGCATTCCCGTGGTCATGTTCAACACCATCACCGAGCTTGAGGGTGTGGACGTGTACGCCTATTCCGGCTACAACCAGTACAACGGCGGCGCCAAGATCGCTGACTGGGTCAACGAGCAGACCGGCGGCGAAGCAAAGGTCGCCATCATCGAGGGCCTGCCGTCCGATTACACCACGCAGCGCATGGGCGGCTTCGTGGATCGTGCAGCAGAGGCCTATCCGGGCATCGAAGTGGTAGCCACTCAGCCGGGTGACTGGGTACGTGAGACCGGCATGAACGCCGCCATGGACATGATCCAGGCACATCCCGAAATCACCGTGATCTACGGACTGTCCGATGAAATGGCACTGGGCGCCGTGCAGGCCTGCAAGCAGCTGGGCCGCGACGACATCATCTGCGTCGGCCTCGACGGCAACCCGAACGCCTTTGAGTCTATCAAGGCCGGCGAGCTGACCGCCACGCTGGACTGCGGCCCCGTGGCCATCGGCGCAAACGCCATCAAGGCACTGGACGATGCCATCAACGGTGTTGAGCGCACCGAGAAGGTCATCGAGGCAGAGACCACCGTCGTGGACGCCACCATCGTTGACGATTATCTTTAATCACCTGTAAACCATGCTGCGGCGGCGCAAGTACGCGCCGCCGCATTTGAATTTTTTGCAAGCAAGGATGGGAGGCAGATGCGTGGCAGAGTTTCTTGAGATGCGTGGCATCGTTAAAAAATTCCCGGGTGTATTGGCGCTGGATCATGTACATCTGAGCGTGAAAAAGGGCGAGGTACATGCGCTGCTGGGTGAAAACGGCGCAGGCAAATCCACCCTGATGAAGATACTCTCCGGCGCTTATCAAAAGGATGAGGGCGAGATACTCTTTGACGGACAGAGTGTTGAAATAAAGTCCGCGCAGGATGCTCAGCGGCTCAATATTTCAACCATATATCAGGAATTGAACCTGACCGAGCAGCTGAGTGTGGCCGAAAACATATTCATGGGCCGTCAGCTAATGAAAAACCGCTTCCAAGTGGATTGGAAGAGAATGTACGCAGAAGCACAGAGCATACTGGATGATCTGGGCGTGGACATCGATGCGCACACGCCGGTGCGGGATCTGGGCGTGGCCCGCAAGCAGATGGTGGAGGTCGCCAAGGCACTGAGCATCAACTCGCGCGTGCTGATCATGGACGAGCCCACCGCGCCGCTTACCAACCGTGAAATTGATACGCTGTTTTCAACGATTCGCATGCTGAAATCGCGCGGCGTTTCCATAATTTACATTTCCCACCGCCTCGAAGAGGTGATGGAGGTTTGCGACCGCGCGACCATCATGCGCGACGGCAAAAACGTGGTCGAACTGAACGTAAAGGATACCAATCTGGACGAGATCATACGCTACATGGTCGGGCGCGAGCTCAAGGAGAAATTCCCGAAGATTCACATCGACGCGGGGCAGGAGCGCATGCGCGTGGAACACATCAACGCCGGCAAGCGCGTCAAGGATGTCTCTTTTTCCGTGCGCGGCGGTGAAATACTGGGCATTGCGGGTCTGGTCGGCGCAGGACGCACAGAGACCGCACGCGCCATATTCGGCATGGATCACCGGGACAGCGGCGAGATATTCATTGACGGTCAAAAGGTGGATATCGCTCAGCCGCTGGATGCCATCAAGGCCGGCATCGGCTTTGTGACCGAGGACAGAAAGGGCGAGGGCCTCGTGCTGGGCATGTCCGTGGCGCAGAACATCACGCTGGCGACGCTTGAGAAGTTCGGCTCGTCCGCGCACCTTCAGTTGGGTAAGGAAAAAGAAACGGTCGGAGACTATATCGGCAAGCTGAACATCAAGACACCGTCACAGCTGCAGCTGGCACGCAACCTCTCCGGCGGCAACCAGCAAAAGGTTGTTCTGGCCAAGTGGCTGCTGAGCGACTCCCGTGTGATCATATTCGATGAGCCCACGCGCGGTATCGATGTCGGTGCCAAGATCGAGGTCTACAACATCATCAACGACCTGATCCGTGCGGGTGTGGCTGTGGTCATGATATCCTCGGAACTGCCGGAGATACTGGGCATGTCCGATCGCGTTGCGGTGATGCATCAGGGCGAGATCACGGGTATTTTCGACAACGACGGCACGCTGACGCAGGAAAAGATACTCTACTATGCCACCGGCGGCGACAAGCATACCGCTTGATCTGATCAGAGAGGACTGAATTTCATGAAAAAGAATCTGAAAATCATATTCATTATCTGCCTGGTTCTGGGTGTGCTTGTGGCGGGCATCAATGTCTATGCCGCATCACAGATGGGTCGCCTTCAGGAATTGGAAGAACAGCAGGCCGCACGCGACAAGGCGTTGGCGACCATCAAGGCTGCGGAATATCTGGGCATCGACCCGGACACGGTGGAGGTGCCCGACGAGGTCAAGATTACGGGCTTTGACAATTTTACACTCTCGCTGTACAACAGCAGCCGCATGCTCTGGGTGCTTGCGGTTGACCTGATCATCATCGGCGCGGGCGGGCTTATTCTGAACCTGCGCAAGCAGCACAAAAAGCAGGGCGTCAAAAAGATCGGCTCCGGCACGAACATTGTCGGCGTGCTGATCGCACTGGCCGCGCTGTGCCTGGATCTGGCGATTGCGTCGCCCGTGTTTTTGACATCCAGCAACTTCCTGAACGTCTTCCAGCAGATTTCGATCAACTGGGTGGTCGCCGTCGGCATGACCTTCGTCGTCATATCGGGCGGCATCGACCTCTCCGTCGGCTCGAACATCGCGCTCACGGGCCTGCTGATGGGCATCATGATGAAGAACTACAACGTGCCGGTGCCGGTCACGATCATCGCCTGTATCGTTTTCTCGGGGCTTGTGGGCCTGCTCAACGGCTGGCTGATTTCCTTCCTTAACTTGCCGCCCTTCATTGCAACGCTGGGCACGATGTACATCGTCCGCGGCGGCGCGTATACCGTCACCAACGGCCAGCCGATCTACACCTTCCCCAAGAGTTTTACAGCCATCGCAGGCCGCGTGCTGGGCATACCGCTCTATTCGATACTGATCATGGCTCTTGTCATGCTCATCGGCTGGTATGTGCTCAAGTATACCCGCGTCGGGCGTTTCACCTATGCGGTGGGCGGCAATGAAAACTGCGCCAAACTCTCGGGTATCAACCTGCGCAAGGTCAAGTGCTTTGTGTACATGTTCTCGGGCCTGTGCTGCGGCGTGGCGGCACTGCTGCTCTCCTCGCGCCTGGACTCCGGCCTGCCCACCAATGCGGACGGTCAGGAAATGGATGCCATCGCGGCAGTCGTCATCGGCGGCACGAGTATGTCCGGCGGCGAAGGTTCCATGATCGGTACGCTGATCGGTATACTGATCATCGGTATCATCGCCAATGGTCTGAACCTGCTGGGCGTGGCCCAGGGCCCGCAGAAGATGGTCAAGGGCCTGATCATCGTCATTGCCGTCATCATAGACGTAATCCGCAGAAAGGCTTCCGAATCCGCGAAATAACGAATTTAACAATTCCGTTGCTTGACAGGCCATGCCCCGTATGGTAAAATATCAAGTGGCTTAAAAAAGCAAATGTGCCATAGACAGCGAGTGCTGCAATGCGTAAGATCGTCTCAGATCGCTCGCCGAGGCGCAACGGATGAGTTTCGCACCGCCCTTGCGTCTTCAGCGCAAGGGCTTTTTTCTGTCCGATATCCGGGACAGGAATGTGAGGTGTTTAATAATGTCCAATGCAAAGATTATGGAATCCAAGAAGGCAATCGTTGCGAACATCAAGGAAAAGTTTGAGAAGGCTCAGACCGTCGTTCTGGTGGATTACCGTGGCCTGACCGTCGCGGAAGATACCGAACTGCGCAACCAGCTCCGTCAGGCGGGCGTTGAATACATGGTTCTCAAGAACACGATGATCAACCTGGCCACCAAGGAGATGGGCTTTGATCAGCTCGCAGCTCACCTGGAAGGCCCCACGGCCGTGGCTTTCGGCATGACCGACATGATCGCCCCCGCCAAGATCATCAGCGACTTCTCCAAGAAGGCGAAGAAGATGACGATCAAGTGCGGCATCTGCGACGGCGCATACCTCGATGAGGCAGGCGTGCAGGCACTGGCGAACCTGCCGAGCAAGGAAGTGCTCATTGCCAAGATCATGGGCAGCATGATGAGCTCCGTTTCCAAGTTCGTGTACTGCGTGGAAGCTCTGCGCAAGAAGATGGCCGGCGAAGAATAACGGCCGCCTGACAACAATCTGATGAGATAATATTAATGGAGGATACTACCATGACGAATGCAGAAATCATCTCCGCAATCGAAGGAATGACGATCCTTGAGCTGGCTGATCTGGTCAAGGAAATGGAAGAAAAGTTCGGCGTGTCCGCAGCGGCTCCGGTCGTTGCAGGCGGCGCTGTTGCAGAAGCTGCTCCCGCTGAGGAGAAGACCGAGTTCGACGTTATCCTGAAGGATGTTGGCGCCAAGAAGCTCAACGTCATCAAGGTTATCCGCGAAGTCAAGCCCGGCCTGGGCCTGAAGGAAGCCAAGGAACTGGCCGACGGCGCACCGTCCACGCTGGCCGAGGGCATTGCCAAGGAAGCTGCCGAGGAAATGAAGAAGAAGTTCGAAGAAGCCGGCGCTGTGATCGAGATCAAGTAAGTCGAAATACTTCGAATGGCGATTGGGAGGCCGCGCCGATATGGTCGCAGCCTCCTTTTCAAATGAAAGACACGCCGTCGCGGTCGTTCATAATATTGTAAAATTTGCTCCGAGGGTATAAAATGGCTTGCATTTTGGGTAAAGCTATTTTATAATTTAATAGTCTGCCCCGGATGTGGGCTGCTGTTTTTGTTGCAGATTTTGCGTGATGAAACGGACGGCGGCCGCGTAACCCGCGGGAGCCGCATCAAATATTATGGGAGGTGTCGAAAATGGCATCGGATAAGCGCATCAAGGTTTGCCTGGCCTGCTCGGAGTGCAAGCAGCGCAATTACAATACCATGAAGAACAAGAAGAACGATCCGGATCGTCTGGAGATGAACAAGTACTGCCGCTTCTGCAAGAAGCACACCAGCCACAAGGAGACCAAGTAAGCCCTGCCAACGAAAGACAAGGAGTGAGATTATGGCAAACGCAGTGGAGAAGAAGGCGAAGCCCTCTTTCTTTGTTCGCGTCGGTAATTTCTTCAAGCGCATCGGCCGCTTCTTCAAGAACATGTGGCACGAGCTCAAGAAGGTAACTTGGCCGTCGGGCAAAGATGTGCTGAACTATTCTCTGGTTGTCTTCGTTTTCATGCTGATCATGGGCGTCATCATCGGGCTGATCGACTTCGGCTCCGGCGCGCTGATCGACCTGATCGTCAAGGCTTGATTCGAGGACTCGGATTATGTCAGACAATTCTGAAATCAAGTGGTATGTCGCACATACCTATTCCGGCTACGAGAACAAGGTGAAGGTCAATCTTGAAAAGTCGGTCGAAAACAACGGCCTGCAGGACAAGATTGTCGAGGTCTGCATCCCGGTGGAAGAAGCCGTGGAGATCAAGAACAACAAGCGCCGCACGGTGCAGCACAAGTTGCTGCCGGGCTATGTTCTGGTCAAGATGCTCATGACCGATGAAACCTGGTACATCGTACGCAACACGCGTGGCGTGACCGGATTTGTGGGCGCAGGCAACAAGCCGACCCCGCTGTCCGAAACGGATTTTGCCTCCATATTCGATTCCGTGCCCGAAACGCGGATCGACATCGAGGTGGGCGACGAGGTACGCATTCTCGCCGGTCTGTTTGAGAACTTCACCGGCAAGGTGACCGGCATCGACATGGCGAATCAGAAGATTCATGTGACGGTGCAGATGCTCAAGCAGGAGACCGATGTTGAGCTTGCGTATGACGAGGTCGTCCGCGAAGGCTGATTCCGTCCCGTTTTTACTGCAGCCCGTTTCCGTCGGGTTTCAGGGAGTGGGAGGGATGGTACAATCATCCCGCTACACCACATCAAATAGAGGAGGATACCCACTATGGCAAAGAAAGTTACTGCGCTTATCAAGCTGCAGGTGCAAGCCGGCAAAGCAACGCCCGCACCGCCGATCGGCCCGGCCCTCGGCCAGCATGGCGTGAACATCCCCGGTTTCTGCAAGGAGTTCAACGACCGCACCATGAAGCAGGCGGGTCTGATTATCCCGGTTGTGATCACGGTGTATCAGGATCGTTCCTTCACGTTCATTACCAAGACGCCTCCGGCAGCCGTTCTGATCAAGAAGGCCTGCGGCATCGAGCATGCTTCCGGAGTTCCGAATAAGGAAAAGGTTGCCAACATCACCAAGGCTCAGGTCAAGGAAATTGCCGAGCTGAAGATGAAGGACCTGAACGCAGCTTCCATCGAAGCGGCAATGAGCATGATCGCCGGCACCGCACGCTCCATGGGCGTTGTCGTGGTCGACTAATCAAAACCGGAAATGTGGGAGGACCAATGATCCGTTTGACCACAGGGAGGATGTAACAATGAGTAAGGGTAAGAAATATTCCGACAGCTTGAAGCTGATCGACCGCAGCAAGCAGTACGATCCCGAGGAGGCAGTTGCCCTCGTGAAGCAGACGGCCAAGGCCAAGTTCGACGAGACCATCGAGATCTCCGTTCGCCTGGGCGTTGACCCCCGCCATGCAGACCAGCAGGTCCGCGGCGCTGTCGTTCTGCCGAACGGCACCGGCAAGACCGTCCGCGTGCTGGCTTTCGTCAAGGAAAACCGCGCTGAAGAAGCCAAGGCAGCAGGCGCTGACATCATCGCCGATGACGAGATCATCAAGAAGATTCAGGGCGGCTGGTTCGACTTTGACGCTTGTATCGCTACTCCGGATATGATGGGTGTCGTCGGCCGTCTGGGCCGCGTCCTGGGCCCCAAGGGCCTCATGCCGAACCCGAAGTCCGGCAGCGTTTCGCCTGATATCGCCCGTATGATCCACGATATCAAAGCCGGTAAAGTTGAGTACCGTGTCGACAAGACCGCTATCATCCACTGCCCGGTAGGCAAGGCGTCCTTCGAAGCCGACAAGCTGACCGAGAACCTGCGCACGCTGATGGAGGCCATCATCAAGGCCAAGCCTGCAGCCGCCAAGGGTGCTTACATCAAGTCCGCGGTGCTCTCTTCCACGATGGGCCCCGGTATCAAACTCAATTCCCTGAAATTCTGAGCTTAATATAGATTTTCACAATAGGGAGAAAACCTCCGGGGCGCGTGATGTGCCTCGGAGGTTTTATATTTCATAAATAAGGAGATCTGCCGACATGAAGAAGGGAATGACCACCCGTGACATGGTACGCTGTGCCCTCTTTGCCGCTTTGATATGCGTTCTCTCCCCCTTTTCCATACCGATAGGGCCGATACCCATCACGCTCTCGCTCTTTGCCGTCATGCTCTGCGGCGTTGTGCTCGATTGGAAAAGTGCAGCGGCCGCGGTGCTCGTCTATCTGCTGCTGGGGCTGATCGGCATTCCCGTGTTCTCGGGCGGCAAGGGTGGCCTCTCGGTCATCATAGGGCCTACGGGTGGCTATATCTGGGCTTACCTGCCCATGGCCGTGATCATCAGCCTCTTTGCACGCAAGGGAAGCTATGTTCGCTCAGGCATCGTCTGTGCACTGTCGCTTCTGCTCTGCTACGGCCTGGGCACGCTGCAGTTCTGCCTCGTGGCAAATTATACCGCGGGGGCCGCACTGGCCGTGTGCGTCTGGCCGTTTGTGCCCTTTGACATCATCAAGGCCGTCTGTGCCGCGCTGCTGGGCGTCAAACTGCGCACGATTTCGGCGGTAAAGCAGAATTGAAAAAAACGATCGGACAGCATTCGCAGTCCGATCGTTTTGTATTTAATTGTAATCAAAGCCTTTCGGCATTCCCCGTGTAGGGATGCTCTTTAGCATATTCGAGTGCTCTTTGGTTGAATTCGCCGGGAGCCATTGCATCAAAATATTGCCTCTGCCACTTTGTATAGTCGAATTTCTCTCTGATGATTATGGAGATGAAACGTTCTGCTTCGACTATGCCAAGTTTTTCGGTCAGGCATTCCATGCCACGATTCATGATCTCAACGGTGCCGGATATCATTCTTCTCCCTCCGTTTCCATGATAAACTCAACAGGTGTGACCAGTTTAATCCTATCGGTCCTGTACTTCAACAGGCGAACATCTGTGGAAATGAAATAATCGCATTTCGCATAGATGGCGGAAGCGATATGGTATGCATCCTTCTCCTTCACGCCTGTTTTCATAATGTCCTCAGCTATTGGTCCGATAGTTTCCGCACGCTCGGAACCTACGTACCCTTTCATATTGTTCTGTATGAATTGAATTATGGACTGTCTCCGCATTTCATAAGGATTTCGGCTGACTTCATAATCCAACGTATATGAACCAATAAGGTCAAATTTCCTGTCCCTTATGAGAGCCTGGATTCGGAGTTTTGACTGAGTTTCAAGAGCAACTCTGAACTGCGACTGGTCATCATACGGTCGGTTATAACAGCACATATCGAGATAAACCCTCATCTGTTCAACCTCCCTTCAAGCTGTGACCCCCTAATACAGGTTCAACCCATTCTTTATATCCTGATTATATAACGAAGCCTTTGCTTCTGTCAATACCTTGCTTTAATTATGACACACGACGCATGACCTCTGCTTAATGGTTTTATCTTCGGCTAATAAGTCTGCAAATCCCCCGCCATGCTATGCACAGCGGAGGATTTGCAACCTTTCTCTTTCAGAAACTGCCCCAAGGAATCAATCTCTTGAGAGTATCGTCTTTTCGGTTTCGGCATCGAAGAAGTGCAGACGGTTCACGTCCAGACCGATCTCGATGTCATCGCCGCCGCGCGAGGTGCTGCGCGGATCAACGCGGGCGATGAAGTTACCCTCGTGACCCTCGGCGGAGAGGTAGAGATAGGTCTCCGAGCCCATCAGCTCGGTCATGTCCACGTGCACGCTGACGCAGGAATCCGGATAGGCGGAGATGAAAGCGTCCTCGTCGTGCAGGTTTTCGGGGCGGATGCCCATGTAGACTTCCTTGCCGATGTAGTCGCCGGTCATGCGCTGAATCTTGCCGGCAGGAATGCGCACGGCATTGGTGCCGAAGACCGCAAATACGCCGTCGCCGCGCTTCTCAAGCTTTACCTTGAATACGTTCATTTGCGGCGTGCCGATGAAGCAGGCCACGAAGAGGTTGGCGGGAAAGTCATAGAGGTTCTGCGGCGTATCCTGCTGCTGCATCACGCCGTCCTTCATGACCACGATGCGCGTGCCCATCGTCATGGCCTCAGTCTGGTCATGGGTTACGTAGATGAAGGTGGTCTGCAACTGCTGGTGCAGTTTCGTGATCTCGGCACGGGTCTGTACGCGCAGCTTCGCATCGAGGTTGGAGAGCGGCTCGTCCATCAGGAAGACCTTCGGCTCGCGCACGATGGCACGCCCCAGCGCCACGCGCTGACGCTGGCCGCCCGAGAGCGCCGCAGGTTTGCGGTTGAGCAGCGCCTCTATGCCCAGGCTCTTCGCGGCTGCCTTGACGCGGCGGTCGATCTCGTCCTTGGGCATCTTGTGAAGCTTCAGGCCGAACGCCATGTTGTTGTACACGGTCATGTGCGGATAGAGGGCGTAGCTCTGGAACACCATCGCAATATCCCTGTCCTTGGGCGGAACGTTGTTGACCAGCTTGTCATCAATGTAAAGCTCGCCGCTGGTGATCTCCTCCAGACCCGCCACCATGCGCAGCGTCGTGGATTTGCCGCAACCGGAAGGGCCGACCAGCACGATAAATTCCTTGTCCTCGATTTCCAGATTAAGATTGTTGACGGCCTTGACGTCTCCGGGATAGATCTTGTTGATGTTCCTCAGCGAAAGACTTGCCATACTCTGTAATCATCCTTCCCAAATTCTAATTCACTGTACATTATTATACCAGATGTTCGGAAAATTGGAAATAGATTGTTTTCACAAAAATAATGTAAAGGCTTTGATGATTATGTCAGGTTGCACAAACGCGAAAAAATTCCCCCTGCGAGCGCCGCAAGGGGAAGAAGAGCAACTCATGCGTCGTGCATTTCCGTCTCGACAAAGTAGGCGCTGCGGGCCTTGGACAGCAGGCAGCGCGAGACCAGATCGGCGCCGCCCTCCAGCACCAGCGCAATGCCGATCACGCGCATCAGCAGCACGGCCGAGGAGAAGGGGTTGAAGAGTATCAGTGCGCCCAGTATCACCGACACGCAGGCGGAGATCAGTTCCAGATACCACTTTGCGGCAGCCATGCGCTTGAAGCAGAGCGTGCTCTGTATCTTCACGATGCCGCCCGCCAGCACGATCAGACCGCAGAAGAGGAAAAGCAGTGAGATCAGCAGTTCCTTGAGGCAGATGACGGCAATGCCGACCGCGATCCAAACCAGCCCGAACGCCAGAGCATTGCTGACCAGTGCCATGCGCGTCTCCAGCATGAAATAGCGTATGATGTCGAAAAGGCCGATCACGATGCAGATAGCACCGATGACGGTGATGACCAGCGTGGCCGCGATGTCCGGCCATATCAACAGCACCAGCCCCAGCAGTATGGCGGCCAGGCCCAGCAGCAGTTCCGTCCAGCTCAGGTGCAGCTTTTCAAGAATACGGCAGCTTTTCTTGTCCATGGTAATCCCTCCGTTGCGATTATTCCCTTTAACAGTATAGCATTATACGCGACGATTATCAAGTCAGTATAAATATCCTATAATTTACATCGGAATTAATTGACATTCCCAAACGGGGGTGTTACAATAACATCCGGATAAACCGAGGAAAAAACTCGGAATTGCATCTGCCGGAGGTGATCGTCATGAAGCTCTCAACGCGCGGGCGCTACGGCATCCATGCGATGTATGACCTGGCGGATCATTACGGAAGCGGACCGCAGTCCATTAAACTGATTGCGGAGCGGCAGGGCATACCGGAGGCCTACCTGGAGCAACTGATTGCCGTGCTGCGCAGAGAAGGTCTGGTGATCAGCAACCGAGGCGCCCAGGGTGGCTACCGTCTGGTGCGCCCACCGGCCGAGATCACGGTGGGCGATGTGTTGCGTGCGCTGGAAGGCGGGTTGAATCTGGTGGATTGCCTGCTCGATGAGGAAAGTTGCGGCAAGAGCTGCGCATGCCCGTCGCGCATCGTCTGGATGAAAATCCGGGACGGTATGAACAGCATCGTGGACGGCATCACGCTTCAGGATATGATTGATGAGTATGCTGCCGTAAAGGCACAGGGGGAGGAAACATGAAAAAGGTATATATGGACAACGGCGCGACCACGCGCGTGACGGAGCCGGTTTTTGAGGCCATGCGCCCCTATTTCTGCGAGATATACGGCAACCCGTCCTCGATGCATGACTACGGCTATGAGGCCAAGCATGCGGTGGCGGCGGCCCGCGCTCAGGTGGCGGCGGCCATCGGCGCAAATCCCGACGAAATCTACTTCACCGGCTGCGGCACCGAGTCCGACAACTGGGCGGTGCGCGGCGCGGCGTACAAAAATATCAAGAAGGGTCGCCACATCATCACGACGACCATCGAGCATCATGCCATACTGCACACCTGCAAGCAGCTGGAAAAGGAAGGCTTTGAGGTGACCTACCTGCCGGTCGATGAGTACGGCCGCGTGACGCCCGAAGAGCTGGATGCTGCGATCCGGCCGGACACGACCATCGTCTCCGTCATGACCGCCAACAACGAGATCGGCACCATCGAGCCGATCGCCGAGCTGGCTGCGGTGGCCAAAAAGCACGGCGTGCTCTTCCACACGGATGCGGTTCAGGCCATCGGCAGCGTGAAGTTTGACATGGAGGAAATGCCCATCGATATGCTGAGCATGTCCGGCCACAAATTCCATGCGCCCAAGGGCATCGGCGTGCTCTACATCCGCAAGGGTGTGCACATCCGGCAGTTCATGCAGGGCGGTGCGCAGGAGCGCAACCGGCGTGCCGGCACGGAAAATCTGGCTTCCATCGTGGGCATCGGCAAGGCCATCGAGCTGGCCACGGCAAACATCGACGCGCACAACGCGCAACTGAGCGCCATCCGTGACCATATGATCGAGCGCATCAGCAAGGAAATTCCCTACTGCCGCCTGAACGGCGATCCCGTGAACCGCCTGCCCGGCAACGTGAATTTCTGCTTCCGCTTCATCGAGGGCGAGGGCATGCTGATGCACCTCAACCTCAAGGGCATTGCCGCATCCTCCGGCTCGGCCTGCACCAGCGGATCTCTGGATCCCTCGCACGTGCTGCTGGCCATCGGTCTGCCGCATGAGATCGCACACGGCTCGCTGCGCCTCTCGCTCAGCGATGAGAACACTATGGAAGAGGCCGACTACGTGGTCGACAACCTGGTGCAGATCGTCGCCAAGCTGCGCGATATGTCGCCGCTGTACGATGATTTCCTGCACGAGGGCAAAAGCTGCGGCAAGCAGGTCGCCTGCCCCGCGTGCAACATGAAGTAAGATCAACCGACATCCGAAGGGAGATTGTGAGTTATGGAATATACCGAGCAGGTTATGGATCATTTCATGAATCCGAGAAACATGGGTGAGATGGAGGATGCCAGTGGCGTCGGCACCGTCGGCAACGCAAAGTGCGGCGACATCATGCGCATCTACATCAAGGTGGAAGACAACGTGATCACCGACGTGAAGTTCAAGACCTTCGGCTGCGGCGCGGCGATTGCCACCTCCAGCAAGGCCACCGAAATGGTGAAGGGCAAGACCATAGACGAGGCGCTGCAGATCACCAACAAGATGGTCATGGAGGCACTGGGCGGGCTGCCGCCGGTGAAGGTGCACTGCTCCGTGCTGGCCGAGGAGGCCCTGCATGCCGCCATTCAGGACTACAAGGACCGCATGGAGAAGGGCGAAAAGCCTGAGGAAGTTCCCGATGAGGAAATCAAATACGTCTGATTGACAAAAAGAAGGATATCGTATATCATGAAGCAGGATGATTCAGGCCATCCTGCTTTTTTATATAAGGAGAGTTTATCATATGATACACGGCAATCTGGAAGGCATCCGCGAGAGTGTACTGAATGAGCTGGAGAAGCTCTACGATGCCGAGTTCGAGCGCGACATGTTCCTGCCCGACCGCCTGCTGAACGTGCTGGTGAAGCACACGGAGATGATCAACCGCGAGATGCTGGTCTATCTGGGCCGCGACGGCAGCGTGCTGGAGATCGCCATCGGCTCGATCGGCTCGATTGCGCTGCCGGAATTGCACCTGCGCCGCAATCCCGACCGCCTCTCGGGCTTCAGGTGCATCCATACCCATCCGGGCGGAGACTCGCGGCTCTCGAGCGTGGACATACAGGCGTTGCGCCTGCTGCGCTTTGACGCGATGTGCGCCGTGGGCGTGCGGGACGGCGTGTGCACGGGTGTCAGCACGGCCTTCCTGGGCGATACGGAGTACGACAACTTCTCCGTCATCGTGCACGGCCCGGTCAAGCCCGGGCGCATACCGCAGCAGAACTGGATGCACGAGATCGAGCAGGCCGACCGCCGCGTGCGCGAGGCCATACTCAAAGGCGAAGCCGTCAAGGAATGCGAAAAGGCGATGCTGATCTCCATCGACAGCGAGGAGTCGCTCGAGGAGCTGGCCAGCCTTACGGAGACTGCGGGCGCCATGGTGATCACCCGCGTGCTGCAAAAGCGCGACAAGCCCGACCCGTCGACATTCATCGGCTCGGGGAAGGCGGGCGAACTGTCGCTGGTCTGCCAGGCCATGGAGATCGATCTTGCAATTGTGGACGATGAGCTCAGTGGCGCACAGCAGCGCAAGCTGGAGGACGCACTGGGCGTTCGCGTGATCGACCGCACGGCGTTGATACTGGACATATTCGCCCAGCGTGCCCAGACCGCCGAGGGCAAGCTGCAGGTCGAACTGGCACAGATGAAGTACCGTCTGCCCAGACTTACAGGCGCGGGCACGTCCATGAGCCGCCTGGGCGGCGGCATCGGCACGCGCGGCCCGGGCGAGACGCAGCTGGAAGTGGATCGCCGCCGCATTCGCCGTCGCATAGACGATCTGCAGGCACAGCTGGATGAACTCAAGCGCAGGCGAGACATGCGCAGGGCACGCCGGGACAAGCAGGGGCAGACCACCGTGGCACTGGTAGGCTACACCAATGCCGGTAAATCCACGCTGCTCAATGCGCTCTCGGGTGCGGACGTGCTCGTGGAGGACAAGCTCTTTGCGACGCTCGATCCCGTGATGCGCAACGTCGAGTTGCCGGAGAACCGCAGCTGTCTGTTGGTCGACACGGTCGGCTTTATACGCAAGCTCCCGCATCAGCTGGTCGAAGCCTTCCACTCCACGCTGGAGGAGGCCCTCTATGCCGACCTGCTGGTCGTGGTCTCGGACATATCCAACCCGCAGTACCGCGAGCAGCGAGAGGCCGTCTTTCAGGTACTCAACGAGTTGGGCGCAAGCGATCGGCCGGTGATCGAGGCACTCAACAAGGCCGACCGCGCCAAGATCGGCGAGAGCGTCGAGCCGGCGGATGCGATACTCATCTCCGCACGCGAAGGCAGGGGCCTTGATCAGCTTAAAACGGAAATTTCGCGCCGCATCGCCGCCCTGCGCCATCCCGTGCAGCTGCTCATCCCCTATACGAAGGGCGCGGTGCTGTCCCTGATCCATCAGAAGGGGCAGGTGCTGGGGGAGGAGTACACGGCCGAGGGCACGCAGGTGGACTGCATGCTCGATGCAACGCTCTATCAGCGCGTGCTGAGCATGTTGGAGAAATAAATATTATTGACATGGAAACGTTATAATGGTATACTGATGTTAAAACAGGGTCAGAGGTGTTAATATGTGCGGGGAATTCGTAAGAAAAATTCTGGCATGCATTGTCGTTATGACGTTGCTTGTTTCCGTGAACCTTGGGACAGCGCTGGCCTCCACAGCGCAGTATACCACCACTCAAAGTTTTCTCGATTATCTCGATTCTGAAGATATCATTTACAACTATAAGGGTATATTGCGCTCGACTCAAGAAGAGTGTGTCGAAGTAAAATTTGTCCTGAATAATTATTCATCTATGACCTGCAACCTTTATTTTCATTCCGACGAAGATTCTGTCTCATATCGCATATGGAGCATCGTGACGGCGACAGCCAGCGAGAATTACATTTTGTCTACCCTTCAAAAACTCAATCAATCATACAAGTACGCAAAGTTTGTCTATGATGACAGGGATTCGACAGTGCAGGTTGAGATGGATATGTACATTGATCCGTATCGCAGCGGAGAAATGGTTTGTGCCAATATGCTGTCTTTGTTTGCGGTTGTTGATGACAGTGATGTCACAGCGATGCTTCATTCGCTCGAATGAAAAACCATGCATAACAAAAGAAGGACTCCGAAGCCGGAATAAACTTCGGAGTCCTTCCTTTGTTATGCATTTGTCACGGCGTTGACGATGGCCCGCTGCATGACAAATGCGGCCAGCGTGCCGGTCACATTGATGTCTGCCTCGACACATCCGACGGATGCGGCGTAGATGGTGTCGCCGTCGGCCATCGTGCCCACGGGGTTGATGCACCTGGCGTAGGCGTTGCGGGTCATGGAGGCGATCTTGTTCATCTCGGCCTTGGAAAATCGTCCGTTGGTCACGATTGCGCCGATGGTTGTGTTGCCGGTGAACATATCCGTGCGCTGACTGATCTTATACAGTTCGGAAACACTGTCGGCAAAGCCGGAGCCGTCCTCGCTGCGCAGCCCCGCCAGAACTTCGTCGGTTTCGGGGTCAAAGACATCGCCCAGCGCGTTGACGGCCACGACGGCGGCTACCTTCAACTCACCCATCTGCATGGCGCAGATGCCGAGGCCCGATTTGCTGCAGCGCTCCATGCCGCAGATCTTGCCCACGGTCGCGCCGCAGCCCGCGCCCACACTGCCGCTTTGGGAATGACTGTTTTCGGCATCTGCGCAGGCAGCATAGCCCATCGCGCGATCCGGACGTATGACCGCGGATTTGTAGCTCAGATCATAGATGCAGGACTGCACTACGAGCGGCACAAGCGCATAGCCGGTATCGTAGCCCACGCCATGTTCCTCCAGATACTGCATCACGCCATCGGCGGCTGCCAGCCCGTAGGCCGAGCCGCCCGAGAGCACGATGGCGTTGACGGGGTTGTCTGCCGTGGTCGGATCCGTCAGGTGTGTCTCACGCGCCGCGGGGCCGCCGCCGCTGATGTCGCTGCCGACCGTGGCACCGCTGTCAAAGAGCAGCACCGTCACGCCCGTGCCGCCCTCGGCGTCTTGTGCGTTGCCGATGCGCAGACCCTCCATTTCGCTTATTTCAATTTCACGGGGTTCACTTATCATGTTATCCTCCGCGAGCCGGCTTCAGCTCTTCAAAAACGCACAGTAGCCGCGATAGGCCTCGTAGAGGTCCACCTTGGAGATGATTTCGTAGGGAGCGTGCATATTCAGCACCGCCACACCTGCGTCGATCACGTTCATGCCGTACTTGGCGCAGGTGAAGGCGATCGTGCCGCCGCCGCCCAGATCTACCCGGCCCAGCTCTGCAAACTGGAAGGCCACGTCGGCCTCGT
The DNA here is from genome assembly GCA_963643985.1 of bacterium. Taxonomy (GTDB): domain Bacteria; phylum Bacillota; class Clostridia; order Christensenellales; family Aristaeellaceae; genus SFTH01. The sequence continues at coordinate 26,477 of CAVINP010000011.1, forward strand.
CCATTACGCGGCGTACCTCTGCCACGAACTCGGCGTTTGCATCATTGGAGGACGACTTGCCGCGTGCGCCGGTGAACTTGTTGAAGCACAGACCGCGACCCAGGAATGCGGAGTTCTTCTTTTCAAATGCGGACGCGAAGCTCGGATCGTAGCCCGCGGAGACATCGCTTGAGAGCATACGGCTGTTGCGCAGACAGCGGCGCAGCATCAGCTCGTTGTAGGGCTGCGTCAGCGCCAGCACTTCGGCGGTGATGTTTTCAAAGTACATGGAATCCATGCCCGTTGCGCCCACGCTGCCAATCTCTTCCTTATCGGTCAGCACGCAGCACAGCGTGCGCTCGGGCGTACCCTGATAGTCCAGCACGGCCCGCATGGACGGATAGGCGCATACGCGGTCATCGTGGCCGTAGGCGAGTATCATGCTGCGGTCAAAGCCCATGTCCCGCGCATGATCCGCGGGCACGATCTCAAGCTCCGCCGAGAGGAAATCCTCCTCCTCGAAGCCGTATTCGCGCTCCAGCAGCTTGAGTACGTTGGCCTTCACGGCATCCTTGTCCTCACCCTCGAGCGGGCGGCCGCCGATGATCAAGTCCAGACCCTCGCCGTCGATGATCTTGGCTGCGTCCTTCTTCATCTGCTCCTGCGCCAGATGCGGCAGCAGGTCGGAGATGCAGAACACGGGGTCGTCTGCCTTTTCACCCACGCAGACGCGGATGCATTCGCCGTTCTTCTTCACCACCACGCCGTGCAGCGACAGAGGCATGGCGACCCACTGATACTTCTTGATGCCGCCGTAGTAGTGCGTGTCCAGATAGAGCAGATCCGAGTCCTCATAGAGCGGATTCTGCTTGACATCTATGCGCGGGGAGTCGATGTGCGCGCCCAGTATGTTCATGCCCTGCGCCATGTCCCGCTTTCCGATGATGTACATCATAAAGACCTTGCCCATCCAGTTCACATAGACGCGATCGCCCGCCTTGAGGCTGCGGTTTTCCTTTGTGCAGTCCGCAAGGTTCAAAAAGCCCGCATCCGCCGCAAACTGCGTGCACTGCTCCACGCATTCGCGCTCGGTCTTGCCGTGATCGAGGAAGTCCCGGTACCGTGCCGCAAATTCCTCCAGTGCGCCCATGTCCGCGCAGCTTGCCCATGCATTCTTCCGTTCCATTTCTTATCTCTCCGTTTCCTGATAATCTTTGTCGTTCACCACACGCTCGATGATAAAGCGCGGGCGATGCTTGCTTTCTCCGTAGATTTTGCCGATGTATTCGCCGAGCACGCCCATGCCCAGCAGCTGCAGACCGCCGATCAGCCAGATCGAGAACATCGTAAATCTGCTGCCGTCCATGCCGGCGATCAGCAGGCCAATGAGCATGACGAGGCTGATCAGCACGACAATGATGCCGAGGCTCAGTATCAGTCTCAGGGGCTTTACCGAGAAGGAGGTGATGCCGTCCAGCGCGAAGGCGAGCATTTTTTTGAGCGGATACTTGCTCTCACCCGCAAAGCGAGGTGCACGCTCATATTCGACGGTCGCAGACTTGTAGCCGATCAGCGGCACGATGCCCCGCAAAAAGAGGTTCACCTCGGAAAATTCGCGCAGCCCCTCCACCGCGCGGCGGCTCATCAGGCGGTAGTCCGCATGGTTGAACACGATTTCTACGCCCATGGCGTTCATCAGGCGGTAGAAGGCCTCGGCCGTGAAGCGCTTGAAAAAGCTGTCTGTCTTGCGCGAGGAGCGCACGCCGTAGACCACGTCGCAGCCCTCGTGATATGCGTCCAGCATGCCGTCCATGGCGTTGATGTCATCCTGCAGGTCGGCATCCATTGATATGGTCACGTCCGCGCATTCAACGGCCGTCATGAGCCCCGCCAGCAGCGCATTCTGATGGCCGCGGTTGCGCGAGAGGTTGACACCCGAAAACAGGTGGTCCTGCTCGTGAAGGCTTTGGATGATCTCCCAGGTGCGATCCTTTGAGCCGTCATTGACCAGCAGTGCGCGGCTTTTGGGGGATATTTTGCCGTCCCCGATCAGTTGCCGCAGCTTTGCACCCAGACGTTTCGCCGTCTCCGGCAGCACAGCCTCCTCCTTGTAGCAGGGGATGACGACATACAGTGTATTGTCATATCTCATGGGAAGGCACCTCCTCAGACAAAGCGAACAGCCCGGGCCGGCGGCGGTAATAGACCGCGCAGATGCCCGCAAGCGTCGCCTGCAAAAGTGTCTGCGCAATTTCGGATACGTTCAGCGGGGGCAGTCCGGACACCGCAAAGCGCAGGAGCATCCGCAAAAGATTTGCCGCAGCCGCCGTAAGCCAGCCGCACAGGACATACGTCAGCCCGCTCGGCCGCAGCCTGCTCAGGTTGACTGCGCCCGGTATGAGCAGCACGGCAGATCCGAGCATGCAGGCGGCCCAGCCGTAGTCAATGCAGCGCAGTGCGGGCAGCGCGGTGTATACCGCAGATTGGATGTCCGCTCCCTGATACGCACCGCCCAGGGCAAGCCAAACCGCCTGCGCAAGATGCAAAAGCGCTGCTGCCCAAAGCAGGAAACGGCACAGGAAGCGATGCCAGACGAGGCTCATCGTGCATCCGTTTCCAGATCCAGCCATCTGCACTCCGCCTCCGTCAGCTTCATTTCGCTCGCGGCGATGTTGGATCTCATGTTTTCGCGGCGGCTCGTGGCCACCAGCGCGTACACGTCCAGCGGCTGCTGGTTGAATATCCACGCCACGGCGATCTGCGAAACGCTCACGCCCTTCTCGGCTGCGAGAATTTCGCAGCGGTGCAGGCGCTCAAAGTTCTCCGGGCAGGCATAGCCCTTCAGACCCGGCTCGTCCATAATTTCGCGGGCCTTCTCGGGCTCATCGCTCCCGAAGCGGCCGGAGAAGAAGCCGCGTGCCATCGTGGAATAGGCGAATATCGGGATATGATTCTCGGCATACCAGCGGCGGTTTTCCCTGTTCGAGGGACCGGAGATGGTGATGCAGCCGCCGCCCCAGGGGTCGTTGACCTGATCGGCCAGACCGAAATTCGGGCTGGAGACGCTGAAGGGCTGAAGATTGTGCTTGGCGGCATACTCGTTGGCCTCGGTGATGCGCTCTATCGTCCAGTTGGAGACGCCGAAGGCACCGATCTTGCCCTCGTCATAGCAGCGGTTGAGCACGTCCACGATGGGCGCAACGGAGACCTCAGGGTCGTCGCGGTGCAGCAGATAGATATCCAGATGCTTTGTCTTGAGCTTCGCCAGCGAATCGTGCACGTCGTGCAGTATGTCAAAGTCGGTTACGCGCTTGCGCCAGCGGTTGTGGTGGGCACCCTTGGTGAGTATGACCACCTTGTCGTGCAGGCCGCGTGCCTCGAGCCACTCGCCCAGAGGCTCCTCGCCGTAGTGGTTGGAGCAGTCAAAACAGTTCACACCTTCGGCGTACATGTCGTCCAGCAACGAAAATGCGGCGTTCAGACGCTTGTCAAAGTCCGGCGCGTTTTCGTATACGGAGCGGAAAGCATCGAACATTACCGGCATGGCTGTGCCGAACACGATGCGCGAAACAGGTTTGCTTACATGATCAACGGTACCGTATTGCATAATCATTATCTCCTTATCCTTTAATCGCACCTGCTGCCCTGTTTGCAGATGACTCTGCACTTTTTGCGGCAGAATGCAATGGCGTAGGTCCATATTTTTTCAATGCCGAAGTAGCGCAGGTTCGCGCTGTAGTCCTTCTCCTCGATCTGACGCATGGCATTTTCGCAGGCTTCGTCGAGCTTCTTTATGTCCCTGACGGCCTTGAGTTCGATCACGAAGCCGCATTCGCCGTTCTCACGCTAGAGCGTGTTTCTAAATTCGCCACGATGCATTTTCGGCGTCTTTGCCTGCATT
>CAVINP010000012.1:0-30139 GCA_963643985.1 bacterium
CTGTGAAGAGACCGAAGTGCCTGAGTCGCCCGAGGTGACCGAGGCTCCCGTGGATGCCGAGGAAACCCTGCCGCCCACGGTAAACACAATTGAAGGCTCTGCCCTGACATGGGTGATCGACGCTGAAGGCAAACTGACCATCTCCGGCGAAGGCCTGATGCCCGACTTTGCCGAGGGCAATCGCCCGTGGGAGCAGTACATCGCCAACATCCGCGAAGTGGTCGCGGAAGAGGGCGTCATGTCCATCGGCGCTGCGGCATTTTCCGGCTGCGCCAACCTTGAAAAGATCAGCCTGCCGACCACCCTTTTGTACGTCGGCGACGATACCTTCAAGGATTGCTCGAAGCTGGCCGAAGTCAAATTGGCGGGCGATGAACCCTCCGTCGGCGCGGGCAACGAAGCGTTCACGGCCGTGCTGAACCCGACCGAGGAACCGACCGCGGAACCTACCGCAGAACCGACCGCAGAACCGACCGAAGTCGCTACGGAGGAACCCGATGCGACGCAGCAGGTCGTTGCCCTGATCGATGCCATCGGTGAGGTGACGCTCGATTCCGAAGCTGCCATCACTGCGGCGCAGGAAGCCTACGAGGCCCTCAGCGATGAAGAAAAGGCAGACATCACCAACTACGCCGTGCTCGAGGCGGCCATGGCGGCATTCGCATCTCTGACCGAAGCCATGACGGCGGAAGTGACCCCTGCTGCGGATGCGAAGGTCTACGTCACCATCAACAATGCCGGCCATCTGGTGCTGGTCAACGGTGCGGTGACCGTCAAGGATCTCAACAGTGACGGCGTTCTGACCTATGACGAGGCCATGCAGGCGGCACATACGGCCTACTGTGCCGGCGGCTACGCGACCGAGAGCAGTGGATACGGTGCGTTCGTCACGAAGCTCTGGAACGTGGCCAACGGCGGCAGCTATTACTTCTATAATAATGGCACGGCACTTTCCGCGGCTGTCGACAATACTGAAGACAGCCTCGTTTCGGCGGGCGATCATCTGTATGCCACCGTATTAAAGGATACCACCGGCTACAGCGATGTCCTCGGCAAGTTCAATGCAAGCAGCCTGGAGGCCACGGCGGGCCAGGCCTTCACGCTGACCTTGTCGGCCACTGCAAATAACATCTATGAGGGCGGCACCTCTGATGCCGGTGTTGTTTCCGGCGTTCAGCTGGGCCTCTGGAAAGACGGCACGTTTACCGCCATCGAAGGTGCAACCACCGATGCCGAGGGCAAGGCGACGATCACCCTGGCCAACAACGGCACCTACATCATCACCGCCGAGGGCAGCGTGGGCACCGTGCCCCTGATGCCGCCGGTGTGCACGGTCACGGTGACGGGTGGCGCCGGCATTACGCTCAGTCAGACGCAGATCACGGTGACCGAGGATGCGCCCGTGACGCTGACGGCGACCGTTACGCCCGATTCCGAAGCGGAGGTCACCTGGAGCAGCTCGGACACCACCGTGGCAACCGTGGTCAACGGTGTCGTGACTGCGGCCTACAAGAGCGGCACGGCCATCATTACCGCGAAGGCAGGCGAGCTTGAAGCCACCTGCGAGGCGACCGTGACGGTTTCGGCGCTCGACGGCGGCAAGTACGGCAATGTCTACTGGAAGCTGCGCGAGGGCGGCGTGCTGGAGTTCAGCGCCGTGCCGGGCACCAAGGGCGATATGGGCGGCTCGATCAGCAAGTGGAGCCTGCCGACATACACCAAAAACCATAAAAATGATATCAAGTCTATCGTTGTCAAGGAAGGCGTAACCGGCATTGTCAACTATGCCTTCTACACACTGACCCCCACGAGCGTATCCTTGCCGTCCACCTTGACGACGATCGGTAACGATGCGTTCGATGGCGTGACGAGCATCACGAGCTTCAGCTGCGCCGAGGGATGTCTGCTGAGCGTAAACGGCAAATTCGTGCTGAAGAACAGCGGCACAGAAATCTATATGTACCTCGGCAAGCCGGAAGGCGTAATCACCATTCCCGACGGCGTGACCAAGGTGGGCGCGCTCTTCAGCGGAAGCGACATCACCGGCATCATCTTCCCGGATTCCGTGAAGGAGATTTCCGGCACGAACTATACCACTTGGGAAGGCCCCTTCGTCAACTGCAAAAAGCTGGAATCCGTCACGATTCCCTGCGACATCACACAGACCGGCGTATTCAAGGGCTGTACTTCTTTGAAGGAAGTCACCTTCAAAGAGGGCGTGACCGCCATCGCGGATTATACGTTCAACAACTGCACGGCACTGACCACCATCAACCTGCCCAAGTCGCTGGTATCGTTCAATGCCGGCGCATTCTCCGGCTGCCCGGCAATCAGCACCATCAACGTGGCCGAGGGCAGCATCTACAGCATGAGCGGCAACACGCTGATAAAGAATGGCACGGAAATCGTGTATGTGCTACCGACGTCTGAGATCAGCGGCGAGCTGGTGATTCCCGAAGGCACCACCGTCATCGGCGACTATGCCTATACCGACAATGAAAAGATCACCTCCGTGAAGCTGCCCGACAGCGTCACGAGCATCGGCAAGTGTGCTTTCCAGAGCTGCAAGAACCTGACGACTATCAATTTCCCCGAAAAGCTGACCTCGATTGGCAATTACGCCTTCCAGCATTCGGGACTCACGGAGATCAATCTGTCCGCCGGCATCACCAGCATGGGCTATTATGTCTTTGCCGACACGCAGATCACCTCACTGACCCTGCCGGACGGCCTGAGCATCGACAATGAGAATGTGTTCTCAGGCTGCACCAAGCTCACCGAGGTCTCCGTCGGCGGCAACATGGGCAGTCGCATGTTCGAGGACTGCACCGCCCTCAAGACGGTCACCCTGCGCAGCGGCGTGACCACCATTGGCATGCAGGCCTTCTCGGGGTGCGCGGCACTGGAGACCTTCAGCGTGCCCGAAGGCGTGACCACGATCGGCAACTATGCTTTCGATGAGTGCACGGCGCTGACCTCGATCAGCCTGCCCGCGTCGCTTACAGATCTGGCGTCCAATGCCTTCAGCGGCTGCACGAAGCTCACAAGCATCACCTTTGCCGAGGGCAGCAACTTCAAGGTGCAGGATGGTGTGGTTTACGACGGCAACAAGCTGGCTTTCACCATGAGCAACGTTTCCGGCGACATCACTGTGCCGGAGGGCATCACCGAAATCGGCGAAGGCGCGTTCAGCGGGAATACGGCGATCACTTCCGTGAAGTTGCCCGACAGTGTCACCACCATCGGCAAGCGGGCCTTCAAGGGATGCACGAGCCTGAAGACCGTCAATCTGCCGAGTAAGCTTGAATCCATCGGCAACTCCGCCTTCAGCGGCTGCACAAGCCTTGAAATGGTCAGCTTCCCGAAAGGACTTAAGACGATCGACATTTCTGCTTTCTATGACTGCTCCGGCATGACGGGCAAGCTCTATCTGCCCGGCTCAATCACCTCTTTCGGCAGCAATGCCTTCAGGGGCTGCACCGGCATCACGAGCGCCTACTTTGAGGACGCGACCGACGCAGCGAATACGAGTTACGGTTCCAGTCTCTTGCGCGAATGCACGAGCCTGACCGAAGTTCGCATTCCGGAAACCTATTCCACAAAATTCAATAACCTGGTCTATAATTGCACTGCGCTGAAGAAGATGACCGTTCCTGCGAGCGTCACCAACTTTTCCGGCAGCTATCTGCCCGATGGCTTCGTGTATCTGGACTTCCGGGGTGTAACTTCCATCAGCAGTTCCCTGCTTTCCAACATGACGAACCTGAAGGAACTGGTTCTGCCCGCGACGCTGACGAGCTATAAGGACAGCGCCAGGAATTGCCACCCGGAAATCATATACTTCCGCGGCACTGAAGAGCAGTGGAACGCAATCAATTTTGCATCTACCACACTTGAGAACTTTGAGAAGTATGGCACGGTGATCGTGTTCAACTACGGCACGGAAACCGGCGAAGCGCCCGAAATCACCAAGCAGCCTGAAAGCGCAACCTATGAACAAGGCCTGCGCGCAGCTCCGCTGACCATCGAAGTCAACGAAGTCGAAGGCGTACAGTATCTCTACCACTGGTACTGCGACGGCGAATATTTCTCCAGCGGCAAGGAATGCACCGTCAACACCGGCGTGGCCGGCGAGTTCGAGTATTACTGCATGGTGCGCTGCTCCGTAGGCGGTAAGTACAGCGAGGTCAAGAGCGATGTCGTGACCGTCACCGTCACCGAGGCCGGCTTTGCAGGCAGCGGCACATCTGATGATCCGTATCTGATCGCCACGTCCGCGGATCTTGAGCGCCTTTCCGTCCTGGTAAATGCGGGCGAGAGCTATTCCGGCATGGTCTTCAAGATGACCGAGGATCTGACTTTGCCGGATAACTGGCAGCCTGTCGGCGCGACCAAGGACGGCACCAACGGCATCAAAAGGGGTGCAAACCTCAACGCCTTCTCCGGCACGTTTGACGGCGACGGACACACACTGACCGTCCCCGCAGGCTATCGTCCGCTGTTTGCCTATGTCAACGGCGCGACCATCAGAAACCTGAGCATCTACGGCACGCAGATTAACGGCTACGGCCTGGTGGACTGCTTCACGGGCGTGGGCATGTCCGGCACGGCGGTGACCATCGACCATGTGACCCTGAAATCCGGCACGCAGACCAAGTATTCAGGTCTGATCGGCGCACGTAAGTTTGAGAACGGCTATGCCGGCTGCAGTGCAGGCTACAATGCCATCATCAGAAACTGCACGATCGAATCCGGCGTCGTGATCGGCTATGGCGCTGACGATACCGAAATCGGCGGCTTTGCCGGACGCATGCAGGGCACGATCGAAAACTGCGTCAACCACGGCACGGTCAAGGGCGCCAGCTATGTCGGCGGCATCATCGGCACGATCGACAACTCCATGGGTCAGTGCGACGTGATTAACTGCAGGTTTGCCGGCGTCGTTACGGCAAGCGGCAACAATGCAGGCGGCATCGTCGGCGGCGGCTACTCCGACTCCTCGGCCCCCAACGGCACGAAGGTCACGATCAAAAACTGCACTTCCTCCGGTACGGTCAGCGGCGATGCCAACGTCGGCGGCATCCTGGGCGGCGATATGTATGTCGCACAGTCCTGGGACAACGTGCCTTCCGCCTTCAAGGACAACAGATTTACCGGCAAGGTTTCCGGCAACAGCAATGTCGGCGCACTGATCGGCTTCTACGACAGTCTCAACCGCATCGACGACATTTCCGGCAACTACTACGCAGCAGGATGTGGTGCAGACCAGCCCGTGGGCAAAGTCTACGTCGTAGATACCGCCTGCGCAACCCCGACTGCCTATGGCGATACGATCTATTTCAGCACTGAGACGAGCGTAGCAGACTGCCCCTCCGTGGCGGGCTGCGGCTGGATAACCGGTTACAATCGCACGGATGACCCGCTGGGCGCAGATGCGGCCAATCTTTGGACCACTGACGGCAAGACGGTCATCCCCGTTGCAAGCATCAAACTGAACAAGAGCAAGGTCACGCTGCTTCAGAACAATACCTACACCCTCAAGGCGACGATCTCTCCCAAGACGGCTTCCGATACGAGCGTTACCTGGACGAGCAGCAACGGCAGCATCGCCGCCGTGAATGAAAACGGCGTGGTAACCGGCACCGGCGTCGGCACGGCCACCATTACGGCCATCGCCAACGACGGCAGCGGCAAGAGCGCGAGCTGCAAGGTGACGGTCAAGTACAACCCCGTCAAGAAGATCACGCTGGCCTATGACGACAAAACCGCCAAGAAACTGACCTTCAACGTTGAGTATGACAAGGACAAGACCTTTGTGCTTGCAAGCACGGTCTACCCCGCCACGGCCAGTGATCCCGCTGTGAAGTTCACCAGCAACAATCCCGAGGTTGTCTCCATCAATGAAGACAGCGGCGAGTTCACCATCGGCAAGCTGGGCAAGGCGACCGTCACCTGCACGTCGGTCAGCAACAAGAAGGTCAAGGCGACCTGCACGATCAATGTCACGAAGGTGGCTGTATCGAAGATCAAGCTGACCTATTTCTACACGACGCTCCCCTCTTCCGGCCTGACGTTCGATTACGAAGATGTCAAGGGCCAGACGTTCAACGGCTTCAGAGCAACGGTACTGCCCCTCAACGCCAACTACAGGGGTGTCGAATGGATGAGCACCAATGAAAGCGTTGTGACCGTCGATGCCGAGACCGGCGCGTTCACCGTTGTCGGTGCCGGCAAGGCAACGATCAAGTGCGTCTCCACCGACAACAGCAAGGTCTATGCAAGCTGCAAGGTCACGTCGGTCAAGACGGCGGTCAGCAGCATCACCGTCAGGCACGGCGATGATAAACTGACTTCCAAGAGCGTGCTGAATATGGTCAAGGACGGCACGGATAAAGAACTCACGGTCACGTTCAATCCGACCAACGCCACCTATCAGGATCTTACCTGGAAGAGCAGCAACAAGAAGGTCGTAACGGTCGATGAAAACGGCGTGCTCACCGCCAAGGGCAAGGGCACGGCGACCGTCACGGTTACGAGCAAGGATAATAGAAGGGCAAAACTGAGCTTCAAGGTCAAGGTGACCGAGTAAAAAACAAGACCCTCCCGCCACACAAACGGCAGGAGGGTCTTCCCTTGTTTTTTGGGGGAAAGCATGAGTTCCGGTTGCCGCCCCTGAAAGGGGAGGTACCGAACGAATGCGAGGCGGAGGGCTTGATATTCTCATCTTCCCAAGGAACTGCAAAGAGCCAAATTCTATCACCCGATACGGCTGACCTTGCCTTCACCGATCGGATGTGCGTCCTTGCTGACGGTGTTGTGGCCGATGGCGATGGCAATGGCATAGCGATGACTCTTCGGGAAACCGAAGGCCTGCATCCACTCCTTCCCCTTCTCGCCTTTGATGACCTCCAGCGGGCGGCCGAGAATCACGCTGCCCAGCCCCAGCCCCATGGCGCTCAGGGCCAGATTTTCCACGGCAATGCCCGCATCCACATCCGCGAAATTGGATTTGGGTTGCTCCGGCAGGGTGATGAATATCACCAGCGGCGCATTGAAAAACACATCGTAGTCCGTCTTCTTGCTGCGCGCCTCCCCCGTCAGCTTCGAGAGCAGTATCTCCCTGTACTCGTCGCTGAAGCGCTTGAGAAGTTCGCGGTTCGTGACAAAGATAAAGTGCCAGTCCTGATAGTTGCAGGCCGTGGGTGACGCCAGAGCCGCTTCCGTCAGCGTCCGGATCTCTTCTTCGGTAAGCGCGACGTCGGAGAAACCGCGCGTGCTGCGGCGATTCATGATTGCAGATTGTATATCGCTCATATTCTTCATTTCCCTCCAGACACTTTTCATATATTCGTTGCAGTCCGCCAGAAAGCGCTGCACGTAGGCGTATGTCACAAAGCGCACCGGCGCGGGATTGCTCAGGGGCTGGTCATAGAAAGCAAGCGTGGCCTGCTGCCAGCCCGCTATCTCTTCCCTGTTCAGCAGCGGATGATGTTCAGGCGCCCGACCTGTGCGCACCATGTGCATCAGAAACGGCGTCAGCGGATGTTCATGGTAAAGCCTGAAATCGACGCTCATGGTGTCGTTGTAATATATCTTGGGATCGGGCTTGCCGTTGGGCAGGAGCATGCCTGTCAGTTCGCGGTGGAAGCGCACCGTCCACAGGCCGTCCGTGAGCGCATGAATGCCGTAGCCGATGTCAAAGGGCGTATCGTGCTGCTGCCAGTAGGATACGATCGCACCCGGCAGCATCTCTCGCCAGTTGCCCATGTGCGTCGCGTTCTTGTGGGACTTGTCGTTGCCGTCACGGATATGGATTGCATCGGGCGATATCGCGCCGAGATAGTAGTCGGGATTGTTTTTAAGCTCCGGCTTGTCCTGCGCCCAGGCATAGGCCGCCAGCAAGTGAACCATCGGAAGCGCCATAAAATATACCTCCATCCTATTTGTATTTTATCGGAAAACGGAGGTAAAGTCAAGGTTTGGCAATAAAGTGTTAAGTTTTAGACTCTTCGCTGTATGATGCGTGATTACGGATTGGTTCAAAATTTATGCGCAAACAATTTGCAATTGCCCGTGAAATGTGTATAATGGTGAGTGTAATGAGAACAAGAGAATGCTGAGGGCACGAAATTTGGAAATCGACGAAAAGAAACTGATAGAGCGGGCATCCGGCGGCAATGCGGCGGCATTCAATGAGCTGATGGCGAGGCACGAGCATCAGATGTATGCGGTTGCGCTGAGGATGTGTGCCAACCGCGAGGATGCCCAGGACTGCCTGCAGGAGGCGATGCTGCGCGTGTACCGCGCCATCTCCGGCTTCAAGGGTCAGTCGAGTTTCTCGACGTGGCTGTATCGCATCACAATGAATACCTGCCTGGATGAGCTGCGTCGCAAGAAAAACAAGCAAAATACCTCTCTGGACGGTCTGCTGGATCAGGGCTGGTCGCCGACGGAAGGCAGTGCCGGCCCGGAGCAGGAGGCTCTCAGGAGCGAACTCCGCGACAAAATGGGCGGCGCCATACGTCAGCTGCCCGAGGATATGCGCGTGGCGATCGTGCTGCGCGACATGCAGGGGCTTACGTACGATGAGATCGCTCAGGTGACGCAGGTCAGCGTGGGCACGGTCAAGTCCAGAATCAGTCGCGGTCGAGAGAAATTGCGTGAGAAATTGAGAGAATATGTGGAACTTTTTGACCGCCGTGACGTCTAAATGTCAGCAATGAAGAAAAGGAGGCATGCGGCATGAACTGTGAATCGTTTACGGAGCTGCTGGATCGTCATATCGACGGCGAATTGGATTCCATGCAGGAGCGCGAGTTGCTGGATCATGCGGCGGCATGTGACGAATGCGCCCGAAGTCTGCGGGAGGCCGAACTGCTCAGGCAGGTGCTTGCGGGCATGAATGACGATGTCGTTGTACCGCTCGAGGCTCAGGCAGCCTGGCGTCGGGCCGTAAAGAATGAAGACAAGCAAAAGAAGGTCCACAGACGGCTGCGCCTGGCCTCTGGCCTTGCTGCCGCACTTGTTGTCGCGCTGGGCAGCACGTACTTTCTGACGACCGACAGGGCAGCGGATCAGGCCCCGACCCTCACCATTTTGCAGGCTGACAGCGTGATTGCCGCCGACGGCGAGGATGAGTCTGCGAATGCCGGGGATGACCGTCAGTATGCCGCATGGCGAAAGATCCGCACGGCAGACACCAAGGGCGCATACGATACGCTTCTGTCTCTGAGCGATGAGTACGGCGGCACGATCCGGAGCAGTGAGGACGGCGCATATCGTGTGGAACTGCCTGCCCAGTATCTCGATGAGTTCCTCCGGGCCTCGAGCCGCATCGGCGAAGAGCTGGATGCCGAGGCCGGCGAGAGCACGGACGGGACGGCGGTTGTCTACATTCAATTCATTGCCGAATAATGACAGGAGGTTCTTTTGAAATGAAGAGGATGATATGTCTCGCACTTGCGCTTGTGATGCTGCTGGCCTCGGCTGCGCTGGCTGAGAATACGATCACGGTCAGCGGCGGTGCCGTGGTGAATATTGCCGCAGATGTGGCGTATGTCCGTCTGGGCGTGTACCTGAACGATGCAGACGTGACAACCGCGATGCAGCTGGCCAACGAGCGCATCGATGCAATCTGCGCGGTGCTGAGCGAAAACGGTATTGACGAGAAATGCATCTCGACGGATTACCTCTACATCTCCCCGATGTATGACTATTCCGATGACGGCAACGGCGAAATTACCGGCTACAGCGTCAATAACGGCCTGCTCATTGAGATTTCGGATGTAGATTCCGTGGGCAATATCATCGATGTGGCGTTTGCCGCAGGTGCAAACAACTTCGATTCCGTCACCTTCTCGCTCAAGAACAAGAGCGAGGCGCGTGATGAGGCCCTGCGCCTGGCCGTTGAAGAGGCCGCACACAAGGCAGAGGTGCTGGCGGAAGCTTCCGGCAAACAACTGGGCAATGTCATCAGCATCAGTGAATCGGATGACACGTATTACAGCACCGACAGCTATGCCGAGTCGGCCGTTTCGACCGATAAGGCCACGACCGTTCGTGCCTCTCAGGCAAGCGTCTCGGCGCAGGTCAGCATATGCTATGAACTGGAGGATATTGCCTGATGGATGATCGCAGCATACGCCGCATCAGCGAACTGACGAAGCTTTCGCGTGAGCGTGCCCTCACGGAGGAAGAAATGGATGAGCGCCACCGCCTGCGGCAGAACTATCTGAAGGCATTTCGCAGCCAGATGCGCTCTCAGCTGGACAACACCGTGGTGCAGTATCCGGACGGTTCGCGTGTACCGTTCAGGGATGCAGCCGGAAAGAAAGACAAATGAACTTCAAAGCGGTCGAAAAGGCTTGCCTTTTGGGCCGCTTTGCGTTATAATCAGAGCCATCGGCGAGCCTGAAATTCAGAGAAAATGAGGAATAACGCAATGGAAGAAGAGAGAGATCTCGTTGAGTTCGAGGACGAGCAGGGCAACAAGATCACCATGGAAGTGCTGGACTATCTGTTCTATGAGGGCAAGGAATACGGCCTGCTGACAGAGCTTCAGGACGAGGATGCAGATGAGAACGTGCAGCGCGAGGCCTATGTGATGGAGATCGTACCCGTCGGCGATGACATGGAGGAGTTCGTTCCCGTGGAGGAGGAGCTTGCCGGAAAGCTGATCGACATCATTGAGAACAGCGATTTTGACGAAGAGGTTGTTGACATCGACGAAGAGGAATAACGGTTTCGAAAATGTCATCATCGCGGGGCAGGCACTGCGTAACGGGCGGCGCCTGCCCTTGATTTTTTACATACTTCCTATATAATAGGTACATAGCAATTTTTTGGAGGAACAGCTCTTTGAAATCCGGTCAGAATGAAAACAAAACAATACTGCCCCTGTTACCGCTGCGCGGTGTGGCGATATTCCCCGGCTGCGTAATCACGCTGGATGCCGGCCGTGACCGCTCCGTAGCGGCTGTCGATGCGGCGATGAACGGCGATCACAAGCTCATGGTGGTGGCCCAGAAGGATGCGGCCGTAGATCGCCCGTCCGGGGACGATCTCTACAAGACGGGCACCGTGGCCACGATACGTCAGATCATGCCCACGCCGGATCAGACGCTTCGCCTGATGCTGCAGGGCGAATACCGTGCAAGCATAACGGAAGTGCTCGAGGGCGCCAACTACGCGCAGGCGGGTATCGTTCCCGAGACGCCGGATGCGGATGTAACGCCGGATCTTGAAATGATGGCGTATATGCGCTCCATCGTGACGCTGGCCAAGCAGGTTGCACGACAGCGGGAAAATTCGATGACTGAATTTCTGCAGAGCATCGAGGGTGAAAAGGACCCCGGACTGCTCTGTGATGCCACGGCCAATGCCCTGATCAGTAACCTTGAATCCAAGCAGCGGGTATTGGAGTGCATCGATGTGCGCGACCGTCTTGAACTGACCACGCAGCTGCTGGGGCAGGAAATCAGCCTGCAGTTGCTGGAGGAGCGCATTGCCCAGCGCGTGCGCGAGGCGATGGACCGCAACAACCATGAATACTATCTGCGCGAGCAGATTCGCGCCATACAGGATGAGCTGGGCGGCGAAGAGGACGAGGAAATCGTCGAATATCGCAAGAAGCTTGCCGAATCGAAGATGCCCGATGAAGCCCGTGAAAAGGTCGAGCGCGAGATCAAGCGGCTGGCACGGACGGCGGCCCAGTCGCCCGAGTCCAGCGTGAGCCAGAACTATATCGAGTATATGCTCGAGCTGCCCTGGGGCGAGTATGCCAAGTCCAACATGGACATTGCACGCGCCCGGCGCATACTCGAGGCGGATCACTTCGGCCTCAAGGAGGTCAAGGAACGCCTGATCGAATATCTGGCGGTACGCAAAAATACGGACGGCCTGAAGAGCCCCATCATTTGCCTTGTCGGCCCGCCCGGCGTAGGCAAGACCTCTATTGCGAAGTCGATTGCGCGGGCAATGGGGCGCAAGTTTACGCAGATGTCGCTGGGCGGCGTGCATGACGAAGCGGAAATCCGCGGCCACCGCAAAACCTACGTGGGTGCGATGCCGGGGCGCATCATATCCGGCATCAACCGCTGCAAGAGCCTGAATCCGGTATTCCTGCTGGATGAGATCGACAAGATAGCCCACGATATGCGCGGTGATCCCGCCTCGGCTCTGCTGGAGGCGCTCGATCCGCAGCAGAACAGCAATTTCCGCGATCACTACATCGAGGCTGCGTTTGATCTCTCGGACGTGCTCTTTATCACGACGGCCAATTCCACCGACCCCATCGATCGTGCACTGCTCGACCGCATGGAGGTCATTGAGGTGCCCAGTTATACGCAGGAGGAGAAAGTGCAGATTGCCAAGCGCTATCTGCTGCCCGACGAACTGCAGGCGCACGGCCTGAAGAAGGGTGCGCTGCGCATCACCGAGAGCGTGATGGCGGACATCATCGACGGCTATACCCGCGAAGCCGGTGTGCGCACGCTCAAGAGAAACATCGAAAAGCTCTGCCGCAAGGCTGCGCTGGCGTTCATCGATGATCCCGAGAAGAAGAGCATATCGCTCAAGAGTGCCGATCTTGCAACCTATCTTGGGCCGCGCAAATATCTGCGCCAACCCGCAGAGGGCAAGGCAGAGGTCGGCATCGTGAATGGTCTGGCCTGGACAAGCGTCGGCGGCGAACTGATGCCCGTGGAGGCTCTGGCCATGGACGGCAAGGGCAACCTCGAGTTGACCGGCAACCTGGGCGACGTGATGCGCGAGTCGGCAAAGATCGCCCGCTCCGTCGCACGCGTGCGTGCCGTAACCTACGGTGTGGCATCGGACTTCTTTGACAAGCACGACATCCACGTGCACGTACCGGAGGGCGCAGTACCCAAGGACGGACCGTCGGCCGGCATCGCGCTGAGCTGCGCGATCATCAGTGCGATCACGGGTATTCCCGCACGCGGTGACATTGCCATGACGGGCGAGGTCACGCTGCACGGCAAGGCATTGCCCATCGGCGGCGTGCGCGAAAAACTGCTGGCTGCCTATCGCATGGGCGTTACGCACATCCTCTTGCCACGGGAGAACGAAAAGGATCTGGAGGAAATCGATCCGGCCATCCTTGAAAAGATGGAGATCACACTCATTGACAGCGTCGACGATGCTCTGTCCAGGGTGCTGACGGAGCAGAAGGATCAGAATAAGATGAGGCTGGCGATATGACCATCAAAAAAGCAAAATTCCTGCTCTCCCAGAGTGCGTTCTCGGCATTCCCGCAGCAGGGTCTGCCCGAGATCGCGATGGCCGGAAAATCAAACGTGGGCAAGTCCTCGCTGATCAACGGTCTGACGCACAATTCGAAGCTGGCGCGGACTTCGTCGGAGCCGGGCAAGACGCGGCTGATCAACTACTACCTGATCAACGAGGAACTGCTGCTGGTCGATCTGCCCGGTTACGGTTTTGCACGGGCGCCCAAGTCGGAGCAACAGAAGTGGGCGGACATGATTGAGGGCTATCTCACGGGTTCCGCCAACCTGCGCCACGTGTTTCATCTGGTGGACATACGCCACGAGCCGACGCAGGAGGATCAAATGATGACGGAATACCTGCGCCACTATGAGATACCGTTTTCGGTGATTGCCACCAAGGCCGACAAGCTCTCCAAGGCACAGCGTGCCCGTGCCATACAGCTGATTTGCAGGACGCTGGCCGTGCAGCCCTGGGAAGTGCTGGCCTGCTCCGCTCAGGACAAAACGGGTCTGGACGCACTCACGGACAAGATCGGAGAGCTGCTTGATCCGCAACATGAATAATGCAAAACGGGTGTGCCGGACGGCACACCCGTTTTGTATTGTATCAGAAATCCTTTTTGTATTTGGTTTCGGGCTTGACAAAGTCGTAGCCGCAGGTCTTGTAGAGCGAAATGGCAGAGGCTCTTTCCGAACCGCTGTATACGCGGATGCCGCTGGCTCCCGTGCGTTTGGCCCAGTCTTCAACGGCGGCCAGCAGTTTCCTGCCTGCGCCGTAGCCACGGTACTTTTCATCCACCGCGATGGCACGCAGCACCTTCAGATGCGGCCCGTAGAGTATATCAAAATCACACGCATGCGCAAAGCCGACCATCTCGCCGTTGTTTTCGGCAACGAGTATCAGATTGCCGGGGCGCGTCATCAGTTTACGAATGTTTGCCTCGAACTTATCCTGGGGATACTCAAAACCGAGCAGATGGCAGCTGAGTTCCCGTATGCGCGGCGCATCCGAGATCATGCATTTTCGAACGATAATATTCATAGGCATCCACCTCCGATTATTTACTTGATATTAAGATTATAATAGAATCAGACGGAAAAATCAAGGGGGAACAAAATATAACCGCCGAAATAGTGAAAACACCCGCGCAATTGAACTTGCGCGGGTGGTCGGTACGGAATCAGACAATCTTCTGGAAGACGATTGCGGTGCGGCAGGGAATATAGACTTCAAACCCAAGACCCTTCTCGCACGTCTTGGTTTCGTACACGTAGTCCAGATTGACGCGGTCCTGACCGCCGAAGGCAGCGGCATCGCTGGAGAAGATCGCACGGTAGCGGCCCGCACCGGTGATGTGGGCGTGCATGAAGAAATCCGTCACGGACTGCGTCGTGTTGAAGTTGAACAGGTAGAGCAGATCACCCTTGGCAAAGGAGATCAGCTTGTTTTCCTGATCAATCCAGAGGCTGACAGCCTGCGGCTTGCTCAGCACGCGATACTTGCGTGCGAACTTCAGCATGGCACGGTCAAAGTTCTCCAGCCACTGATATTTCAGATAGCCGTTCTCGGCCAGCGACCACTGGCGCCGCGCGTACTTGTAGCTCCAGCCGTTGCCCTCGCGCGGGAAATCGATCCACTCCGGATGTCCGAACTCATTGCCCATGAAGTTCAGATAGCCCTCGCTGGCAAGCACCAGCGTGGAAAAGCGGATGATCTTGTGCATGTCGATGGCACGGTCGATCACCGGGGAATGATAGGCCTTGTCCATGCCGGTGTACATCTCGGCATCGGCCATGCGGAAGATCAGCGTCTTGTCGCCCACGAGCGCCTGATCGTGCGATTCACAGTAGCCGATGTTCTTTTCGCTCGGGCGGCGTGTGGTCAGCTCGTACCACAGCTTGTACATATCCCAGTCTTCGTCGCGGTGGTCCTTGAGCATGCGGATCCAGAAATCGGGCACGCCCATGGAGAGGCGGTAATCAAAGCCGATGCCACCCGCGCGTATGGGCAGCGCCATGCCGGGCATGCCGCTCATGTCCTCGGCGACGGTCACGGCAAAGGGGTTGACGGCATGCACCAGCTCATTGGCCAGCTGCAGATATGTGATGGCATCCACATTTGTGTTGAGTCCGAAATACTGGTCATAGCCGGAGAAATTCGCGCCCAGACCGTGATCCTGATAGATCATGGATGTCACGCCGTCAAAGCGGAAACCGTCGAAGTGGTATTCCTCCTGCCAGAACTTCAGGTTGGAGAGCAGAAAGTGAATGACCTCGTGGCGGGCATAATCGAACAGGCGCGTACCCCATGCGTTGTGCCGGCCGCGTTCACCCGGCAGGAAATACTGATCGTCCGTGCCGTCCATCATGTTCAGGCCCTCACCCACATTCGGACAGGCGTGGGAGTGGACAACATCCAGCAGTACAAACAGATTAAGCTCATGCGCCTTGTTGATCAGGTATTTCAGGTCCTCCGGCACGCCGTACCAGGACGAGGCTGCGAAGAAATTGGAGACCTGATAGCCGAAGGATGCGTAGTAGGGATGTTCCTGAATGGCCATGAGCTGGATGGCATTGTAGCCCAGATCGGCAATGCGCTCCAGATTGTTGTCCGCAAATTCACGGTAGCTGCCGACACCCTCGCGCTCCTGTGCCATGCCGATGTGTGCTTCGTAGATCATGGGCGAAGAGAGTTTGCGCTTTTTATAGCTGCCGTCCGTCCAGTAGAAATTGCGCGGCGGTGCCCAGATCTGGCCGCAGAAGGTCCGGGTCTTGGGATCCTGGCTCACGCGGCGGATGTAGGCGGGAATGCGCTCAAATGTCTCGTCACCGTGGCGCACGAGTATCTTCACAAACTGGCCGTGCTTGAGTGCGTCCGCGCCCTGCAGTTCGATCTCCCACACACCGCCCTCGATGGGATGCAGAGGATGGGATGTGCGATTCCAGTCGTTGAAGTCGCCCATGAGGAAAACCTCATCCGCCGCGGGCAGCCACTCGCGGTATACCCAGCCGTCGTCGGTGCGGTTAAAACCAAAGTAGAGATAGCCGTTGGCAAATGCGGGCAGATCGGCCTTGTCGCCCAGCAGCGTGCGGCGCACCTCGGTGTTGAGACGCATGCGCAGCGCAATGTCTGCATAGTACGGCTTCAGATACGGATCGATAGACAGAATTCTGTAGGGAATCTGTTTGTTGGTCTTTTTCATGGATAAATACCTCCACTGTGATTATACCATTTGCTACAAAAAAAGCAAGTAAAGATAAAGAAACCTGAATGTGATATCCGAATATAACTTGCAAAGTCGGCCCGTCGGGCGTATAATAGGATAAGTGAGTATAATCGGAGGTAGGTATGAACGATTTCTATCGCGAATATTTGGATGCTTACGTGGATCGCCGCGGCACGCACTGTGAAAAGGTGGATGCCTGCAAAGAGGTGTTCGGACGGGCCGACGTGATCCCGATGTGGGTGGCGGACATGGACTTCAGGACCGTGCCGGAGGTCGCCGAGGCCATACAGTCGCGGGCAAAACACGCCATATTCGGCTATACGGAAAACAGTGCGGAGGAAAAGGCGGCCGAAATCGCCTGGCTCAAGCGCCGTTACGACTTGGATGTCTTGCCCGAGGAAATCCTCTACAGCCCCGGCGTGGTGGACAGCATCTTCTTCTGCGTACGCAGCCTGACGCAGCCGGGCGACAAGGTGATGATTCAGCCTCCGGTGTACGGGCCGTTTTTCCGCGCCGTGAGCATGTTTGACCGCACGCTCATCGAAAACCGTCTGATCTTTGAAGACGGGCTGTGGCGGATGGATTTTGACCTGATGGAAAAGCAGATGGCAGACGGCGTAAAAATGATGATACTCTGCAATCCGCACAACCCGGTCGGACGCGTCTGGCGGCGCGAGGAACTGCAGAGACTCCTGGATATCGCCAAGCGCTACAGCGTGATCGTGGTGGCAGATGAGATTCATGCCGATTTCAACCTCTGTGATCACAGGCATGTACGCATACTCAGCCTGGATAATGCCGATAACTGCATCATGCTGACCTCGGCCACCAAATCGTTCAACCTTGCGGGGCTCCGCCAGTCCTCGATCATTGTCCGCAACGGGAAACTGCGCTCTGCCATCAGTAATGAAATAATGTGCTGCCACGCGGGCACGCCGAACATATTCGGTGGAATCGCGCAGACAGCGGCCTATACCTATGGTGATGCCTGGATGGATGCCGTGATTGAGTACATAAAGGAAAACCGCGACTATGCCGTGAAATACATCCGTGAGCATATTCCGCAGATCGGCTGCTATCCGCAGGAGGGTACGTATCTGATGTGGCTGGATTGCAGAAATGTCGGCCACAGCGCAGAGGAGTTTGCACGCATGCTGGTGGATGTGGCTCACGTGGGGCTGAACCCGGGCACGGACTACGGCGAGGCCGGGCGCGGCTTCTTCCGCCTGAATCTGGCCACGCAGCGCAGAAATGTTGAGAAGACGCTCGAGAATATCGGGCAAATGTTTGGAGCATAAATCGTGTTGGACATCAAGAAACTGTTTAAGAAACCGGACAAATGGATATCCGTGGACGTTGAACTGGACGGCAACCATCCCAGCCGCATCATTCAGATTTCCTACCTCATCATAGAGGGGCGGAAGGTGCGCGGCAAGAACTTTTATTTCATGGCCAAGAGCATCAACCGCTATGCCAGGCGCGTGCACGGGCTGGGTGTGTACCAGCTCAAGCAGCTCTCCGGCGGCGATATCTTTGCCTATCGCGCCGACGAAATCTATCGGGATTTTGACGGCTGCAAGATGGTCATCGGCCATGATGTGGGCGGTGATATGCGCTATATCCGCAGCGAGTTTGCACGCGTCGGCGTGCGCTTCCCGGACTACCCCATATTTTGCACGCTCAAACACTACACGCAGGAGGCGCACATACCCCTCAAGCAGAACCCGAAGGTGCTCAAGCCCCCGAAGCTGGAGGAGCTCTGCGAACATTTCGGCCTCACTCGCGAATTCATTGCGAAAAAATGCAAGAAGTGGTACGGCGGCGGCGATCATCCGCACGATGCCCGCTACGATGCCGCGGCGGCCTACCTGTGCATGATGGTGGGCGAAAACAAGGCCTGAAAACGTACAATTCAATGACATTGACCCATTGTAATAGCACGGACATAATTCTGTGCTATTATTTTGTTCAGAACCGGAGGTGAAATCACATGAAGAAGATAAAGAGACTGACTGCCGTCTGCGTGGCGCTGGCCGTGCTGGCCTGTACGCTGGGCACATGGGCGGTAGTGGTTACGATCAGATACAGAAAGCTTGCAGCTTCGAACGACACAAACGGCTCGGCTGAGACGACTGTCGGGAATCCCGATGAGGCTGCGGCCGAGTTTGACGGCGGCATCGTGACGGTGGCAGAGGCCAGTGCGGAGTACCGGACAATTGCTTCCTATTACGAACAGCTGGGCATGGACGAGGCGGAATACACAGAGACCGCCAAACAATCCATTCTGGAAGGTCTGGTGGAAACAAAGATACTGGAAGCCAAGGCGAAGGATCTCGGCCTGTACGATCTGACGGATGAAGAAGAGACAGTGATTGAGAAAGAGGTTCAGACTCAATACGACGAGAACCTTGAATACTACATGTCCTTCCGCTATGATGAGAGCAAGACCGAGGATGAGATCCGTGAGGAGACGACCGAATACCTTGATGAGAACGGCTATTCCTATGATACGCTTCTGCAGGAGGCCAGGCAGCAGGCCCGGCGCGACAAGCTCTACGACTACGTGACGAAAGATACGCAGGTGAGAGACGATCAGTTGCGCGAGTTCTACGACAGCCAGCTGGCGAGCGATGAGGCGAAATATTCTGCCGACTTCGCCGAATACGAGGCGGATACGCAGAGCGGCCGCACGCCCGTGTGGAACCCCGAGGGTGTGCGCAGGATCCAATATATCGAAATTCCCTTTACCGACGAGCAACTCAGCCGATATACCGAAATACAGGACGCACTGGCGTTCGGCGACAGCGACCAAATGAGCGAGTTGGATGCGCTCTATGAAGAGCTGAAACCCGATGCACAGGCGGTGCTGGATCAGTTGAACGCGGGCGAGAGTTTCGAGAGCCTGATGGCGCAGTATGGCGGCTCGGGTGAGAGCGGCATGTGTGTCTCCGGGCAGAGCACACTCTGCGGGGAGGACTTCCGCGAGGCAGCGATGGCGCTGGAGAACGTCGGCGATGTTTCCGGCCTCGTGCGCACGGACACAGGCTATCGCATACTGCGCTACGCGGCGGATGTCCCTGCGGGTGCGGCCGACTTTGATAGCGTCAAGGACACCCTGCGCGGGACCTACGAACAGGAATTGAAGACCCAGACCTACAATGCACAGGTTGAAAAGTGGATAGAGGAAGCCAACGTAAAATACTATACGGATCGTTTCTGAGAATATGTTCCGCTGCGGAGTGCCGACTCCGCAGCATTTTTTCATTACGGAATGTTACATTGAACAATTTTTGCCTGTTATGCTGATGTATCCGTGCATTATGGCGGACAGATTGCTAAATACAGCTTAAATTTCAAAGTGGTACTTGACATATGCACCGCATACGTGTATAATCGCTTTCAAGTTCACGGCAAAGAAAAAATGAATTATCCGATAATCGCAAATGCAAAATCCAAACATTTACGGGTTGTTGATGGCTCATATGGGCGGATATTGCATCATGAATTTCGGATTTCTGCATTTTTTCGGCTGCTGTGGCAATTAAAACGGGAGGTTCGGAATATGAAAAAGATCGTATGTTTGTTCGCAATCCTGGTGATGATGATCCCCGCATTCTGCTGCGCGGAAGCGGCGGACAAGCCCGTCATCGGCATCTCCTGGAGTTACGCCGAACAGGAAGAGGAGTATGTGGAATACTATGATTGTGTCATTGAAGCGGCCGGCGGCACGCCCTATCATATTCCGCAGGTAACCTCCTCTGTATGCACCTATGAAGACGGCCTGCTGACAGCGGATATGATTTATGATTCCGGTATGCTCAAGACCGAGTATGCCGAACAGATCAAGGAATGCAATTTCTCCCTGACGAACGTCGAGGAAGCGATGAACGGCGTTGATGCCGTGTTCTTTGTCGGCGGCGAGGATATCTCTCCTTCCCTCTTTGCGCAGCCCCAGACCGAGGCCAACAACGGTGAGGACATCAATGCCACCCGCGACGTTTCGGACTACATTCTCATGGCCTACTGCATTGAAAATGACATTCCCGTCTTTGCCGTATGCCGCGGCGAGCAGCTGATGGGCATCGTGTCCGGCTGCCAGTTCATTCAGGATATCCCGAACTACTACGCCATGATGGGTGAGGATTATCCCGACACGCACCGCATGCCCGCGGATGCGGAAAACCGCGACTATGCGCGTCATGATGTCGATGTTATCGATGAAGATTCCCTGCTCTACGGCATCATGGGCACAGCGACGCTGAGCAACGTTTCCTCATGGCACCATCAGGCGATCGCTTCCGTGAAGGGAACGAACCTGAACATTACCGCGACTACGACGGTCAACGGTGTCTCCATCATAGAGGGCATCGAGCGCACCGACAAGACCTTCTGCGTGGCCGTTCAGTTCCATCCGGAAAATGACGTCTATATCGGTCTGAGCGCGGGCGATACGAGTGCCGCTCCCTGCGACTATGACACCTGCCTGAGCTACTTTGAAGCGCTGGTAGAGGCCGCTGCCGCAAACCGGGCATCCGAAGCCGCATAAATCACACAGGTAATAAGTGAGCCGCCGCAGGTTTGAACGCCTGCGGCGGCTCATTATTTTATGCGAGATATTTTTTCAGTTCTTCGACCTTGTCCAGCTTTTCCCAGGGCAGATCGAGATCGTCCCGGCCGAAGTGGCCGTATGCGGCGGTCTGCGCGTAGATCGGGCGCTTGAGATCCAGATCGCGGATGATGGCAGCCGGACGCAGATCAAAGACCTTGCCGACGATCTCGGAGAGCTTGTCGTCCGCCAGCACACCCGTGCCGTAGCTGTCCACAAACACGGAGACGGGTCTGGCCACGCCGATGGCATAGGCCACACCAACCTCGCACTTCCTCACAAGACCGGCAGCGACCAGATTCTTGGCGACGTGGCGCATGGCGTAGGCTGCGCTGCGGTCGACCTTGCTGGGATCCTTGCCGGAGAAGGCGCCGCCGCCGTGATGCGCATAGCCACCGTAGGTGTCCACGATGATCTTGCGTCCGGTCAGGCCGCTGTCACCCTGCGGACCGCCGATCACGAAGCGGCCGGTGGGATTGACGTAGTATTTTGTGTTCTCATCGAGCATGTCTGCGGGCAGCACGGGTATGATGACGTGCTTGAGGATATCCTCGTGAATCTGCTCCTGCGAGACTTCGGGCGCGTGCTGCGTGGAGATGACCACTGCGTCGATGCGCACGGCACGATCATCATCATATTCGATCGTCACCTGAGACTTGCCGTCCGGGCGCAGGTAGGGAAGCAGTCCGCTCTTGCGCACCTCGGAGAGGCGGCGCGTCAGTCTGTGCGCCAGAGAAATGGCCAGTGGCATGTATTCCTTCGTCTCATCACAGGCATAGCCGAACATCATGCCCTGGTCGCCTGCGCCCTGATCCATGTCAACCTCGCGGTTGACGCCCTGTGCAATGTCGGGCGACTGCTCGTCCAAACTCACCAGAACGGCGCAGCTGTGGCCGTCAAAGCCGTACTTGGCGCGGTCATAGCCGATCTCGACCACCTTGTTGCGCACGATGGTCTCGATGGGCACGTAGGCCTTCGTGGTGATTTCACCCATTACGAGCACCATGCCAGTCGTGGTGGCGCACTCGCAGGCGACGTGCGCATCGGGGTCCTGCGCCAGAATCGCATCCAGTATGGAATCGGAAATCTGGTCACAGATTTTATCGGGATGTCCCTCGGTTACGGATTCGGAAGTGAAGAAATGCCTCATAAAATACAGCCTCCGCGGAATATAATCAACAAAAAAACCCGCCAAACGGCGAGTTGAAACAGATTATGCCAACTCGCCTCATCTTTCGGCACTCTTGCCGCGGGAATTGGCACCTTCGTCGACAATGCGACCGGTTGCTGGGTTTCATCGGGCCCGTCCCTCAACCACTCTTGATAAGGCTTGTTCTTATGTTGTCAACTTACAGTATAAGCGCGGATGCAAGCATTGTCAAGCACATTGGACCATTTTCACAAAATCCGTTCAATAACTTAACTTTTTCATTTGAACATACCGGGCAGTTTTTTCCGGCAAAATCATAAAGGCAATCACGGAAGATCGAATTCACGGTCTATGGATCGGGCAATCATATCAAAGTTTTCGGGCGTCGGCTCCAGCTCGCCGTTGTCAAGCATCAGCGAAGCGCCGTAGATCAGCGAACGCACCGCAAAGGTCTTGCGCGTGCGGTCCTCGTCGGACATACCCACCTCGGCGCAATAGCGGCTGATCAGTTCGTTGCTCAGGCGGCTGACCTCGCCCCTGCGCGAGAGATATTTCGGATCGAGTCCGTCCGTGCGCAGCATGATGATGGACCTGAAGTGCGGGTTGTCCAGCAGGAAGTGGATGTAAGCCATGGACACGTCCACCAGCGTCCGTCGCGTGCTCTTGTTGGCATCTTCCTGCGCCACGCGGCGGCCGATGGCGTGCCACTCATCGTTGATGTAGTCAAAAATGGCGCTGATAAAGGACGATTTGTTCTCAAAATGGCGGTACGGCGCGGCGCAGGAGACTCCGCATTCGTTGGCAATGCGTCGCACCGAAAAGCGCTGAACGCCCTGCTGGCCCAGTTCCCTGATGCCGGCCTGTATCAGCTGCTGGCGAAGATTGCCCTGCGTGCTGCCGTTGCGCATGTTCATACCTCCCTGTGATAAATCACATATTTATTCTATCCTTTTGAATCGTGGCTGTCAATTATTGTCTTGGCACCAAAAAATCATTTCTGCGTTAAATCCCGGTGAGCTTTACATCAAACGCTTGACAAGCTGTCAAAATGCGGTTATAATTCGCCGTGTTATCAGCGATAACTTATGTAACCTGCTCCCCTTCAGGGAGCGTTTATTTGGGTCGCAATGTTATCAGTGATAACATATAACGATCAGGAGGCAACGACTATGGTTTTTGATATGATAGCAGAGCTGATTGCAGAGCGCAACGATTGTGACAAGTCCACCATCACGATGGACACGAGCTTCGGAGATCTGAGCATCGATTCCCTGGACACGATGGAAATGATCATGAATCTGGAAGAGAAGCTCGGCAAGGAAATCGAACTGGATCAGAAGGTTGAAACCGTCGGCGAGCTGGTCAACTTCATCGAAGACAAGCTGGCCAAGGAAGAATGAAAACGCCGATCTGTGACCTGCTGGGCATCGAATATCCGGTGCTGCAGGGCGGCATGGCCTGGGTGGCGGACGGTGAACTGGCGGCAGCGGTGTCCGAGGCGGGCGGTCTGGGCATCATCGGCGCGGGCAATGCGCCTGCCGATTACGTGCGCACTCAGATTCGCCGCGTACGCGAGCTGACGGACAAGCCCTTCGGTGTCAACATTATGCTGATGAGCCCCTTTGCCGACGAGGTGGCGCAGCTGGTTGCCGACGAACAGGTGCGCGTGGTCACCACGGGTGCGGGCAATCCCGCAAAATACATGCCAATCTGGAAGGATGCGGGCATACGGGTCATCCCCGTGGTCGCGTCCATCGCCATGGCCAAACTGATGACGCGCCTGGGGGCCTCCGCGCTGATCGCCGAGGGCGGCGAGAGCGGCGGCCATGTGGGCGAACTGACCACGATGGTACTCGTACCGCAGGTCTGCGACGCAACCGATCTGCCGGTCATTGCCGCAGGCGGTATCGCCGACGGTCGCGGCATGGCGGCAGCGTTCATGCTGGGTGCTTGCGGCGTACAGATGGGCACGCGTTTTCTGAGCGCGAAGGAATGCAACATTCACCCGACATACAAAGAAAAAGTACTCAAATCCGGTGATCTGGCCACGGTCGTGACCGGACGGCGACTGGGGCATCCCGTGCGCAGCCTGAAGACCACCTTTGCCCGCGAATATGCCAAGGCGGAATATACCGGCATATCCGATGAGGATCTGGAGAAGATGGGTGTGGGTGCGCTGCGCCGCGCGGTACAGGAGGGCGACCTGCAGAAGGGCTGCTTCCTGGCGGGTCAGATCGCGACGATGGTCAAATGCGAACAGAGTGCGGCCGAAATCATACGTGATGTGGTCGAAGGTTCCGAGCAGGTGCTGAAGGGAGCGGCAAAATGGGCAGAATAGCCTTTGTGTTTTCCGGTCAGGGTGCACAGTACCCCGGCATGGGTCGCGAGATCTACGAAACCCTGCCGACGGCGCGTGCGATGTTTGACCGCTTCGAAGTGCTGCGCCCCGGCACGCTGGAGCAGTGCTTTCACGGCGACAGCGACAGCCTGAAAATCACGGCCAACACCCAGCCCTGCATGTTTGCCATGGAAGTGGCTACGGCTGCGGCGCTCATGGCGGACGGCATTCGCCCCCATGCCGTGGCGGGCTTTTCCCTGGGCGAACTCTCTGCGCTGACCTGCGCAAACGTTCTTGAGGCCGATGACGGCTTCGGGCTGGTCTGCCGCAGGGGCGAGATCATGCAGAAAGCCTGCGATGGCGCCGAGAGCGGCATGGTCGCCGTGCTGCGTCTGGATGCAGAGACCGTGGAGGATATCTGCGACAGCTTCAATAGCGTCTGGCCCGTCAATTACAACTGTCCCGGACAGATTTCGGTAGCAGCTCTGAAGGACGAGCTGCCTGCTTTCTGCGCTGCCGTCAAGGAAAAGGGTGGCAGGGCGATGCCGCTGAAGGTTGCGGGCGCGTTTCATTCGCCGCTGATGGGAAATGCAGCTCGGGAATTTGCCTGTGAACTTCAGAATGTCCGCTTTCACGCGGGCGATGTGTGCGTATATTCCGACCGCACGGGCCTGCCGTACAGCGGTGACACGGCGGAATTGCTGGCCATGCAGATCTGCTCCCCCGTGCGCTGGCAGCAGATCATAGAGGACATGGCTGCACGCGGTGCGGATACTTTCATCGAGATCGGCCCGGGCAAGACGCTCTGCGGCATGATCTCACGGACACTTAAGTCCGCACGCGTACTGCACTGCGAGGACATGGCAAGCTACAAGCAGGTGCTTGCGGAGGTTAAATCATGCTGAATGGAAAGGTAGCCGTCATAACCGGCGGCGCACGCGGCATCGGCGCGGCCATATCCGAAAAGCTGGCCTCGCTCGGCGCGGATGTTGCCGTGATCTACAGCGGCAGTGCCGAAAAGGCGCAGTCGCTTAAAACTCGGCTCACGGAGCAGTACGGTGTGCACGTGCAGGCCTTTTGCTGCGATGTCAGTTCCTTCGATGCGGCGGGCAGGTGCGTGAACGAGATCAAAGCCACTTTCGGGCATATCGACATACTCGTCAACAACGCGGGCATCCGCCGCGACAAGCTGGTACTGATGATGAAGGAAGCGGACTTTGACGACGTGCTGAACGTCAATCTCAAGGGCTGTTTCAACATGATCCGCCACGTATCACCCCTGATGCTCAGGGCCAGGAGCGGCAAAATCATCAATATCAGCTCCGTCGCAGGACTTACGGGCAATGCGGGACAGGCAAACTACGCTGCGTCCAAGGCGGGCGTGATCGGCCTGACCAAGTCCGTGGCGCGGGAACTGGGTTCGCGCGGCATCACATGCAACGCCGTTGCACCCGGCTTTATCCGGACCGACATGACGCGTGAATTCGACGATAGCAACCCCATGGTCGCGGGCATACCGCTCGGGCACATGGGCAGACCCGAGGACGTGGCCGAGGCCGTGGCATTTCTGGCCGGCAGCGGCGCGGACTACATCACGGGCATCGTATTGCCGGTAGACGGCGGCATTGCCACCTGAGCAGCGGACAGTGGTTAGTGGCCGGTGAAACAGTGTGATGATAAGCGGCGACCCAAGCCATTCAACTGACCGCTGTTAAACCGGAAGTTTCTCCCCCGGGAAACCGTGATGAGCAAAAATTACGGGAGGTGACACCCAAATGGAAGATAACAGCATTCGCAGATATGCCACACTGATGAGTGAGCTGGGTCTGACGGGGCTTGAAATACGTGAAAACGGCAGTGAACTGCGCCTTGAGCGCACGCCTGCGGCAAGTGAGACGGCTGCGACCGTTGTGACTGCGGTAAACGATACCGCGGACGTACAGGAACCCTGCACGGAGATCACCTCGCCCATGGTCGGCGTGTTCTATCGCGCGGCCGCGGAAAACATGGATCCTTTCGTGCACGTGGGCGATGCGGTGAAGGCGGGCGATGTGCTCTGCATCATCGAATCAATGAAGCTAATGAACGAAATCACGTCCAACTGCGACGGCGTTATCGCCGAGATCTGCGTACAAAACGCCGAAGTGGTCGATTACGGTCGGACGCTGTTCAAGATCAGGAAGGCATAAACATGAACCGAGAAGAACTGATGACGATACTCCCCCACCGCGACAACATGCTCCTGCTCGACAGTGCGGATGTGGTGGACGGTGCGGCCTGCGGCAGCTATCACGTGCGCGGCGACGAATTTTTCCTGCAGGGACACTTCCCCGGCAACCCCATCGTGCCGGGCGTGATACTCTGCGAGATACTGGCACAGTCCGTGTGCGTGCTGATGCAGGGCGAAATGCAGGCGGGCAAGACGCCGATGTACACCGGCCTTGACCGCGTACGCTTCAAATCTCCCGTGCGCCCCGGGGATACCTTTGTGACCGAGTGCCGTATCACCCGCTCCAAGGGTGCATTTTATTTTGCCGAGGGAAAGGGCAGCGTGAACGGAAAGCTGTGCATCGAGGCAACTTTCTCCTTTGCGCTGGTGGGCTGAGACGCGCATGTTTTCCAAGATACTCATTGCCAACCGGGGCGAAATCGCCGTGCGCATCATCCGCGCCTGTCGGGAGATGGGCATATCGACCGTCGCGGTGTACTCCTCCGCAGATGCGCAGAGCCTGCACGTCGCGCTGGCCGACGAGGCCTACTGCATCGGCGCAAGCGAGGCGAGCTGCAGCTACCTCAACGCCGAGGCCGTGCTCAGCGCTGCGCTCGTGTCGGGGGCACAGGCCATCCATCCCGGCTACGGCTTTCTTTCCGAAAATCCGGAATTTGCCCGGCTCTGCCGCAAGAACGGCATCATGTTCATAGGCCCGGACGCGAAATTCATGTCCCTCTTCGGCGACAAGGCGCAGGCCAAGCAGCTCTTCGCTTCGGCCGGGCTGGACGTGATACCGGGTGCACGCGAAGTCGGCGATGCCCTGCAGGCCCGGGCGCTGGCGGAGCAGCTCGGCTATCCGG
This sequence comes from bacterium, assembly GCA_963643985.1. Taxonomy (GTDB): domain Bacteria; phylum Bacillota; class Clostridia; order Christensenellales; family Aristaeellaceae; genus SFTH01. Next base: position 27,638 of record CAVINP010000012.1, read on the forward strand.
TGATGCTCAAGGCCAAGCTCGGCGGCGGCGGCCGCGGCATACGGCTCGTAAAATCGGCCGAAGAAATGTCCCTCGCCTTCGCGGCGGCTGCGTCCGAAGCGAGCAGCGCCTTCGGCAACGGCGCACTTTACATCGAAAAATACATTCATCCCGCCAGACACATAGAAATTCAGGTACTTGCGGACGAGGCCGGAAATGTCGTGTGTCTCGGCGAACGCGACTGCTCCATCCAGCGCAAGAACCAGAAGCTGATCGAGGAAACGCCCTCCCCTGCCCTGGACAGTGAGCAGCGCAGTGCCTTGTTTGACAAGGTTCGTGCGGCCGTGCACGATATCGGCTATACGGGCGCGGGCACACTGGAATTTCTCTTTGACGGCGAGCACTTTTATTTTATGGAGATGAACGTGCGGCTGCAGGTGGAGCACAGCGTCACGGAAATGCTCACGCGCATCGACATCGTCAAATGGCAGATCCGCATTGCCGCAGGTCTGAGCCTGGGCTTTACGCAGGCAGACGTTCCCCTGAGGGGCAGTGCCATCGAATGCCGCATCAATGCCGCTGCGCCGGGCACGATCGAATACCTGCACCTGCCGGGCGGTCCGGGTGTGCGCTTTGACAGCTATCTGGACGCAGGCAGCGGAATCAGTGCCTATTACGACTCCCTGCTGGGCAAACTCGTGGTCTATGCGGGCGCACGCGAGGAGGCCATACGCAAGATGAAGTCCGCGCTCTGCGAGCTGATCATACGCGGCGTGCCCAACAACACCATGGAGCAGACCAAATTGATCGACAGTGCCGATTTCATGAGCGGCCGTTATGATCTGGATTTCGTGGCAAAGCAGAGGTAGCACATGTTTCCCGAATTTTTCAAACCGAAGAATGAACTGGAAAAGGGCGGTCGCCGCACCGCACCGCTGAATGCGGATGAAAACGAGGCGACGATGCCCTGCCCCAACTGTCATCGCGAACCTGCGATGAGCAATGTGTGGGCCAACAATTTCTGCTGCAGCTATTGCGGCCATCACTTTCGCATGAATGCGCGGCAGCGCATCGCTTACCTGACCGACCCGAACAGCTTCTGTGAACTGGATGCGGATCTGACGGGCGGCGATATACTCGAATTTCCCGGTTACCGTCAAAAGCTGGAGACCACCCGAAACGCATCCGGTGAAAAGGACGCGGTGCTCAGCGGCGAGTGCAGCATACTGGGGCAGCACTGCTGCCTGTTTGTCATGAACCCGTATTTTATGATGGGCAGCATGGGCTGCGCCGTGGGCGAGCGCATCGTGCGCCTGTTCGAATATGCCTCGGCCCGCCGCCTGCCCGTCGTCGGCTACACCGTCTCCGGCGGCGCACGCATGCAGGAGGGGCTGATGTCGCTGATGCAGATGGCGAGAACCAATGCGGCGGTGCTGCGCCACGGTCAGCAGGGGCTGTTGTACATTGCCGTGCTGACCGATCCGACCACGGGCGGCGTGACGGCGAGCTTTGCCATGCAGGGCGACATCATACTGGCCGAGCCCGGCGCAACAGTGGGCTTTGCCGGCGCACGCGTCATTGAGCAGACCACGCGCAAGAAACTTCCCCGTGGTTTTCAGACCGCCGAATTTCTGCTGGAGCACGGCTTTGCGGATGCCATCGTGCCCAGAAACGGACAGCGGGAGCTGCTGGCAAAACTGCTCAAAATGCACATCGGAGGCGATCAGGCGTGAGTGACAAGCGAAATATGCGGGCCTACGACCGGGTGCGCATCGCCAGAAGCAATACGCGCCCAACGTCCGCGCAGTACATCAAGAGCATCTTTACGGATTTCATCGAGCTGCACGGCGATCGCTGTTTCGGCGATGACCCGGCCGTTGTGGGCGGGTTGGCGTGGCTGGATGACATTCCCGTCACGGTGATCGCACTCGAAAAGGGTGAAAATGTCCGCGAGCGCATCCACCACAACTTCGGCGCGGCCAATCCCGAGGGCTACCGCAAGGCGATGCGGCTGATGCAGCAGGCCGAGAAGTTTGGCCGCAGCGTGATCTGTCTGGTGGATACCTCTGGCGCCTACTGCGGCATCGAGGCCGAGGAGCGTGGCCAGGGTGCCGCGATTGCGCAGAGCATCACCACCATGCTGGGGCTGCGCGTGCCCACGCTCTCGATACTCATCGGCGAGGGCGGCAGCGGCGGCGCACTTGCTCTGGCAGCAGCAAGTGAAGTCTGGATGCTGGAAAACGCCGTCTACTCGGTCATATCCCCCGAAGGCTGCGCCAGCATACTTTGGAAAGATGCGAGCAAGGCGGCCGACGCGGCGCAGAGCCTGAAACTCACGGCCGAGGATGCAAAGCGCCTGGGCGTGGTGGATCGGATTATTTCCGAAGAGAATCTCGGCAGGGACGAGTTTTACGTTTCCCTGAAGAAGAATATACGCGAGCGCATCATCGGCATGCAGGCGCTGCCCGCGCCGCTGCTGCTCGAGCGCCGTTACGGGCGCTTCCGTGCGCTGGGGTTGTCCAA
>CAVINP010000013.1:0-11404 GCA_963643985.1 bacterium
GTAATAAGATAGCTATACGATAATTTTTAACCCGTAAACAGTGAAAGAAAAAAACAAACCCTCCGTACGGAGGGCGAGGGAGGGAAAAGAGATGCATCAGGGTCCGGATTATTTTTCGATAACGCTGTCGATCATCGCGATCGTCATTGCCGTAATAACGATCCTATTGCACTTCAGCTGAAGGGAAAGATGTGGCGGGACTGAAATTCGAGCAGCAGCGCCGCGAGGGATATGACAATGGCGGCGATGGAGAGGCCGCGCGTCCAATATTGCTCGATGCGGCTTTTGAAGTCGAGCTCGAGATACGCCGAGCCGGTGCGGGTCAGGGCGGCGCTGACGGGGTTACAGGTGTCTACCCAGAGCGCTTCGATGTAGCCCAGACCTTCGAGCCTGCGGATGATGCGGCAGAAGTCCGGATCGGCGCGCAAGGCAGTGAATGCAGGGGCTTCAAGGGATACGATTCGGGTGTTCATGCGGTCCGACTGGGCAATGATGGTTTCCATGTAGCGGTGCAACGTGCGATTGGGAATGCGCTTTGTCATCGGGATGCCTCCTGTCTCGTTTTTTGATTTGAGTATAACACAAGTGGATTATTACTTTCAAGAATAAAGGAGAAACTGAAAATGATCATCACAGACGAGCGGATCAAGAAGGGCCTGACGCAGAAAGAGCTGGCTGAGATGGTCGGTATTACGCAGGGCTGGCTCAGCGGTATCGAGAGCGGGGCGCGCAGGCCTTCGGTCGCGGTGGCGAAGAAGATTGCCGGCGTGCTGGAGTTCGACTGGGCTGAATTGTTTGATGACGAAAAATGAGCGAGTTTGTATGCATCGGTGAGGTATCGCTGAGGGATAAAACGGGAGAATACTCCGAAGCCGTGGCAGTGTATGTGCGGCGGGAGGACCTGAAGCGGATCACGGTGGGCGATCTGGTGGAGACATTTGCGAGGATACTGGCGAATGTGCGGGAGACGAACCCCTCCACCGCTGACGCGGTCCCCCTCCCCTTTCAGGGGCGGCAAGGGAAAAACGGAGAGGCAACGAAAGAGGGCGGAGGTAGGGCATGGGATACATAACGCTGCAGGGCATATTGCAGATGCTGCACGTGGTCAAAGGCCCGAGCGGGAGCGGCGAATATCTGGCACGATGCCCGGCGCACGATGACCGGCAGGCCAGCCTGTGCGTGAAGGAAGGCGACAAGGGCATACTGCTCAAGTGCCAGGCCGGGTGCAGCGCGGAGATGATATGCTCGCGCATCGGCGTTGAGATGAAGGATCTTTTCAAGGAGTCCGGCAAGCCGGCGGCCAGAAAAAAAACAACGCCGGCGAAAGCGCAGGACAAGCCGCCGATTAAGATCACGGACGTGAAGACATACAAGAGCTTTGACGAAGCCTTCGGCCATATCGGCAAGATCGAAGCGACGTACAACTACACCGACGAGCAGGGCAAGCTGCGATTCACGGTTTGCAGGATCATGCCGCCGGACGGCAAGAAGACATTCCGGCAGTGCCGTCCCGCGGATATGAGCGTGAACGGGTTCCCGATCGTGGCGGGTGTGCCGATGGGCGTGCGCAGCGGCATCATATACCAGCTGCCGGCGGTGAAGCGGGCCATTGAGGGCGACAAGCCGGTGTTCGTGGTGGAAGGCGAAAAGGATGTCCACACCATGGTCACGATGGGCTATACGGCCACGACGTCGCCGATGGGCGCGGATCACTGGGACGCGAAGCACGGCGAGCAGCTCAAGTACGCCGATGTCGTGATTATCCCGGATAACGACGCACCGGGCGAAAAGTACGCAAAGGCCGTGACCGATACCGTGATGGGCCTGGCGCGGCGGGTGCGGGTGATCCATCTGAGCGACGCGGTACCGGAGCTTTCCGAGCACGGCGACGTGACGGATCTGGCGAACATGGTCGGCATGGCCCGGACCAAAGAGATCATCGAGATGCTGGTTCAGAACGCCGAAGCGCTGCGCGAGGATCCGTATCAGGAAGCATGCCGGGTGTTTAAGAGCATCAACAGCTATGACGTGGAAGACGGGTGCATCCGCAAGATCGGCGAAAAGGGCACGCGCACGCTGAGCACGTTCACGGCGCTGCCGGTGTACGAAGTGACGAAGGATGACGGCGTGACCAGCAGCAAGCTGCTCGAGATCGACGGCTGGACAGTTGGCGGAAAGCCGCTGCCGCGCATCAGCGTGCCGATCAAGGCGTTTCAGGCGATGGGCTGGCCGATGGAAAACTGGGGGCTGGCGGCGAACATCATGCCGGGGAACGCCGTCCGGGATCAGCTTCGCAGCGTGATCGCCGAGGCCGGCGCGAAGGTGGCCAAGCGGCGCACGATCTACACGCACACCGGCTGGCGCGAGGTGGGCGGCAAGTGGGCGTATCTGTATCAGGGCGGGTGCATCGGCGCAAAGGACGTGTCCGTGGACATGGGCACGGGGCTTGAGCACTATACGCTGGATACGGAGTGCGGCATGAAGCTGGTGGATGCCATCGACATCGTAAACCGGATCGGCAGCGTGATCCGCCCGGGCGTGGCCGTGCCGCTGCTGGGCGTGGTGTTTCTGGCACCGCTTCGGGAGTTTCTGCTGAAAGCCAAATGCCCGCCGGCGTTTATCACGTTTATCAAGGGCGCCAGCTCCACGCAGAAGAGCACGGCGGCATCGCTGTTCTTAAGCTTCTTCGGGGACTTTCATAACAAGAGCATGCCGGCGAACTTCGGCGATACCGCCAACTATATCCGAACGAAGGCATTTCTGCTCAAGGATACACTGCTGGTGATCGACGACTATCATCCGCAGACCAGCATCCAGGAGCGGCGCAAGATGGAAGCCACCGCCCAGAGCCTGAGCCGCGCCTTCGGCGATCTGGCAGAGCGCGGACGCATGAGCGCGGATCTGAGCCTGCAGGCCAGCAAGCCGCCCAGATGCATTGCACTGATGACGGGCGAACAGCTGCCGGACATCGGGCCTTCGGGCGTGAACCGATTCTACACGATCGATGTGGCGCAGGGTGATATCCCCAGGGGCGATGCGCTGACGGAACTGCAGCAGCAGGCGCGGGACGGGGTGTTCCGAAGGGTGATGCGCAAGTACATCGAATGGCTGCTGCCGCAGGCCGGGAAGCTGCCCGGGATGCTCGGCCGGGGCTTTACGGAATACCGCAGCCGGGCGACCCGGCTGATGGCCGGGAAGGGCGTGCACGGGCGAACGGTTGAAGCGATCGCGCACATCATGGTGGGGCTGACGTTCATGATGTACTACTTCGAGGATGCCGGCTACGTGGATCACAATACCGCGCAGGCGGTGATCGAGGATTACTGGACGATCGTCGCCCAGAACAGCGACGACCAGATCGAAGCCAGCCGGGAAGATTCGCCGACGAGCCTGTTCATGCGGGCGATCAGCGAGATGCTCACGAGCAAGGTGCTGCGGGTGGTCGGCCTGGGTGACGGGCTCGATCCGAAAGTGCCCGAGAAAGGTATGGCCGGATATGCCGACGGCGAGTATTACTATCTGATGGGCGATACGGTGCTGGGCGCGGTGGTGCGGTTCTACAAGGATCAGGATCGGGTTTTTCCGCTGCAGCGTGCGGCGCTGTACAAGATGCTTCGGGAAGAGAAGATCATCGACGTGGGCAAGGACAACAAGCCGACCAGAGTGAAGCGATTGCCCAGCGGCAAGACGGAGCGTTTCCTCTGGGTGCCACGGTGGCGGCTCGACGGCGGCGATGATCCGAATGCAAAGATCGAACAGGAAAAGATGCAGTTTAAGGTCATGGACGAGAGCGATATACCGGAGGAATTGAGGTGACGGAAATGGTGATTGAAAGGTGCATATTCTGCGGAAGAGTGATTCCGAAGGGCCAGAGACGGTGCAGGTGCGAGGAAGAGAAAAGCGACGACGTGGACGCTTTTGGGAGACAACAAACCCCTCCACCGCAAGCGGTCTTGAGTGCGTTTCAAGGGAGGCAAGGGGTTGAGATACAGCGCGGTGCGTTTCAGGGGAGGCAAGGGGAACGGGGCGGCAAGGAACGGGCGAAGTGCCCGAGATTCCGCGACCGGAACGATTACCAGGGCGTGAGCCGCATCGGCTGCGGACGAGACAGCATGCAGCTGCGGTTCGCTTCGGAGCATGAGCGGGACGAGCACTACAGGGAATACTGCTGCGGCCGCTGCAATGAGTGCGAATGGTTCGGGTTGAACCCCTCCGGCGCTTCGCGCCACCTCCCCTTTCAGGGGCGGCAGGGGATGCTCGGGGAAAAGCGGCAACATTAAAGCAGTCGCCGCACTGCCGAAATCAGCGAAGCGGGCTTCGGTGCGTTTCAGGGGCGGCAGGGGATGCTCGGGGAAAAAGCGACAACGTTGACGCTTTTGAGATAAAACGAAATAACGAAGGGAGAAGATTGAAATGAGAGATGAGCAGGGAATGAAGGCAACCTTCGACAGGAGCGCGATCAAGAAGATCGCCCGGGAATGGGGTCTGCTGGGCACCAATATGGATGCATCGACGCTGGCCGGCGAGCTGCGCAGCAGGTACGGCAAGGTCTATCAGGGCGGTGCGAACGATGAGTATGATTACGAGTGCGATTGTGGCGGCATCACGATCAATCGCCTGAGGGGTCGTACGCCCGGCAATTTCAGCTGGATCAGCTTCGCCAAAGAGATTATCGCGATCAGCGATGAACACAGCGGCGCGCTGATCGACGCGGCAGCCGCCCGCAAGACGATAGAAGCGCAGATCGGCGTATACATGCGCGGGGCGTATCAGAACATGGTCGAGGTCGGGCGCTGCTTGGTGCGCGCCAAGGAAGAGAAGATCGTGCCGCACGGCGAGTGGGAAGGTTGGGTGCAGGCGCAGACCGGGTTTACCGTCCGCCAGGCGCAGCGGCTGATGCAGGCGGCCAAGGCCGTCCCGGCGGGCAGCGCGATGGCGCAGCTGCCGATCAGCAAAATACAGCTGCTGCTGGCGCTGCCCGAGGAAGAGCGCGAGGTGAAGGCACAGAGAGTGCTGACGGACAACACCACCGTGGAGCAGCTTCGGCAGGAGATCAAGGCCGCCAAGGATGCCGGCGAGGAAAAGGTGAAGCAGGTTCGCGCGCAGCTGGATCAGGTGATCGGCCTGCGGATGGAAGCCGAAAAGAAATTGCAGGCGCTCGAGGCGCAGCTGAAGGATCAGGGCGACAATGATGAGGTCAGGCAGCTGCGACAGGAGCTTGAAGAGATGGAACAGTACGCCGCCGAACAGGCCCGGGCGCGGAAACAGGCGCAGGAGGAACTGCTCAACGCGCGGATGAGCGGAAACGATTCGAGCGAGCATCACCGCTTCGGGGCTGCGGATCTGGATCAGGCGGTGAGAGCGTTTATCGGTGATGCCGGGATCATCGGCCAGATGGGCGCGGAGCTGTCAAGGCTCGATCAGCAGACCAGGAGCGACATGCTGCGGCAGGTGGCTCGGGTGGCGCAGTGGGTGGAGGATGCCCGCAAAGCGCTCAATACGCATCTGATCGACGCACCGGAGTCTTCGCTTCGCGAAGTTTCCGGCAGCGCCGTGCCGGAATCCGAAGGATTCGCACGGGCTGGTCGCGCCTGCGAAACGTCGCAGTGGCGCGACTGCTCTAAAGGGAGGTGCATCTGATGAACAGCATTGTCAAAATCAAACCGGATGAGAACCAGATGGTGCCGATGAGTCAGGTCATGGACGCGCTGACCGGCATGGCGATGCTGCTGCGCAACACCAACGAGCGCATGGCGGCGCTGGAGCAGGAAGTGAAGCGCCTCACCAAGGTGACGCCCGCCCAGGCGAACGATATCAACGACAGGATGCGCAAGAGGGCTTCGGCGCTCTGCCGGCAGCACCGGATCAGCGGCAGCGAAAAGGCCGTGACCGGCGCAATCCGAAAAGACGTGAAGCGGCTGATGGGCATCGGCACGGCGCGGGAGTTGCCGCGGGGCGATTATCAGGAAGTACTCCGGCTGATTGAAGGCTGGGACGACTTCGATGTGATACTTAAGATCAAGAGGGAGGCGCGGAAAAATGTCTGAGATCAAACAGTTGAATGGCCGAGAGCGCCGCGCCATGGAACATCTGATTGCGTTTATCAGCTATACGGCCGCCGATCCGGAATCGCTGAAGGATCGGCTCAAGACGATTCCCAACGGGTGGCGCGACTGGCAGCTGATGAATGCCATGAGCAAAAAGCTGTATCCGGCGCTTTTGAACACGCTGACGGACAGCCAGTATGTGCAGTTTAAGAAGCTGGAAAAGTACGGCACCTGCGTCATTCAAGTTCAGGCGGCTGCCAAGGGCAACGATTATGATTTTGTGCGCATGAGTGCGCTGAAGAAGATCATCCAGGTGGCGGTCGAGGAAGCGTGCAGCTTGTGCGTCAAGACCGATGCCGAGTGCCGCGGGTGCAAGCTCAGGAAGGCGTTTATGGAGATCTGCCCGCTGTACGAGGTTCCGAAACATGGCTGCGGGTATCGGGAACTGGAACGGGAAGACCTGGAGTGAATTTGGAGGTAAGAGAAATGGTAAAGCATATTCCGTGCGAGGTATGTGCGCACTCTGTCGGGGGCGTGGATTGCGGCCAGAATATCGAAAAGGAATGCCGGGAGGGCGGCGGATATGAGAGCTTTAAACCGCATGAGCTGGCGATGCTCGATAAAAAGGATATCGAGCTGTATATCAATGCGCTGGAGAAAACCAACGACAGGCTGATGGGCATTGTGACGGAGCGCAATGCGGAGATCGAAGAATTGGAAAAAGAGCTTGAAGCATACAAGCCCGGCAAGCTTGAGAGAACCATGCAGTGGTCGGTGACGGTGCTGGCCTGGGCGTGCCTGGGCGTGCTGCTCTGGCGGGTGGCCGAGCAGTTGGGGTGGCTGGTATGAGCATTGATATGAAGCACCAGTTTTCGCTGTGTGATGAACTGCTGGGCGCGATCCGGGCTTCCGGGCTGACAACCTGGAAGTTTGCCGAGGAACACGGGGTGCGCAAGTCGATGATCGGCGCGGTCTGCTATGAAAAGAAGCGTTCCGCCGATTCGCTACGAATCGGAACGCTTGAGAAACTGCTTCGAGCCTGCGGCCGAACGCTGGATGAATATGAGCCACGCTTAAAGCTCTATCCGGCGGCGGCCCAGGTGGCCGCGAATGCGATGCAGCACGGAATGGGCGCCAAGGAACTGGCCGATTGGCTGGGGTTCTCGACCAGTGTGAGTTTTACCCGAAGCGTCAATGCAGCGATGCGGGGCTGGCCTGAAGAGAGTGGCATCCGCGGTGCGCTGCTGATGCTCGGTACACTGGATGCATCGTTTACGGACTGGGTGGAACAGTATTTGATGGTTGAACCGGAACCAGAACCGGAACCGGAACCGGTGCCCGAACCGGAAGTGCCGAGAATAGATTTGTCGATGGCGTTTACCGACGAGGAAAGCGTATTGCTGGACAAGCTGGTCAGGATCGGCAAAGGGTACGGTTTTTCAGACAGTGAGCTGCGGGACGGATTTATTCCGAAAGAAAAGAAACTGGTCTGGTATTCGCACAGGTTGTACCGCTTTGAACTTGATGAACAGGGTTTTACGGCCTATTGGCGAAAGACCAACGATGTGAGCGTGAGGAGGAATTTTGCATGATGGGCGATCGGGAACTGGTGGATCTGATGCAGCGTGCTTTCTTTGCCGATTATCTGTACCGGCAATTGAGCGAGGAATGCTGCGAGCTGAGCCAGGCGGCTCTTAAGATGGTGCGGCGAATGATGGACGAAACACCGGAGAGCGCGCGGAGTGTGCTGGAGCACTATGTTGAAGAACTGGCCGATGTAAAGATCATGTGGGATCTGGCCGTGGCCAATATGAACGATGAGCAGGTGCGCACGATGAATTCGATCATGGAGCAGAAACGGCAGCGGATGGAAGAGCGGATGATGGGGAAAATCAACCCCTCCGCTGCCGAACCGGAGGATGCGTAATGAGCTTTAATATCATGCTGTGGGCGCTGGAGGTATTTTGCGCGCTGGTCGGGGCGGCTGTTGCCGTGCTGGTGGCGTTGATCATCATTATTCGAAGGGAGAACCGGGAAGATGGAAGGAAAGAAAGCGCTGAGTTTGGAGACTTACGGCAAGATCATGGACGGCGCGCTGGAGGCCGTGAGCGTGCAGGTGCTGATCGAGCTGCCGGAGGGCACGCTGGAGGCCAGGGTCACAGACAATCTGGACATGGGCAGCGTGGTTCAGTTTTACGCGATGCTCAATGCAATTAAACCGGTCTTTGAAAAGTTGCGCAGCGAGGTAGCGCTGCAGCTTTGTGACGAGGAATGGGAAAAGGTGATCGATGGCATGCTGGCCATGGTGAAGGATGAAATTATGGAGGTAAAGGTATGAACAAGCTGATTATCATCGGAAATCTGACGCGAGATCCGGAGAGCCGGGATGTGAACGGTACGCCGCTGTGCACGTTCACGGTGGCGGTGAACAGGCGCGTGAAACAGGGTGAGCATCCGCAGGCGGATTACGTGCGGGTGAGCGCCTGGCGGCAGCTGGGCGAGACGTGCGCGAAGTATCTGGCAAAGGGCCGAAAGGTCTACGTTGAAGGCCCGGTGAGCACGCACGGTTATAGCGACAGCAAGACCGGCGAAGCCCGGGCGGCGCTGGAGATGCGGGCCGACAGCGTGGAATTCTTGACGCCCAGGGGGCAGCAGCAGGTCGAACCGGAGACGGATGCGGACGGATTTACGGATGCGTCCGACGATGAGAACAATCCGTTCTAAGGAGGGCAGAGTATGACGGCGCTTGAAGTTTTCGAGAGGTGTGCCAGGGCAGACAACGATATCGCGCGGATCGAAGAGAAGATCGAGCGCCGCCGTGCGCTGGCAATGGGCTGCACGGCCAAGCCGGCGGACAGCCAGGGCGGCGGTGGCAGCAAGGATGCCAGCATGAAGCTGGTGGACTACATGGCCGACCTGGAAGAGCTGGAGGACGAGCTTCAGAAGCGGAAGAACCGGAAAGCTATGGACATCGGTTGCGCTGTGTATCTGGCAGAGCAGCTGCCCGATACCATGGGCAGCATCATGGTGCGGTGTTTTCTGCGCGGACAGGTGCTGCGGGATGTGGCCGGAGATCTGGGATACAGCATGAGCCACATCAAGCGGATGAAACGCGAGGCCGAGCAGGCGTGCCGGAATATTCATATCACATGGTGGGACGGCGAGCATGTGCCGGTGCTCTCGGACGGAAATCGCATCAAGGTGTTAAAAGATGATACCGAATGATACCGGATGATACTTGATAATACCATGACAAATGTGATATGGTACGATCAACAGGTTGTGGATAAAGACAGACGCGAAAGCGGGCTGTCTTTTTTCATGGGCAAAAGCGACAACGTGGACGCTTTTGGAGTGAAGAGAATGTATTACGGAAAAAAGGCGGATCCGTTTTACAAGAGTGCGGCGTGGCGGAGAGCCAGGGCGGCGGCGCTGGATCGCGATCATCACTTATGCCGCGACTGCATGGCCGCTAAGGCCCGGGGCGAGATGGTGAGAGCGCGGACGGCGACAGTGGTGCATCATATACTGCCGGTGGAACTGCGGCCGGATCTGAAGCTGGATATGGACAATCTGATCAGCTTGTGCGAGGCCTGCCACAACAAGCGACATCCGGAGAAGGGCGGAAATGCCGATGCGTCCAAGACGGAAACGCCGACCGGGGTCAGAGTGATCAAGGTGTAGCGAATAAATGTTAGGAGATGACGGAATGAGCGAGGTTGTGGAAAAGGTTGTGGATAACCTGGGGACAAATTATTTCCCCGAAGACGAAGCTGCGGCGAAGCGCTTCGATCAGCTCGCGGACGAGGTGGTCGGCGACGGAGATCTGCGGCCGCAGCATGGCATACTGATCGCCAATATCGTGCGAGGCGAGTTTCTGGCCGAGAAGCTGAAGGCGGATATCGACAAGCGCGGCATGGGCGAGACGGCCAGAAACGGCCGTCAAACGTACTGGCGGGAAAACAAGTCGGTCAATGCTCTGATGAAGCTGATGGAGCAGCAGCGCCGGACGCTGCAGGCGCTGGGTCTGATCGCAAAGAGCTCAACGGGGGCCAACGCCGACGATGACGATGACGGCGGCTTCAACGACTTCTGATTTCTCCGGCGCTTTGAAGCCAGCCACCGCTTTGAACCCCTCCGGCTGCCGGAGGCAGCCACCTCCCCTTTCAGGGGAGGCAAGAGGTTACGACAGTGGGGGCAAGGCGGGAAACGAGCTGATCGAGAGCGTTTATCAGTATGCACGGGATGTGCTGGAAGGCAAGATCGTCGCCTGCAAAAAGGTGATGATGGCCTGCCGGCGCTTCTTCGACGATCTGAAGCGCAGCAGCGATGACGCGAGCTGGCCGTGGATATTCGATCCGGTCAAAGCGGTGCGTCCGATCAGCTATATGGAGACTTATCTGACGCCCAGCAAGGGCAATTACGACCGGTTTACGCTGATGCCATGGGAGCGCTTCTGCGAAGCAAACTTATACGGCTGGGTGCACCGCGAGACCGGCCTTCGGCGGTTCAACGAGGGGTTGATCGTGGTCGGCCGTGGCAACGGCAAATCAACGCTTGTCTCCGGCAATGCGAGCTATGGCGTATCGAAGGACGATGAGCGCGGTGCGGACGTGTATCTGCTGGCCAACAGCAAAGAACAGGCGAGCATCGTGTTCAACGAGTGCGCGACGCAGATCAGGGAGAGCAAAATTGCCAAACACTTTAGGGTGCTGCGGGATGCGATCTATTACGACCGGACAAACGGCTGCATTCGGCACCGGGCATCCGACAGCCGCAAACTGGATGGCTTGAATCCCGCGATGGCGGTGTTTGATGAGTTGCACGCATACCGCGATTTCAAGCTGATCAACGTTATCAAGCGCGGCATGAACAAGAGACGGCAGCCGCTGGCGCTGTACATCACGACGATGGGCACGGTGCTGGACGGGCCGCTGATGTACTTTTATCAGCTTTTTACCGATGCCATGATTCCCGGCAAGCTGCGAGAGGATGTCGCCGAGCGGATGTTCACGTTTATATGTGAACTGGATGAGAATGACGATATCGAGGATTCCAGCAATTGGATCAAGGCAAATCCCTCAATCGGGGTGTTATTGGATATTGAGCAGCTGCGGGCGGACTGGGCGCGGTGCCGACAGATACCTCAGGAGCGCGCGGACTTTATATGCAAGCAGCTGAACATATTCACGAACAACACCGATGCCAAGTTTGTGGATTTCGAAGTGCTCAAGCGTAACAATCGCGAGCTGGACGCGAACGGCCTGATCGGTCGGGAGTGCTACGGCGGCTTTGACCTGTCGCTGACGGAGGATTTTACGGCGGCGGCGCTGGAGTTTCCGATGGAGGACGGGAGC
>CAVINP010000013.1:11414-29626 GCA_963643985.1 bacterium
AGCTTCTTCTGGCTGGGGCATACATGGATACCGCAGAAGAAGGTCGAAGCGGACAACGAGAAGATACCGTATTACGAATGGGCCATGAAGGGGTATCTGACGATCGTGCCGGGCGATTACGTGCGCTACGAGTCGGTGTTTGAGTGGTTTCAGAAAGCGTGCCAGGAATATGAGGTCCGGTCGATCGGATACGATCCGGCGAATGCGATGCGCCTGGTGCAGAGCATGCAGGCGGCCGGGATGCCGGTGAACCTGGTGCGCCAGGGGCCGATGACATTGAACGCGCCGATGAAGAACATGCGCGAGGTGCTGCTGGACGGCAAGCTGGTATTCAACAACAACGAGATGTGCCGGTGGTATCTGGACAATATCAAGATCCGCCAGGGTGTACGCGCGACAGAGCATGAAAACTGGCTGCCGACGAAGGCCGGGCGGTATTCCAAGATTGACGGCTTCGCGGCGCTGCTGAATGCACACGCCGAGCAGCTGCGGCTCAATCCCGTCGGACGGGATGACGATGCCGCGGGAGTGACGTTTATTGAATTGTAGCGGGAAGGGCGACGAACCCCTCCGGCGCTTCGCGCCACCTCCCCTTTCAGGGGAGGCAAGGGATGAAAAGCGACAACGTGGACGCTTTTGGAGATGACGAACCCCTCCGGCGCTTCGCGCCACCTCCCCTTTCAGGGGAGGCAAGAGGGTGAACGGAGGAAGGTAGCATGGGGATTTTTTCCAGGAAGACGAGGAAGGACACGAGGAGCCGTGACCGTCCCGAACGGACGGTACTGCCCCTGTGGAGCATGCTGAAAAACGTCAAGGCACAGCAGGATCTGAAGGGCAGCGAGGCTGTGTACAGCGCCGTCTCGCGCATTGCCAATACGATGGCCTGCATGCCGATGCACTTGTACTGCAAGCATGAATTGTGCGTGAACGATCCCAGAGAAAAGTGCGTATCCTATGCGCCCAATCAGAATCTGACACCGTACAGCTTCAAGCTGTCGGTGGAGGCCTGCCGCGACACCTACGGCGTGGCGTATATACTGATTGTGCCGGAAGAGGACGGCGTCACGGTGGCCAAACTGGATCCAATTGATCCGAGCCGCGTGCAGGCGCTGAGGTCGCTGGAGACGCAGGAGATCTGGTACCAGGTGACACTGGATGACGGCGTGGTTGCCAATATCCACAACTCGCGCATGATCGTGCTGCATCACATGTCAACCGACGGCGTAAACGGCATATCTCCCGTCGATGTGCTGGCAGGGACATTGAACTACGACAAAAAGATCCAGGATATCAGTCTGCAGCAGCTCGAGGGCGTAAAGGACAGCGTGGTGCTCACGTATCCGACGACTTTGAACGGCGACAAACGCGCCGATTATACCAAGGCGTTTTTGGATGCGTACAAGAAGAGCAACGGTCATCTGATCATACTCGACGGCGGCGTGACGGCCGATACGATCAAGGGCAGCATGGTGGACGCCCGGGTGCTGGATGTGGATAACATCACCAAGCGCAAGGTGGCTGCCGTATACAATATGCCGCCGCGGATGCTCGGCGATACGGCTGCCAGCGGATATTCGACCAGCGAGCAGGACATCTCCGAATTTTTGAAGCTGACGATCCTGCCGATCGTGAAGCAGTGGGAAGAGGCCTTCAGTAGACGGCTTTTGACCTATGAAGAGATTCAAGAGGGCTATTGCTTCCGGTTCGACATGGATGCACTCAAGCGCGGCGATACGGCCGCGATGGCTGACAAGCACCAGAAGGGTGTAAGATCCGGCGTTATGACACCGAACGAGGCCCGCGCCGAGAACGGGCTGCCGCCGATCGAGTACGGTGATGAGATATTTATCTCGCGCGATATGGTGCCGGTGAGGACACTGATTGAGAATCCGGAACTGAATTGAAACCTATAAGGTTTGCTCGGTTTCTCCTAACGGCCGGGTGGATCCTGTCCGGCGCGCTGTTCACGGGTGCGGTTGCCCGGATGATATAAGGGTCCTATTTGGAGGTACAGAATGAATGAGAAAGATTTGAAGTTTTGGTCTTTCTCGCCGAAGAGTGAAGCGCAGCCGGTGAACCGGCTGTACATCTGCGATGCGATCGCGCGGTATCAGAGCTGGTTTGGCGATGAGGTGACGAGTGCGGATTTCAGAAGTGAGCTTGCTGCCTGCCGGGGTGATATCGAGCTGATACTCGACAGCCCGGGCGGCGATGCCTTCGCCGGCAATGCGATCTATGATATGCTCAGAGAGTATTCCGCCAGCGGCAAAGGCCGTATCGTTGCCAAGGTATCGCTGGCCGCGAGTGCCGCCAGCATTATTGCCATGGCTGCGGATGAGATCCAGATCAGCCTGGTCGGCACGATCATGATCCACAATCCGTGGAGCGCGCTGCAGGGCAATGCCCACGACCTGCGCGCAACGGCCGATATCCTCGATGAGATCCGCGAGGGTCAGGTTCGAGCCTACATGCAAAAGACCGGGCTGTCGCATGATGAGGTTGTGGCGCTGATGGACGGCGAGAACAACGACGGTACGTACATGAATGCCAAGACCGCCATGGAACTGGGCTTTGCCGACAAGATCCTTAACGAGGATAACGAAGGCTGGGTCTCGGAGGCGGCGAAGGCGAAGATCGCAGCATGCATGGTGCGGATGGAAGAGGGAAAGGAAGACGAAATCCCTCCGTCGACGGAGCATGAAGCACCGGACAAGGAAGACAAGGAAGAGCGCAACAGCGCCAAGGCGGCAATGATGCTGGCCGGGCTGAAGTTGCAGATGAGCGTGCTGCAGGCACGCATCGAAGGAGGTTATTAACATGGGTATCGAAGCAATCAAGAGCGCCATCAAGACCACGGTGGCCAAAATCAACGAGGCGCAGAATCGTCTCAATGCACTCTACACCGCAGAGAATCCCGCGGTTGACGAGATGAAGGAAATGCAGAACCAGATGGCCGCACTGCAGATGCAGTACGACGGCCTGCAGGCCAATCTGGCTGCCGAGGAAAAGAAGCAGAGCCGCAATCTTTCCAAGCTGAATGCGAGCATCGACAGCGTCAAGTCCGCCGGTGAGAAGTTCAAGTCTGTCGGCGATTTCATGAGCTGCGTGGCTCAGATGTCCAGCGGCGTGGTCGATCCGCGCATGGCCGAGTATGCATCCATTCGCTCCGCGGCTTCCGGTCAGAACGTGACCACCGATGCCGAGGGCGGCTATCTGGTACCGCCGGATTACGCTGCCGAGCTGCTGAACGTGGCCAAGAGCGCGTCCATCCTGCTGCCCGAAGTGCAGCGCATTCCGATTGCCGGCAATCGCCTGATCGTGAACGAGCTGGAGCAGACCAGCCGCACCGATGGTAATCGCAACGGCGGTCTGCTGGCTTACTGGACCGCGGAAGCTGCGGATTACACCGCCAGCAAGATGAAGTACAAGCAGAGCCAGACAGACCTGCACAAGCTGACCGGCCTGTGCTACGCGACCGAGGAAATGCTGGAAGATCTGCCGGCCATGTCCAGCTACATCTCCCAGAACTTTGCCGACGAGTTCTCCTTCAAGATCGATGACGCGATTCTCAACGGCACCGGCGATGGCATGCCGCTGGGCATTCTCGCCAACGGCGATACCGACGCCAAGAAGAACAAGGCGCTGATCACCATCGCCAAGGAATCCGGCCAGGCGGCTGCGACCGTGGTGCTCAACAACATCCTCAAGATGTTCAACGCCATGCCTGCCAGCAATCGCGCCAACGCCAAGTGGCTGATCAACCAGGACCTTGAAATCGTGCTGATGCAGTTGCTCATGGAAACCGGCTCCATCACCGGTCAGAGCAACGGCAGCTTCGGCGTGCCGCTGTATGTGCCTGCCGGCGGCCTGGCTTCCGCGCCCAACGGTATGCTGCTGGGTCGTCCGATCGTGCCGGTGGAGCAGTGTGCTGCGCTGGGCAGTGTGGGCGATATCGTGCTGGCCGATATGAGCCAGTATCGCTGGATCGACAAGGGCGGCATCAATGCCGAGACGAGCGTGCATGTGAGATTCGTGCAGGATGAGCAGGCATTCAAGTTCACCTATCGCTGCGGCGGACGTCCGATCTGGAGCAATCCGATCTCTTCCTTCAAGGGCACGACCGAGCGCTCTGCGTACATCGCGCTGGCTGACCGCGCATAAGGTGGTGATGGCATATGGCGGATCTGAAGGGATTTAAGGAATTTGCGGTCACAACGGGTGCCGAGACGGATGCTCAGCTGCGCTTCTTCCTGGATGCTGCTGAATCCTTCATGCAGCGTGCCGGCGTGCCGTCTGATACGGATGATCCGCTGTATGACCTGTGTGCCTATCAGCTTGCCACGTACTTCTGCGACAATCGCAATCCGGCAACCGAAGTGAGGATCAGCAGCCTGCCGATGAATGTCCAAGGGCTGCTGCTGCAGCTGAGGACGCCGTAGGAAGGATGTGAGAGAAGATGGCACATGTGGATCCGGGGGAGTTGCAATATGCAATTTCGATTGTTGTTCCTGCAAGAAAAGTCGATGCAAACGGACACTACGTGACCACTGAGTCGCTGATCAGCACGCGCGCTGCCGTCCGGGCGGTGAAATCGCAGGACGTGACGGAAAACGGTGCAGCCAGAATGCAGGAATCGCTGCAATTCATCCTCCGCTGGCGCAAGGGTCTGACGACCGACTGCGCGGTGGAATGGGAAGGCAAGCGATACGAGATCGACTATATCGATCCGGTACCGTGGGCCGGCAACTACATGCGCATCAAAGCTGTGAGCTATGATGCGGGAGTAGGGGGACAGGCCTAAATGGGACGGATCAATATGAGCGTGGATGCCGTGGGCATGGATGAGATCATAAAGAAACTGGACATGATGGACATGCTGGGCGCGCGTGCCAAGGAAGCGCTGGTCAAGGGTGCGGAGGTTGTGCTCAGAGAAGCACGGCAAAACGCACCTGTACGCAGCGGAAAGCTGAAAAAGGCGCTCAAGGTCGGCAAGCGTGCCAAGACCGGCAATTACTATGCGGTCGAGGTGGGTGCTTTTTACAATGAAGCACCGCATGCGCATCTGGTGGAGCATGGTCACGGCGGACCGCATGCCGCGCCTGAGCATCCGTTTCTGGCACCGGCTGCGGAAGCCACCGCGGATGAAGTGACGGAAACGGTGATGGCGGAGCTAATGAAGCTGCTGGACTAACGCACCGGAGACTTCGCAAAGCGAAGTTCCGGCAGCGAATGCGCATCCTTCGGATGCCAGCGTTCCGCTGGTCGCGCCACCGAAGGAGAAGACGCGACTGCTATTGCAGACGGAGGAATGGAAGATGACGATATATCAGAGAATGCAGCAGGTGTTTGAGGACGCGGGTGTGCCGGGCTTTTTGCAGGGCTGGCAAGCAACGGCCGAATATCCGCAGATACCGGATATATTCGCGGCGTATATCGTCAATGCCGAAGCGCCGATGCTGTGCGCGGACGATATGCCGATTATCGGCAGCACATCTCTAGCGCTGCACGTATACGGCAAAACGGACGTATCCGCCGCCGTGGCCAGGATCAAGACCGCACTGCTGGATGAAGATTTCATGATTTCGAATCAGCGTGATTTGGACGATGTCCGCAACGGCGATTACATTTACCACAGGAAAATGGATCTGACATTTATTGAGTTTGGAGGTTGATTGATATGGCAAGTACTGCAATGAAAAAGCAGGGCATCCTGGTCGGCTGCCGTGACGTGGTCTTCGCAAAGATGACCGAGGACATCGCGACCGGCACGACCTACGCGGATGAGATTTTCTCCGCGCCGGGCGTAATTGAAATTGCGCTGACGGCGCAGAACACCAATGAAAAGCTGGGCGCGGATGATATTCCGATCTACGATGTCATCGCGTCCCTGGACGGCTTTGACGTAAGCATGACGCTCGCCAGCCTGGGCCCGGATGGCAAGGCGTATCTGCTGGGATCCACGCAGGACACCAACGGCGTACTGCTCGAGGCCAGCGACGATGATGCGCCGTATGTGGCCATGGGCTTTAAGACCGCGCGCTCGGACGGCACGGATGACTACATCTGGCTGTACAAGGGCAAGTTCACTCAGGGCGACAACACCTATCACACCAAGGAGCAGGGCACGGTCAACTGGCAGACGCCCGCGCTGACCGGCACTTTCATGCCGCGCATCTCGGACAGCCGTCTGCGCGCCAGCGTGAACACCGGCGAGGAGAAGGCCGCGACGATTATCAAGACCTTCTTCGACAAGGTGTACGAGAGCACCACCACCGCCTGATGAATGGCAAATGGGCTGTCTCATATCGAGGCAGCCCGCTATTTTTGTATATGGACGGGGAACGAACCCCTCCACCGCAAGCGGTCCCCCTCCCCTTTCAGGGGAGGCATGGGCTACGGCAGGATGGCAAGGCGAGAATAGGAGATCAGGATGATACAGATCGCATTGATTGTGAGCGGCAAGGAACAGATATATCGTGCCGCGGGAATGAATCTCAAGAACAGCCTGACGGCCTACGAGCTGTACAAGGAGTACAGCCAGGCGGAAGGCGATTTCAGCGATGAGCTGATCGAGAAGTGCCTGCTGTTTGTGACGGGCATCTTCGGCGGGGCGTTTACTCGGGAGCAGCTGCTGGAAGGCTACAAGGGCAGTGCGTTTATACTGTTCCCGAACATGCTGCGCGCCTGCGTTTCCTACGTGAATGAGGAAATCGTAAATTTTCCCGAACCGGCGACGGCGCCGGAGATGAAGACGAAGAGGACGAAGAGCTGACACCGGAGGATTTTCTGCTGAGCATCTATGCGGCGATGCTCAAGTGCGGCATACCGATGAGCGACGCGGATGAGACGGAGCTGCACCGGTATCTGCGGGTGCTGCAATTCAATTCCAAGCGCGACAAGGAAAACAAGAAAAACGAAAAGGCAAGCACGGTCACGAGGCAGGATGGTAAGGGCAACGTGATCGAGCTTCGGCGAGGGACGATAGATGAGTTCTGGTAAAAAGACGAAACCCTCCACCAAAAGCAGCGTGAGGGCTGTGCCGGAAAAGGCATCTGAGTGCGAGATCTTCAAGTGGTACAAGGTGTGCGTGTGGGCAATTTTTACCGGAACGGGCTGGTTTTGTTCGATGCCGGTATGCTGGAGGGAAATGAATAAATGAATGACTGGTTTACGTGGAATGGCACGGATTGCCGCGAATACGGCATAAGGGCCGTAGAGCTGCCGCCGATCAGCTTCGCCAAGGAGCGCGTGACATGGAAGGACATTGCCGGCCGCAGCGGCTCCCTGGCGCTGCTGGAGGGTGATAGCGTGTATGAGGATCTGACGTTTAAGTGCATCTGCCGCGTGGAGGATACCGCGAATCTGAGCGCGATCGGGGCATGGCTGAACGGATCCGGCAATGTGTGCTTTGCCAGCCGCCCGGAAGGGTATTACAAGGGCCGGATCAGCGCGGCGATTGAGTGGGATAAGATCACGCAGGGACACAAACACCGGGAATTTACGGTGACCTGGCGGTGCGTACCGTTCTGCTATCTGAACAATGCACCGGCGATCACTGTGCCGGCCAGCGCGATGGCCGAGGGCGGATATGCGATTGCCAATCCCGGTACGGCAGCGAGTCAGCCTAAGATGACGATCGTGGGCAGCGGTGACTTTACGGTGAGCTTCGGCGGACAGATGGTGTTGCTGACCAATGTGACGGATGGTATTGTGCTGGATTCGGAACTTATGGATGCGCTGAATGTGGCGGAAACGCAGCTGCTTAACGATCAGATGAGCGGCGATTTTTTCGAGATCCAGCCCGGAACGAGCACGCTGAGCTGGGAAGCGTATGAAGAGAATGATAATGCGGGAAGCGTGACCAGCATAACGATATTGCCCAGATGGCGGAACAGGTGATGAGAAATGGCAATTTGTGTGTATGAGCAGGGATGCACGGATTTTTCGACCAATGGTCTGGGTCTGCTCACGCCGACGGAATGCACGGTAACGGAAGAGCTCAACGGGGCCTGGGAAGTAAAGCTGGTGCAGCCGATTGACAGCACCAATCGCTGGGCGCAGCTGTATGCCGGGGCGATTGTGAAGGTGCCGGTGCCGGTGCGCGACAATCCGGCCTATGATTACGTTGATACGACGGATACGAGCATTGAGCGCAAGATCTATATCGTGAACAAGAAGGCCGCGAACACCTATGCCAAGGCATCGACGAAGGCCGACAAATATTCCAAGCTTAAAAAAAGTGCCGAGGTTGTGCTGCTGGATACGCCCAAGAGCGGCTGGTACAAGGTGTGCGTGGTGCAGGGCGGCCAGGTCTGCTATGTGCAGAGCAAGAGCTTTAAGTACAGCCGCAGTCAGACGGAAACGGTGTCGGGCGGCAAGGTCGTCGGCGCGCGCGTGATCGGCGGCGCACAGAGCAGCGAGCAGCTGTTTCGGGTGTATTCGGTGGAAACGAACAGTGACGACGGCACGGTGACGGCAAAGGCGCGGCATATCTTTTACGATCTGATGCACGATGTGGTCGCCAAAGATTATGCACCGGAGAACGTGAACTTCAAGGATGCCTGCGAGACGGTGTTCGCCGGGCGCAGCCTGGCCGAGAGCGACAGCTTTGAAATGGCGGTGCTGGGATACGGCGAGACGGCCAAGACGGTCGTCGGCGGCGAGTATGGCTGGGGCAATCCCACGGAGGCGCTGCTGGACAGTGATGACGGGCTGATCGCCCAGGCCGGCGCGGTACTGGTGCGCGATAACTTCAGCATCTGTATTATTCCGGACGAGAAGCGCGCGTCGGGCGTATCGATCCGGCGCGGCAAGCAGTTGAGCAGCGTCAAGGCCACGGTCAGCATGGACGATGTGGTGACGCGCATTATTCCGGTCGGGAAGAATGCCAAGGACAAGGATCTGTTTATCGACGAAATGTATGTGGATTCGCCGTACATCAACGATTATCCGTCGCCGCTGGTAAAGAAGATCGATTATGACGTGAAGGTTGCCGACAAGGACGTGGACAACGTCAAGGTGTTCAAGAAGGAATCCGAAGCGAAGGCAAAACTGAAGAAACTGGCGCAGGCGGATTTCGATGCCGGCTGCGATGCGGTGGAGTACGGGCTGACGGTGGATTTCGTGCCGCTGGAGAATACAGCCGAATACGCTGCGTACAAGGACCTGCAGACGCTGTTTCTGGGCGATACGGCTCGCGTGATCGACAGCGTGGTGGGCGTGGACGCGACGGTCCGGATGACCGGATATGAGTGGGATGCGCTGAGCAAGCGCTACAGCAAGGTCACGCTGGGCGAGGTTGAGAGCAGCGAAAGAACGGTTTCCGGCAGCTCGATTTCATCCGGCAGCGTATCGGGCAGCAAGCTGATCCGCGGATCGGTGAGCGGTGATGTGCTTCGGACGGCTTCGATTCAGTATGCCAAGATCGGCACGGCGGCGATTGAGCAGCTGGCCGCGGATGCGATCACGGCCGTGGTCGGACGGTTTAACGAGATCAGCGCCGGCAGCATTACGACCGATGAGATGTATGCGGCGTATGCCAAGATGGAGACGCTGGTCGCCAAGCAGATTACGAGCGAGACGATCTCGACCGACGAACTGGCTGCGGAGCTGGCGCGGATCCAAGTGCTGATTGCCGGCACGGCCTCATTTGACAAGGCCACGATCCAGCATCTGGTGGCCAACGCAATGAACTTAAAGTACGGCGTTGCCGGCAAGCTGTTTATTACCAATCTGGCGGTGGATTATGCGCAGATGGTGTCGGCGACCATCGGCAATCTGGTGATCAAGGCCAGTGACGGAGTATATTATCAGATCGATGTGAATTCAGACGGCACGGTGTCTGCCACGAAGACGGAGCCGACGGATGCGGAAAAGGAACAGGGCTATACGAGCGACAACCGGGTGATTGTGGAATCGCAGGTGACGGCTTCGGAGCTGAACACCACGAACCTGTTTGCCACGTATGCGCTGGTCAATGAGATCGAGGCGGACATGATCGATGTGGACGCGCTCTTTGCGCGCTCGGCGTTCATCGATGCGCTGTATACCAGCAAGATCTACAGCGGCAAGAGCATTCAGATGATTGTCGGCGATCTGCAGTATCTGGATGTGCGCGAGGACGGCACGCATATGCGCTCAAGGGACAGCGACAACGAGATGCTGCTCAACAGCGAGGGCGTGCAGATCAAGATGGGCACAAGGGTCTATTCGAAATTTGCCGCCAACTATGTGCAGTTCGGTGCGTATCAACTGAGAAAGAGCTCGGACGGCGGGTTGGTGTTCAAACTGGCGGAAGAGTAAAGGAAGTGATGGCAAATGGCGATATTTACATCAACGGACGGAAAGTTTGAGATCACGGCGCTGTCGTTCAGCCCGCGCGGGGTCGTGTGGGGCGAGAGCACCAGCTGGTCGATGACAATCAAGAATCTGACGGGTCAGAAAATCACCAAACTGGCCATATATACACGCATTCACTACACCAAAACCAGCGGGTCATCCACCTCAACAGCGATGCAGTGGTGGTTTACAGGTTCAGGCAGCATCTATGTCACGGTAAACTGGGCAAAGAATGCCGAGATGACATTCAGCGGAACAACGGCATACAGCCCGCGCGATGGAGATTCTGTAGCGCCGTTTACAAGCCGTTGCTTGCCAGTCAAAGCGCTAAGCGGTTCCGGTCTTGAGTGCGTGCTTCGCTGGAGCGAAGACAAAGATGCATCGTTTTTCAGCAATCTCTTCGGCACAAACAACGAATACTTCGGCATCCTCGATCAGCACTACAACCCGGCGATTGAGGACTTTGATGTGGAACGCGTGACGGATGACAGCATCAACGTCAAGACCACGGCGAAGCTTACGCAGGCGGCCGGGCTGACGGATGACCAGAAGGCGCGTATGACGGTCAGTTTGGTGGACGGTAGCGGCGTGGCCGTAATGCTCAATGCCACGAAGGATGAGATGCTGACGGGCATTACGGACAGTCTGACCGCAATTACGCAGACATTTTCCAACAGCAGCAATCATACACTGACGCTGATCTTCGGCGATGAATTTGAGCAAAAGTCACGCATCGTTACGATTGCGAGGGCCTTTGCCAATGTGCATCTGTCCGGTGATCCGGCCGGCGGTGTGACCTTCGGCGGCTTCTGTGACCCGAACAATCCGGGGCAGTTTGAATGCCGGTATCCGATGCATGCGCGCGGCGGTATCGCAAATTTCCAGACGGGCGTGACTGATCAGGCCAGCCACGACAACGGAACTGAGGAGACGATCACGTTTGAGACGGCGTTTGCCGAGGCACCGATGGTGGTGGCTGTCGCCGATGTGACGCAGAGTGGATCCAGTTTCGGCGGCTGCTTTGTGGCGGTGAAGAACGTGACGAGCAGCGGGTTTACGCTCAGGTATGCGAACACCAGCGGATCGACGCGAAAGTTTGCAGTCCGGTGGATGGCTTACGGGCCGGTGTAGCGGGCCGGGAAGCAGAAGAGAGATCGAGGGCAAGACAAAGGAAAGGAAGTGAGGAGATATGCCGGACAGCAGTGTGAAGGATCTGGTGGTGCGACTGTCGTTTGAGCACGGTGACACCAAGAGCCAGATTACCGCGATCAAGAATGAGATCAAGCTTTTGGATTCCGGCTTTGCCGCGGCGGCCGCCCAGGCCGGCGGATTCTCGGACAAACTGAATCAGAGCGGCGCAAAGGCCGATCTGCTCAGGCAGAAGATCGCGCTGCAGGAGCAGGCGATTGCCAAGTATGGCCAAGCGATTGAGCAGGCGAACCAGAAGATCAAGTCCGCCCAGGAGCGCCAGACGAGCTATGCGGCCAAGATCGAAGCCACCAAGCAGAAAAATACCGAACTGGTGGCGGCGATCAAGCAACAGCAGCAGGCGCTCAATCAGGCGGCAGCGGCCGGCAAGGAAGGCACCGACGAGTATGCCGAGATGGAAGCGGCGCTCAAGGCGCTCAAGGATGAACTTAATCAAAACAAGCAGAACATCACACAGTGGGAGCAGGGCATCAAGCGCGCGGATACTACGATTGCCAATGCCGACAAGAATATCCAGAAGCTGACCACGGCGCAGAATGAATCCAAGGCCGCAATGGCCAACATGCAGAGCGAGCTGACGAAGCTCAACAGCAAGGTCGAGCAGCACAAGCAGAAACTGCAGGACGCGGCCAAGAGCCTGGAATCTTACAGCGAAAAGGCCACGAAGGCCGGGGAAGCGCAGCAGAAGATCGGTAAGACGCTGAGCACCGTGAGCGCCGGCATTGTGACGGCGGGCGTGGCCGCTGCGGGCGCGGCGATTTCCTGGGAAGACAGCTTCGCGGGCGTGCAGAAGACGGTTTCCGGTACGGATGAGCAGCTTGCCGAGATTGAGACATCGCTGATGGACATGAGCCAGATCAAGCCGGTGGATTCTTCAACGCTTGCCGATATTGCCGCCAATGCCGGACAACTGGGCATTGCCACCGAAAACGTGGTGCAGTTTACCGATGTCATGTCAGATCTGACGGCCACCACCAATCTGACCGCCGAGGAAGGCGCGAGCGCGTTTGCCAAGTTTGCCAACGTCACCGGCATGAGCCAGGATCACTTTTCGAATCTGGCCAGCACGGTGGTGGAACTGGGCAACAATATGGCCACGACCGAATCGGACATCACGGCGATGGCCACCAATCTGGCTTCCGCCGGAAGTCAGGCGGGCATGTCGGAAGCGGAAATCATGGGCATTGCTGCGGCGCTGTCGTCTCTCGGCCTGGAAGCCCAGGCGGGCGGCACGGCCTTTTCCAAGCTGTTTATCAACATGCAGGTGGCTGCGGAGACCGGCTCGGACAGCTTGAAGGATTATGCCGAGATTGCCGGCATGACGGCCGATGAATTTGCGACGATGTTTTCACAGGATGCCGCGGGCGCGGTGACGGCATTTATCCAGGGACTGTCTTCCGGATCGGAGAGCGCGATCGTGATGCTGGATGAAATGGGCATATCCGAAACGCGCTTCCGCGATGCACTGCTGAGATCGGCCAATGCGTCGGAACTGTTTACGAGCGCCATCGACATGGCCAACAGCGCATGGAGCGAAAACACTGCGCTGGCCAATGAAGCACAGACCAAATACAACACCACGGCCAGCAAGCTCACGATGGTGGGCAACAAGGCCAAGGCGGCCGCGGTGTCCTTTGGCAGCGCGCTGCTGCCGATCATCCAGGACGGCATCGATTGGGTAAGCCAGCTGATCGAAAAGTTTACGGCGTTGGATGAAGGGACACAGAAGCAGATACTGACGTTTGCGGCGTATGCGGCGGCGGTCGGGCCTGCGATATCCGTGATCGGCAAGCTCAACGGCGTGGTCGGTTCGGTGACGGGCGTGCTGGGCAAGCTGACGAGTGCGGCGGCGAGTGCCGGCGGTGGCCTGTCGGGGCTGATGAGCTCCATCGGCGGCCTGCTCGGGCCTGCCGGCATTGCGGCGCTGGTGGCTGCGGCAGGTGTGGCGATTTACAAATTCGCCGACTGGGCATCGGGTGCCAAGGCTGCCCGGGAAGCGACCGAAGAAATGATGACGGTCGCCGAGGAATGGCAGAAGACGCAGGCCACCACGATGTACGACACCGGCACGAGCGATGCGTTGGCACGCTTCGGCATGGATAAAGACAGCTTCACCAAGGCCGGTGCGCAGGGTGGCAGCTGGTTTGAGTCACTGGTGGCGACCTGGACGGACGGCAAGCGGGAAACGAGCGAGACGGTTAAGTCGTTCGTGGACAGCTTTACCGAGGATTCGGATTCGGTGCGCGACGCAATTGAGCAGCGGTCGGAGCTGCTCGGCAATCTGGGCACACTGACACCGGAGGCACAGGCGCAAATGGAAGCGGATCTGAAGCAGCTGGACGATTGGGACAAAGAAATCGAGGCGCTGCTCAAGAAAAAACAGAACGGTATTCTGACCGAGGAAGATCAGACGCGCCTGGGCGAGGTGATCAAGCTCCGGGCGGAATTGCAGCTGGAGTATTCCGGCACGACCGGGGAAGGCTACGAGGGCGTGATCCAGGGCCTGCAGAGCGAGATCTCCAGAACGCTTGCCGGCGGCGGCGAGGTCGGCATGGATGTGTACGGCGATGCGCTGAACGCGCTTGCCGAAGGACGCCAGGCATACAATGAAGCGCTGGATGAGAGCTACGATACGCAGTACGCGGAAGTGATGGCGATCGAAGACGAAGCGCAGCGCACCGAAGCACTGGCGGCGCTGAACGAGCAGTACAACCAGCAGCGCATAGATGGCGAAAAGGAATATCAGGCGGCAGTCAAGCAGGTGGCCGCGGAAACGCTTAAGACCGGACTTGAATCGGGCGGCTTCCAGGAACAGATCGAACTGATCGATCAGATATCGGCGGCGATGTCCAGCGGCGATACGGTAAAGCTGGCGGAACTGACGGAAGGCCTCGACGAGGGCACGCTGACAAGCCTGTTGAGCGTGGTGACGCAGCTTCAAGGTGCCGGCACGACGGATAGCGAATTTGCCGAAATGGGCATTGATGCCGCGGACCTTTTATCCAAGATCCAGCAGATCCGGGATCTGGCCGGCGAGATGGGCGAAAGCGGCGAAGGGCTGGCGACCATCTTCGGCGAAGCGCTGCCGGAAGAGGTGCAGCGGATCATGGTCGGCCTGGATATGACGCAGGCCGAGAAAGATTGGAATGACTTTGCCGAGGGCAAGGATACATTTGAGACGAAGGGCTCGATCACGCTCAATCCGCTGGATCAGGCGGCCATTACCGCATGGGAGGAAGCAAACAAGGATGTCGATATCCAGGGCCCGGCGGCCAAGATCGGCGTCGGCCTGGGTGCAAACTGGCAGACGACGGTTCAGACGGCACTGAACAACGGCATGCTGAAGATCAGCACCGGGGACGGCGTGGATATACCGGTGACACCGGAGACGGCGGCGCAGATTGACGTCAATGACCTGGTGGTGCTCGGCGAGGACGGCACGGTGCACGTGATTATCACGCCCGAAGTCGGCACGGTGGCCACGGTTGAGCAGGTCACGGCAGCAATGAACGAAAATCCGCTGGAAGACACCGTGATATCATTCATGGGCGTGAGCACGCAGGACAGTGTCAACAGCATCAACGGCATGACACAGGCGCTCGCTGAGCAACAGGCACAGATCGATGCGCTCAACGCCAGCGGCGAGGTATATACCGAGAACGGTATCAGCTTATATGACCTGCAGACGAATCAGGATGCCGCAGCGACATCGCTCAGGCAGAGCCTGCAGAGCTTAAACGAAGAGGACATCACCAATATCGCCAATCAGGCGGCCAATCTGATGGCGGCGCTGAGCAGCGGTGAACTGGACGAGGAAACGACAAAAGCATACACCGAGCAGCTGCAGCAGCTGCTGGGGGTGGTTAGCGCGGCGGATCAGTATCTCGGGACCGGCAACATGATCAGCGCCGGTATCGCCGAGGGCATGAAGGCATATGGCTGGGATGGGGATGCGACAACGCTTGCCGGCAGCATTCAATCGTCGATCGATGCTGCGCTGGGCGTGGCCTCGCCGGCAACCAGCATGATTCCGACCGGCGGGTATGTGGCCGCGGGCATTGCGCAGGGCATGAGCCAGTACAGCTTTGCCAGCGTGGCCGGAACGATTGCCGACAATCTGACGGGCGCGTTTGACGGCCTGGAGGATGACGGCGATGATATTGGATCCAACTTCGGGAAAGGGCTTCAGAGCGGCCTGGAATCCGAAATGAAGACGCTGCTGAACAAAGCCAAGGACTATGCGGACAAGATCGCGCAGACGATCAAGGATGCGTGGAAGATTCATTCGCCGTCAAAGGTGGCCGAAAACCTGACCACCATGTTCGGACGCGGCCTGGAAGAGGGCATGAGCGGCTGGCCGACGGTCAGCGAGGCGCTGCTGAATTCGGATATTCGCCGTGTGTACGGCGCGTATGCGGCGACCGGGGCGAATGTGGACAACTCGACATCAACATACAACCAACAGCGCAGCCTGGCGGTGACGGTGGACGGCATGACGGTGAGATCCGATCAGGATGTGCAGCAGATCGCCAGAGAGCTGAATCAGCTGGATCGACGGTATCTGAGGGGTCGCGGGAAGTGGTGACGGAGGGGGATAAACCCCTCCACCGCTGCCGTTACGCACCCAAGACTTGCTTCGCAAGGCTTGGGCAGCGCTGTGCTGGGAACTGAAAGTTCCGCACAGGCTGGTCGCAACTCGATGAAATCGAGCTGCGACTGCTGTCGGTGCAGTGCGGCGACTGCTATTGAAAAGCGACAACGTTGACGCTTTTGGAAGGAAGTGAAGGTCATGGATGAAAGAATTGAGCGCAGTTTCTCCGGAGATATGGATCTGGGGGAACTGGGGCGCTGCGGTGAGCATCTGACGCGGTGTATCGCGTGGGATTGCGCCGAAGTGCTTAAAGCGTATCCGGATGCGAACATCTTATGCGTGATGCAGCGCAACGGAGACGATGAGCCGTATACGGCGGAACTTGAGACGGACGGCACAAAGCGCGTGCTGACACTGACGGCAACGGACCTCGACAAAAAGGGCCGGCTGCGGATCGAGCTGCGGGTGCTGGACGGTGAGAAGATCTTAAAGAGCGCGACCTTCTGCGGCACGGTGGTCAGGTCACTGCGCGGCGAGGGGGATGCGCCCGGCGAACCGGTGCGGGATGTGCTCGACCGGGTCGATGCAACGTTGAAGGATGCACAGGCCGAGCTCGATGCGGACAAGGTGCTGCGCGACGAGCTGGAGACGGCGCTGGACGGCGTGGATGCGGCGGTGGAGAAGGCGAGGACGGCTGGCGAGACTGCCGAAAAGGGTGAAGCCGAGCGCGTTGAAGCCGAAAAGATGCGCAGCGCCGCCGAAGACCTGCGCGACAATGCCGAGAACGCGCGCAGCATGGCCGAAAAGATGCGCGCGGAAAACGAAACACAGCGGCAGAGCAATGAGGATGTGCGGAAAGAAGCCGAGAGCGCGAGAGCAGCCGCAGAGACGGCGCGCGTAAATAACGAAGCACGCCGGCAGGAACTGCTCACGGCTGCGGTAAAGAGCGCCAGTGACAGTGCGGTGAGCGCGGCCAGCAGCCAGACCAATGCTGCCAGCAGTGCAAGCGCCGCGGCGACGAGCGCAAAGAATGCCAAGACGAGCGAGACGAACGCGATAACATCCGCAGCGAACGCCAAGACAAGCGAGACGAATGCCAAGACGAGCGAGACGGCCGTGGCCGGGTATGTGGAGAGCATCGCCAAGGAAGTGACCGCTGAGGATATTCTTGCGCTGGTAACCAGTACGTCGGCGGACGTGCGGAAGATCGCCGAGTGCGGCGAAAACGAAGAAGACCGCAAAGAAGCCGAGGCGCAGCGGATCAGAAATGAGAACGAGCGCATCAGCAACGAGACGGCGCGGGTGAGCGCTGAGAACAATCGTGCAAGTGCCGAGAACGCACGAATCTCCGCAGAGAGCGCGAGAGCAGCCGCAGAGACGGCGAGACAGGCAGCGGAGAGCAATCGTGCGGCGGCAGAAAAAGCGCGCGAGACGGCCTCCTCCGAAGCCGTGGCGGCATGCAAACAGGCCGTGGCGGACATCGGCGATATTGACACGGCCAAGACGGCAGCTCAGGCGGCTGCAAGTGCTGCGGCGGCATCCGAGAGCAATGCGAGCGCATCGGCAACGAATGCAGCGTCCAGCGAGAGCAACGCCAAGACGAGCGAGGATAACGCCAAGGCAAGCGAGACAGCCGTGGCGGGGTACGTCGAGAGCATCGCCAAGGAAGTGACGGCGGAGGATATGCTGAGCGAGCTGAAGGCACAGACGGAGCTGCTAAAACAGCTTCTGGCAAACGGCACGACAACGGAATGAGGTGATTTAAATGGCGGATATTTTTACCGAGACGACGCAGGTGGCGATCCGAAGTGAGCTTGAGATTCAGTCGGGCTTTTTGAAGATTATCGCTGCGGGGTGGGATGTTGAAAGCTTCGAGGCGATGCAGGAGATTGTGGATCGCGGCGGCGGGCCGAGGTATTTCCCAGTCGGCACGATCATCAAGGTAGCAAGTGCAAATTACACGTGGGTGTATTTCGTGGTCGTGGCGCACGATCATCACAAGTGCCCGGAGAATGACAGCATTCACACCATGACCGTGATGCAGCTGAGCGTCATCTACGGTAGACCTTTTGAC
>CAVINP010000014.1:0-19497 GCA_963643985.1 bacterium
CAGTATGTCAATGACTATTGACGCATTGAAACTTTGGGCAGAACATGAAAAAGCCGCCGGCAGATTCCCGAAACAATGAATGATAGAGACATTCTGTTTCTTTTGATATGGTAGATTTTTAAGTTCCTGATAAGCTTCTGATTTTGTCCCAGCTTTGAATTATCCGAGACTACCAAGTTTTATATATCAGTGGGCGGCAGAAGAGTCTGTCGCCCATTTCTCGGATCAATCGTAATCTATTGTATCTCTGCAAGCCGCGTCAAAAGCGCGTTCGTTTCCACGTAGATTTCTTTTTGGTACTGCCGGATCTCCTGCAAATCCGTATCAAACACGCGTCCGCTTGCGTTCGCCTGCTTTGCAATCTGATTAATGTTGGCATTTGCCCGGCGAAGCAGCGAGAGCAGTTCCTTGATTCCCGGTATATCGAGCTTGATTATTCTGCCGTCAATCGCCATTTTGCGGAGGTACGCACTGAGATTCACCGTGCCCGCCAGTGCCATGTTCCGCATGATCAGGTCGTACTCTGCCTGTGTCACGTAGAAGTGCATATTGATTTTCTTTTCCGCCATGCTCACAGCTCCTGTTCCTTGCGCTTGCCCGGCTTGGCAGCCTCCTTCTGTGGCAGGGGTTTGGCAAGCTGATTCAGCACGGACGGCTTCTTTTCCTGCGGTGCCTTCTCCATTTCCTTTCGGAAGTGCGAGATAAACAGATCCGTAAGTCCCGGATGTGCCTGATCCACTACAAAATAGCAGTTTCGGTCGCCGCCCCAGGAATCGGGATTCGGTGTTACGGGGATGTTTTTCGCCCAGTCCTTGTTGGCTCTGTGGATGCGGGCATCCCAGTCCTTGTGTTGAACAGTATTGGCCAGCACATACGAAATGCGATCCGTACTGAAATCCGCGCTGACGGCATCCATGATGGCATCGGTGTTCAGATGGTTATCGGCGTAGTTGCTGCGAATCGCATCCTCTATGGCTTCCTTGCAGGCGACATTGGCCTGATACGATGCGCGGTACAGCAGCAGCTCGTTGTGCTCACGCGCATAGGTGCTGTCGTGACGATAGCAGTCGCGCCACTGCAACGCTTTGCAGGCGCGACCAGCCCGCGCGAATCCTTCGGATTCCGGCGCGGCGCTGCCGAAAGCGCTGCTTTGCAGCGATTTCGGTGCGTGATACACGGGTGTGTCCTTCGTGAAGTTTTTATCCATAATCAGCGTTCCTCCTTTTGCGTCTCGTTCTG
The DNA here is from genome assembly GCA_963643985.1 of bacterium. GTDB lineage: Bacteria > Bacillota > Clostridia > Christensenellales > Aristaeellaceae > SFTH01. The sequence continues at coordinate 1,240 of CAVINP010000014.1, forward strand.
TTTGCCTCTCGCATCCTTCTGCGGCAGTGGCGCACGCAGCTGTGCCAGTACAGACGTGCGCTCGGTCTTGGCATTTATGACCGAGAGTGTTGCCTTCGGCTGAATTGTCGAATCGTTTGACCGTTCCTGTTCATCGACGTTCATCGCCGCTTCCAAGGGCATACGCTCATCGATGTTCAATTCGATATTGAGTTGCGCCAGACGCGCGGACTTTTCTCTCAGTTCTTCTTCCTGCGGGAACGGCTTGCCGATTTCGGCTTTTGCGGTCTCCAACTGGGCATTGATGGAATCCAGTTTCTCCTGCACGCGGGCGAGGCGACTCTCCATATTGGACAGCACGTTGTCGATGCGCACGAGATTGCCTCTGGGATCCTTGCCCAGTGTCACACGGTGTGACATTCTGCCCTTGAGCGTCAGTACATAGTCCTTGCCGAAGTCCTCCAATGTCAACGACATCTGAAATCCTCTGTAGCTGCCGATGGGCACGGGTTCCAAGCCGCGCACCAGTTTCATGGCATCCACGAGGGCGGCACCGGCGTTTTCCTTGTCAATCAGCACATCGCCGCGCACCGTCATACCGGCAAAGCCGTCCTTAGGGTGGGGATGCTCGGCCAGCGTTTCCATGTCCGCACTGTAGCCGGTAATGAAGCCCATGTTCTGCTCAATCTGCTGTGGGAATGTACGGAGAATATTGTCTTCGAGACGATACTGCTGGCTCTGATGATTGGCCTTCATCAGTTTCAACCGCGCGACATCCACGTCCAGATCCATCTTTTCACGAATTCGGTCATCTCCGGCACACAATGCCTTGATCTCCGCATAGGAGAGTGCGGTCTCGTCGATGTCTTCGCAGGAACGCACAGGCGACTTGCTCGTCATGATCTGGGATATGAATTTTTGCTTGTTCTCAAGGGTCTGCCAGAGATAGGCATCGAATGTGGATTCCGTAACGTAGCGGTAGATGTGGACTTCCTTGTTCATGTTGCCCTGGCGGATAATGCGCCCCGAACGCTGCTCAAGGTCACCCGGTCGCCACGGCGCATCCAGATCGTGCAAGGCAATCAGGCGATCCTGCACGTTCATACCTGCGCCCATCTTGAAGGTACTGCCCATGAGCACGCGCACCTGACCGGAGCGCACCCTGGCAAACAGTTCCTTCTTGCGAACTTCCGTGTTCGCCTCATGGATGAAGGCAATCTGTTCGCGGGGAATGCCCATTGCGACGAGCTTTTCACGAATGTCGTCATAGACGGTGAAGGAAGGTTCGGCTGAAACGCCGACATCACTATTGCTTTCGCCATCGCCGACGATCTTTGACTCGACGGCATGAAGTTCGGGACTGTCGATGTTGCCTGCGACCGCCTTGGCGGCCTTTGCGGTCGCTGTAGCTGCGCCGGTCTTGGGTGTGCTCAAGTCGCAGAACACGAGCTGGGTCAGCTTATCCGCCTTGCCCTCGTTCCAGATGCGATAGATGTTGTTCACACATTGATTGACCTTGCTGTTGGGATCATCCGACAGATTGGGGTTGATGATGCGCTGGTCAAGGCCCAGCTTTCTGCCGTCGGTGGTGATGCGCAGCATGTTATCCACGCTGGCATCGACAGCGCCGGAATGCACCTTTGCGGCACGCTCGGACAGTTCCTGCACCATCTCCTGCTGGATCTCCGTAGGCTGCGCGACAACATTGTGGTAAACTGCTTCCGGCACAGGCAAATGCAGCTGATCTGAAGTCTTGATGTCGGCGACTTCCTTGAAAAGCGTCATCAGTTCGGGCAAATTGAAGAACCTGGCAAATCTTGTACGCGCTCGGTAGCCTGTTCCCTCCGGGGCTAATTCGATTGCTGTGGTGGCTTCGCCGAAGGTCGATGCCCAGCAATCGAAATGCGCCAAGCCCTTCTTCTGAAGCGTGTCGTGCTGAAGATAGCGCATCATGGTGTACAATTCCGTCATGGAATTGCTGACAGGTGTGCCTGTGGCGAACACCACGCCCTTGCCACCCGTGAGTTCATCGATATATCTGCACTTGAGCAGCATATCGGAGGACTTCTGGGCATCGGTCGTGGAAAGCCCTGCCACATTGCGCATTTTTGTGTAGAGGAAAAGGTTCTTGAACGCGTGCGCCTCGTCCACATACAGGCGATCCACGCCCAGTTCCTCAAAGGTCACCACATCGTCCTTGCGACCGGAGTCCAGCAGCTTCTTCAGCTTGACCTCCAGTCCCTTCTTCGTGCGTTCCATGCTCTTGATGGTAAAGCGTTCGGCACGGCTGTTCTTCATCTCTTCAATGCCTTCGGTGACCTCGTCTATCTGTTCTCTGAGCAATCGCTCCTGCCGCGCCAAGGAAACCGGTATGCGCTCGAACTGACTGTGACCGATGATGATGGCATCATAATCGCCGGTTGCGATGCGGGCACAGAATTTCTTGCGGTTTCGCGGCTCAAAGTCCTTTTTCGTCGCGGCGAGGATATTTGCGGACGGATAGAGCCTCAGAAACTCCGAAGCCCACTGCTCCGTCAGATGATTGGGCACCACGAACATCGGCTTGTGGCAAAGCCCCAGGCGCTTTGATTCCATTGCTGCGGCGACCATCTCGAACGTCTTCCCAGCCCCCACTTCGTGGGCCAACAGCGTATTGCCGCCGTAGAGTATGTGCGCCACGGCATTGAGCTGGTGCTCTCTCAGGCGTATCTCCGGGTTCATGCCGGAGAAGGAAATGTGCCGCCCGTCGTACTCTCTGGGGCGATTGGAGTTGAACAACTCGTTGTAGGTCGTTACCAGCGCCTGCCGCCGGTCGGGATCCTTCCATATCCATTCATTGAAGGCATCCTTAATCGCCTGCTGCTTCTGCTGGGCAAGCGTGGTTTCCTTGGAATTGAGCACGCGCCGTTCCTTGCCGTCCGCATCGGTAACGCTGTCGTAGATGCGCACATCTCTGAGGTTGAGCGTGTCTTCGAGTATCTTGTAGGCATTGGCGCGATCCGTGCCGTAGGTCATAAAGGCATTGACATCGCCGTAGGACGGTGTGCTCTTTCCGCTGATGCTCCACTCTGCGGTATAGGGCGCATACAGAACCCGGATGTGTCGGCGCAGATAGTACGGCGGCTCAAAGGTTTCCTCCATGAACTGCTGAATGTATTTTCTGTCGATCCATGTCGCGCCCAGGCGAACCTCAATCTCGGATGCGTCCAGATCCTTGGGCTGGGATGCACGCAGGGCTTCCAGGTTGGGAAGAAATGCAGGGTCATGCTCAGCGGCAGCCTCCGCCTCGCGCAGTTTCTGACGGACATTGCCGGAGAGATATTCGTCCGCCGTCTGCCACTCGTCCTTTACGGGGTCGCGGAATATCACGCCCTGCAGCCCGGAAATCAGTCCTTCTTCGTCCATGCCCGTCAATTCGCACATATAGGCAAGGTCCACACGCGCCTTTTCGGAGATGGACAGCGCCAGTGCTTCAGACGGCGTGTCTACGCGCGTGACAACGGCGTGCGGCATGATGGTGCGTTTGGTGAATATGTCGGCTTTGCGCTCCAGCTGCTTGTCCTCGTCCAGTATTTCCAGCGTGCAAAGCAGGTAATACGAGCTGTCGTCCTGAAAGGCGAGCGCGTTGGCGCGGCTGTTGATGAGCCCGTACTTTGCGCTGAAGACATCATAGCGCTGCTCAAGCTCGGCCTGTGCCGCATGAATCTGCTCGTCCGTCGCCGTCGCGTCCAACTGCAAGTCAATGAGCGAGCGCAGGCCGTCGCGCAGGGCGACCATGCCGCGAATGCGTTCATTGGCAGTGGGATTCAGATCTGTCCTGACCATTACACTGTTCTGGCGGTAGTAGACCTCGCCGTCCACCACGGCATAGCTGTAGTTGCGGACATTGGGGTCTGCGGGAATACTGTCCGGCAGGGTCTCGTCCTCGCCCAGGTCGGGAAGCTCCGCCGCTCGGTAGCTGCCACCGATATGCTGTACCGCCTCGTGCAACTGATCCGCAAGATCCGCGCCTTCGATGGGCACAACGGTGAAATCCTGACCGGCGTACTGCGTGCTCTCGGAGGACTGTCGCCCCAGCACCATTTCGGGATGATCCACGAAATAGCTGTTGATGGCAAAGCCGTCCTCGTTCTGCCCCAGATGCACCCAGTCGGGTTCGATCTCCACGGGACGGTCACGCTTTTGCAGGAAGATGATGTCCGTGACCACGCCCGTACCGGCGTTGGCGCGAAAGGCGTTGTTCGGCAGGCGAATCGCGCCCAGCAATTCGGCACGCTGTGCGATGTATTTGCGCACTTCGGGGGACTGCTTGTCCATCGTGTAGCGCGAGGTGATAAAGGCAATTACGCCGCCGGGACGGATCTGGTCGAGCGTCTTGGCAAAGAAATAGTCGTGGATGGAGAAACCGAGCTTGTTGTAGGCGCGGTCATTGACCTGATACGCACCGAAGGGTACGTTGCCGATGGCGACATCGTAGAAGTCACGCCTGTCGGTGGTCTCAAAGCCCGCCACCGTGATGTCGGCATTGGGATAGAGCTGTTTGGCGATGCGCCCGGTAATGGAGTCCAGTTCCACACCGTAGAGGCGGCTGTTCTGCATCTTGGATGGCAGACAGCCGAAGAAATTGCCGATACCCATGCTGGGTTCCAGAATATTGCCGGACTCAAAGCCCATGTTGTCCAGTGCATCGTATATGGCGCGTATGACGGTGGGCGTGGTGTAGTGGGCATTCAGCGTGGACGATCTGGCTGCCTCGTACTCGGCATCCGTCAGTGCATCGCGAAGTTCACGGTACTCATCTGTCCAGTTGCTCTTGCTGTCGTCAAAGGCATCCGCCAGACCGCCCCAACCGACATAACGGGAGAGCGTTTCCTGCTCAGAAGGTGTCGCTTGTCTAGCGCCCGCTTCCAATTCCTTGAGCAAATGGATCGCATCCATGTTCATGCGGAACTTGGTCTTTGCGCCGCCTTCGCCCAAATGTTCGTCCGTAATACGAAAGTTTTGGGCAGGGGGCGTGTGTTCGGGTTCCGTGCGAATGCGCTCGACCACGATGTCATACGGGAGACCGGTCTGAGAGGCAGGATGTACGGATTCCGTTTCTGTCGTGAATGAAGAAGACGTTGACGCAGGTATGAGGTGTTCGACTGAATGGGCAGAATTTGTCTCTGATACTTCGCTCGTCTCCATCACAGGCTCGGAAGGAATATTCTCCTCCGGCAATACGTCCAACATATCCTGCACGGTCTGATAATATTCGGAGGAAAAGCTGATCGTTCTGCTGTCATAACCCGCATTGACGACCACATAGTCGATACCGGCCTCTTCCAGCTGTGGACGAAGCAGCTCCAGCTGGGCCTCGGTTACGGTCGTTTCCAGAGTAAGCTGCGGAGCAATATCCTGCTGCGGATAGAGAATGCTACGGATGCGCCCCACAGGCTCGATGCGGAATATCGGAAAGCCGCTGTTGTCTTGGAAGGTAATGTCGCGCAGGGAAGCGTTATTGTCCTTGATCTCATCGACCACGAAGCGCCTGCCGTCCATGACAAGCTCCATGCCCAGAATGTCGTCATTCTGCAAATTCAGGGATGAAAGTTCCATTTTTTGCACGTCTCCGGGCTCGGTCGATGTAGGGGTCGTCTCCGCAGATTCATCTGCAAAATCAGGAGCAAAAGTCCCTGTTTTTGCAGAATCCAAGCGTTCTGAGATCTCCCGTTCGACAGCCGCCTGCTGTTCAAAGTTTTCCTGAAGTACACCCAGATATTCTTCAGCGGCCCATTCGTTGTCAAAGTACGGGATCTCACCGTTTCCATTCGCATAGCGATCGTTTCGGGCTTCATCCCATATGCCGTAGGCGCCCTCATCTTCAACCACGAAATAACGTTCTTGGGGCGTGAGCGTTTCCACGGTAGCCAGCTGATTGGCGTGCAGCATCATGCGATCCGCCTCGGTCAGGAAACGATCCTCGTCCACGAGCGTCCACAGGCTGCGCTGTACGCGCGACCATGAAAGCTCCGTTGTGCCGTGATCCGTGGTCACCATAAAGCTGTCGCCGCCGTAGTTATCCCGCAACCACTGCGCCGCACCGCGTTCGCGACCATGCATACGCATATAGTCCTGTACGCGAGACTTGCTGTCGAGATGCCCGTTCCAGCGAATCAGCGCAGCCTCGATTTCTGCGGGAGTTACGGGAGCTATGACGGGAACGGCTTCAGCAGGGCTACCTGTATCGTGTACTTGGTAGGAACCGGGTTCCACAGAATCGGCTGCGGAATCAACTTCAGCAACATCTTCACTGGAATCATAATCTCTGTCCGCTGCAGCGCCACTCAGTTCCGCCCGAACCGTCTGCTCCGCCGTCTGCCGGCTCATCAGCACGGACTGCTCCAGCGGCGTGAAGAATCGATCCTGACGGATCATGTTGTCAATGTGCTCCGCCACCTGCGTCCATCTGAGCTCGACATTCGCGCAGTTATCCTTGGTGAGGCGTATGCCTCTCGAATCGTGCACTTCTTCGCTGTTATCCGCGCCGGACAACGCATGGGAATGACCGCCGATGCCGTACTCGTTTCTCAGGAATTCCGCCCGCTCCGATTTGAGCGTGTGCTCGCCGAAGAACGCATAGATGCGGCTCTTACCGCCTTCAAATGAGCTGCTGCCGAGCAGGGCACTGTCAATCTCATCCTCCGTAATGAAGGAATCGATCTGCGGCAGCTCGCTGATCGTACTGCGGTACGCGCGACGATCCCAGTCGATCTCGGAAAGGCGCTGCCACAGCACCGCAGGCCTGTGGTAGTGAAAGCGCAGCAGATCCCTGTCCTTGACATAGGCAATATAAAACTGCGCATACTCGCCGCGCAGCGTGGACAGAAAATCACGATCCGCCAGTTGTTCGGTCAGGGCCTCCGTTGCAGCCGGATAGCCGTTCGGCAAATCTTTCAGGCAAGCCAGATAATTACCCGCCACTGCGTCCTCACTCAGGTCATTGTAGAGATACAGCAGGGATTGCGCCGTCCCGGAACGCACATAGCGCTCAGCCTCTACAAGTTCCACCTCGGTGGCAAATGTGCCCGTGTCCATGAGGTGAGAAATCATCTGAGCTGCTGTGTTCCAGGTGATGCACCGGGAACGCCTTGCGTCATGGAAAGATCTGCCCTTGCTTAAGTGAATGCCGTCTTCATCGTAGAAGGCGTTGTAATCACCGTGCTCACCGCGGATACCATAGCTGCCGTGAAACTCATGGCGCAGCATTTCCGCAATGTCCGAAAGTGGCTTCTGTTTCTGAAACGCATCTGCGATATCCAATCGCGCATTGGTCGTATTGCTGCCCAAACGCAGGATATCATCTATTTCCTCCTGGGCAAATGAAAAAGCGGAGGGCAACTCATTCGTGCGCTCCGCTTCGTCAATATGGGCAATTTGCTGTTCCTCCGTAGGGAAGAACATGGACAGCTGTTTAGTATTCTCAACGACAGGATTATCTTCACCCGATTGGTAGGAGGTATCGTTCCTTGCACCGGGCGGCAGCCAACCGTCATCCAAGTCTGTCTGTGCTTTCGGTTCCGTTTCTTCGATTAATTGTACACCAGTTCGCTGAGAATGGTCTCCTCCGCCTGCGCCTTCAGGCTGTTCATCAGCCCCGCCCAAGCCAGCGGATCGCGAGCCTTCATCTCCTCCGTCAGCCCGGTCTGCGCTGCCATCTGCGCCATCATCTCGCTCAGGTGACGGTTCGCCGTCTCGTCGATCTCCTGCAGGTGCGTAAACAGCCGTTCGCTCAGAATCAGCCTGTTCCACAGTATCGGGCGATGCTTGAGCAGATAGTCCTTGCGCAGCAGTCCGTATTTCCCGATCTTCTTCCAATCGATACTGCTCAGCCTGATGTCCGGAATCAGATAGTCTCCGCTCTTCTTGTACGTCATTTCCATTTTCAATGCTCCTCTCCGCGATTCTCTCGCGCTCGTACTTGCGTATGACCGCCCCGATTTCCCGCAGTACCTGTTGATTGATGCTACTCACCGCCGTGCCCAGCGCTACCGCCGTGTCAGGCGTGTTGAAATCGAAGACACTCATAAAGTCTTCCGGGGTAAGGTATTCGCCGGGATTGATCCCGCAGCGGCTCATCAGGGAAAAGCTGATGCTGACCTGTGTTGCTTGCATGAACGCTTCCCCGACACCGTCTTCATCATACGCTGCAAGGTACGATCCCGCAAGGATGTCGAGCACGTCGCGGCTGTTGTTGTCCCAGTATTCCCGAGCGACGTTCTCGGCCAGATCCTGAATCTGCTTGGCTAGCGGATCGTTGGCTTCCGTGCCGTAATAGGCGGATAGCATCTCGGACACCGCCGGAATATGCTCCTCTCGCAGCTGCCAGAGATTGACATTTCGGGAGTGCGCACGTTCACCTGTGTCGGATACATCGAAGACATACCTGAGCGCGGGGCGCTCGCCTCGTGTATCGATGAGCGCAATGCCTTTGGAGCCGCGCTTCACATAACGTCCCATCGTATTGTTCCAGACATCGTACTCGGCACAGGCGACGGCATCCGGTCTTTGGGCATGGATCATGACCTGTTCGTGATAGGGGTACTTGTACAATCGCGCGGCGGTGTTCAGAAACGACTGCCAGCGTTCAAGGCTGCCGGTGATCTGTCGCTGCGCGTCTGCCGACATCTGCCGGTATTCCTGCAATTTGCTTGCCATGAATCACTTCTCCTCTCTATGCTTGCGTTTGCACAAAATAAAAGAAGCGCCCGTGAAGACGCTTCCTAACGTAAAAGAATAATTGGGTTATTTGGCATTCAACGAATTGATTTCCTGTTCCAGATTCCCTATAAAGTCCATGAGCACATCGAAATCGGGGCAATTACCAAACATCATGTTTTTCATGCTGTCGTAGTCGCTTTTAAGCGCATCCAAGCGATAGATAGGCGGCAAAAGACGCAGCGTTCCCGGAACAGCCAACTCATAATGTGCCCACTTTCGCGGGTAAAACTTCATTTTGAAATCGCATACCCGCTTCAATAGATCCGGATTATTGTACGCCGACTCCTTGATGCCGGAATTTGCAATGCAATACAGATCGTAATAATGACGCGAATACCTGCTCGGCATGGACAGATTTTCCGGACGATTGGCTTCATGATGCAAGATGGTTGCCTTCTCCCAGAAGGTTCTCTCAGCTGATGCAGTCAGAATGATTGTACTCGGCACCACGAATATCTTGGGGTATACTTCAGCAACATAAGGCGAAATTGCCTTCGGAACAGACGGTGTCCACGCCGCCAAGGCACCGATTTCCAGACGGATGATTTGCAGCGTGCTGCTGTCCTCAAAGATCTTCGGATAACTGAAGCATATCGTCTGAGGATCCTCCGACAAAATATAAAACTCCGCCGTCTGCCCCAGAATTTTGCTCATGTCCTCTTGCAATACCGGCAGCAGTTTATCGGCTAAAAATGCCTCCGCACGACTGTTGGCTTCCTTGTTGAAAGCATCTTGTTTCGTATTGGAACGCTGCTCCCAAGGTTCGTTCAAACCATAGCCCAGTACGCGCCAATCCAATATCAGGTCGATATCCTCAGAAAATCTCTTGATCAAGCCATAACATTTTGAAAGGCTTGTTCCACCCTTGAACGTAAACGCTTCCTTCCACGGACAGGCATGAAAAAGGTAATCCAAAGTCAGGCAGACCCAAAAGTCCTTTTCAACGATTGCCTCGTGGAGTCCTGTTTTCTGGGCGGCGTTCCTGAACAGTATCCTCAGTTGTTCCTGCGGTTGTTTAATCAGCTGATACATTGGTCATCTGCCTCGCTCTTCTCGCAAATTTGTTTGATCAAGCCGTATACCCAAACCGTGGCCTGCTGTGACTCCCTGAGAACAGTAGCCTTTTCAGGCTCCGACAACCGGCGGCGTATAATGGTCAACTGCTTTTCGGAGATGTTGTCCTTGCCAATGGCTTTCAACGCTTGAATGATGGTCGCCGTCTGCCTTGAAATTCCGGAGATCTCACGGTTGTTGCGATGCTTGAACTCCATTGTGAGCGTTCCGATTTGAAATTCATGGTACGGCCCGTCACTGATATAGCTCCATTTTGCAGGAACCTGAGTAGACAGTCCAAACTGATTGAGCGCCGTGTCCCCGCATGGTGCAATCGTCCAACCGAATTTCCTTGCCAACGTTTGTGCGACCCTGTTCGGCGATGGTGCTTCATACTCGCCAATCAATTCGCTGTAGCGCGGATAATAGTAAACGCCTCTCATGATCTTCTGGATTTTTTCGGTCTCTTCCAAGCGCAAAAGCGCCTTGCGAACTGCGTGATACTCACCCAGATCCAGAAAATCACCTATGATGTAGACCTCGTCATGCCCGCCGGACTGTATCCGTTCAAGAATTTGGGTGATGATGCTATCTTTCTGCATAAAATCGCCCCCGACTTGTTTTGTCTCAAAAATTATACAATTTTTGAGACAAAAAGTCAAGGCAAGCATGAGATTTCCTTTCTTGTGATGTCGTATATCGCTCTCTATTGAAGATTTTCGCATATATCTGCAATAATCTTCAATAGGATTCCGGGCTACACATCAAAGTCCGGGAACAGTTCCAGCTCCTCAAACTCCGCATTGCTGATCTGATTGAGCTTTGAGACGGTGCTTTCCGTTAGTGCCAGCAGCTCCTTTTCGTCCGCTTCAAGGTAAGCTTTAATGCCCGTGAGTTTTTGAATCAGTTCTTTTCTACTGCAGCCGACACCGTAGATGCACATCAGGTTCATCTCATCATTTGTGAAATTCATCATATCAAGTCCCTTTCCGCGCTCTTTTTCTGCGCTGTCCTGTCGTTGCGTGGAGGCGTGGGCGTTTGCAGCTTGGCCAGTACGGAGGCTTTTCGACCGTCCTCGTGCTCAGGCTTGTCCTCACTAATGACGCGATTGGCGGCTTCAAAGAGCGCCGACAGATTGGGTGTATTCGCGGCCTTTGCTCTGATCTCCGGCTGCTCCTTGGCTCCGTTGTTGATAATGCCGTCTATCATGCCGTAGTCGTCTTCCACGGAAACCTCCGCATTCTTGAGGCGGTTCTCCGGTATGAATTTCGGTATGTCGCTGAAGCCCACGCTGTCCACGTAGTGACAGGATACCACACCATCTCTCTTTATGGCTATGATGTCGCTGACGGAGAGGCTACGTCCCTCGTAATTCTGAGGCTTGTCCACATTGAACCTCATGTAGATGTCATCGAGGTTCTTCATGAGGCTTTCGTCCTCCGACAGCGTACCCGAATAGACTGCGGCATAATTGTCATACTCCACATCCCGGCCTATCGTGTGCAGACGATTGCGGTTCAGATACAGTATTCCCGCCGTGTCGCGGTCATCGCGCAGCTGGTAGACACAATAGCCGTCACTTTTATCCTTCAGGAATTGATTCTGCCATTTGTTCTCCGTGACAAAGGGATACTGCGACTTCACGGCTTCCCATTCACTTCGGTCTATGCCGAAGAGGCCACCGTGATTCAGAATCTCGTTGGCGGAGAACGCCATCTGCTCCTTGTTGTTTTTGAAGAGCAGGAACACCGGAATATCGCGCTCGAAGAACTCCATCGCACGATTCCTGGTGAGCGGTACCATGCTGTCGTCCGTATAGCCGTAGGCCTGAAGCGCTTCCACGGAAACGGCCGGATCCGGGAGAACGTCCTGCACAACTTGGGGCTGCTCCTGTATGGGTGGCTCGATTGCGATTGCAGTATTATCTGCTGCCTGTACGGATTCAGCCGCAAGAAGCTCCGTCTCTCGCTCCTTCATAATTTCCGCATAGTGGTGGTCTATGGTATCGATCAGGCCGCCTGCCGTATTGTTGATGATCTCCAGACTTTCGCGAAGCTCCGGCAGCGTCTTGTCCTTTGACCACGAGGCGATATAGCCAAAGCTGTTCTCGCCGGTGGCTATGCCAAAATAAGCACAGACCGCATAGGAGATGCTCTCCGCCTGCACTTCCTCGCTGTTGCGGGTAATGTCGCTCTGCTGTTCCTTTTCGCCGATTCCATCCTTCACTTTATTCCTGTTGTGCAGCAATGCGTGCGCCATTTCATGGATGGCTGCGGACACCGTCTGTACCTCGCTCATGCCGTCCCGCAGGGCAATGCGCATATGCTCCGGATCGAAATAGCCGTCCATACCGCTTTGAATCTCTTCCACGGAGAGCGGCACGGGTGAACTGCGCTTGAGTGCCTCCATGAACACGTCGTAGTGCTCCACATTTCCGCTGAGGTCGTGTGCCAGCTTCGGCAGCGGTCTGCCTTCGGTCTGGCTGACATCAAATACCGTCACCGCTCGGAACATGGGCACGCGCACAGTCATTTCCTCCATGACGGTCTGACCCTTGTCATCCAGCACGGGCAGATGTGTATCGGGATCGAGCTTCTCACGCGATACCTTTTTGTTGTAGGGAGTCGGTGCAATGATGCGTATGCCGCGCTCGCCACGCATGACGTTGCGCCCGAACTGATTTTTCCACTTGTTGAAGCCCGCCACCAGCGTGGCATTCGGCTTCTGCATATGGATCAGCACCTGGTTGTTGACGCTGTAGCGGTGAAAGCGGCTCATGGTCTGCAGGTACTGCGCATAGTGCTCGGACTGAAACAACTCCTGTATGCCGGTTTCGATGCTGTCGGTGATTTCCTTGAGGCGATCTCTATTGCTCCGATAATTGTCACTACGGTTGTTTTGATTTGCACTGTCAATTTCAGCCATAGATTGTCTCCTTTCTCAAAGTGGGACGCAGAACCGGATTCGATTCTGCGCCCCGTTCTCCGGGTTATTACCTGGTCTTGCGCCGGTTCGGCGGCATGATGCCGATCTCCTTTGCATTCAGACGCGCAGCTTCACGACAGTCTTCCGAAACGGGATTGCGCACCGTGACGCAGCGTTTGGGCAGGAGATACTTCCTTGCACCGTAGCCGGGCGATTCCGGTTCACGGATCTGTTCAGGAAACCTGTGGCAGAGCCGATTCAGCTTGCGGATCAGGCGCTTGTCGTAAGTGTAGACGCTCGCCGTGTTATCCGCATCCGAAAACAGTATGCACGTTTCGCGCTCCGCAGGCTCCAGCCTCATTTCCCGCCACCTCTGTCAAACAGGAGCGAATAGCTGCTCTTCTGACCATCGTCCGAAAGTGTGAGATACGCCGAATAGGTTCTGTCCGCCTTTTCGGAATACATTCCGCTGACGAAGGTCTTGCCGTCCTTGAGCAGCCCCTCCGCCATCTTTCGGGTCAGTATGATGCGCTTGGAGGTGAGAAAGCGGTTATCCTTCCAGAGACCGAAGCGACAGCTGCGGCTCTCGCAGAAGAAACCGGGCTTGCTCTCCGTAACCATGCCGCCGCAGCGGGGGCACTTGCCGACCACGGGACGACCGGAGGGAAAGAGTACCTCCGCGCCGTCTGCCACCTCATAGTCGCGCACAAGCTCCGCCACCATGCTGCAGATGTCATGCATGAACGCATCGGGCGAGAGCGTGCCATGCTCGATCTCCTTGAGCCTATGCTCCCATTCCGCCGTTAGCAGCGGCGACTGCAACTGCTCCGGCAATACCGTAATCAGCGATACACCGACGCTCTGCGGTATGAGGCTCACGGTCTTCTTACTCTTCTTGCGCTCGACAAAGCCGGTGGAAACCAGCTTTTCCAGTATCCCCGCACGCGTCGCGGGCGTGCCCAGTCCCTTTCGCTCGGCATCATCGGGCATTTCCTTGGCTCCCGCACGTTCCATAGCGGAGAGCAGCGTATCTTCCGTGAAATGCGCGGGCGGCTTGGTCTGACCCTCTTCAACGCAGGCCGAGAGATTGGTCAGCTCCTGTCCTTCTGAAAGAGCGGAAAGCACGATCATGCGCTTATCCGTCTCATGTTCCGAAAAGGCTTTCCAGCCCATATCCAACACCGTCTTGCCCTTGGTGGTAAAGACTGCGCTTCCGCACTCCGCCGTAACTACGGTCTCCATATAGGTGTGCAGACCGCTCACAGCCATGAGGACCTGCCTGCAGATGAGCCGCATCACCTCGCGCTCTCCGGTGGTCAGGGTAGCGATGTCCGTCCGGCCCGCGCTTTCGGTCGGGATGATCGCATGATGATCGCTTACCTTCTTGCTGTCGCAGACCTGAGAGACATAGACCGTCTGCAGCTGTGCGCCGCAGATCCCGGCAGCCACATCGGCAATTTGAGAGACGGTGTCTGTCATATCGTCCGTCAGGAAACGGCTGTCGGTTCGCGGGTAGGTGCAGAGCTTCTTCTCATACAGCGACTGCAGATAATCCAGCGTTTGCTGCGCGGTATAACCCAGTATGCGGTTGGCATCGCGCTGCAACGTGGTCAGGTCATAGAGCGCGGGCGACTTCTCGTAGCGTTCCTTCTTGTCGATGCTGCGGACAACGGCAGTGCCGTTCTCACAGGACAAACGAAGTGTTTCAGCCTCTGCCTTATCACTGAACTTCTCGCTGTACAGTGCATAGCTGCCCGCATCCAGCTTCACCGTGTAGAAGGCTTCGGGCTGAAACGCCTTGATTTCCGCTTCGCGCTGCACCAGGAGAGACAGCGTCGGCGATACCACGCGTCCGACATTGAGCGTTCGGTGATACAGCACCGAGAACAGCCGTGTGGCGTTGATGCCCACCAGCCAGTCCGCCTTGCTGCGGCAAAGGGCGGCGGCATAGAGATTGTCGTACTCGCTGCCGTCTCTGAGATGCTCAAAGCCATCGCGGATCGCCGCGTCCTCCATAGACGAGATCCACAGCCGTTTCATGGGCTTGGTGCAGCCCGCCAGATGATACACCGTACGGAAGATCAGCTCGCCCTCGCGTCCCGCATCGCAGGCGTTGATGATCTCGATGACATCGTCGCGCTTCATGAGCTTGCTCAGCAGATCCAGCTGCTTTTTCTTGTCGCGGCCGACGCTGTACTGCCAGTTGTCGGGGATGATGGGCAGCTGCTCGCGCCGCCACTTGGCATAGGATTCATCGTACACATCGGCAGAGGCCAGCTCCGCCAGATGACCGTAGCACCAGGACACGATATAGCCGTTGCCCTCAAGGTAGCCGTCCCGGTGTGCTTTTGCACCCAGGACGGCGGAAATGCTCTTTGCCACGGAGGGCTTCTCCGTGATGACCAGTCTGATGTTGTTCATAGTATCTACCGCCTTTCAATTATTCGTTGTCAGAATCCGTTTCGTCCGGCTTCTCGTCTTCGGAGACGTATTCCGTCTCGTCTTCATCCTCGTCGTCGCCGAAGTCGAAATCATCCATGTCCACGGAACCCTTGCTGTCGCCCTTGCCCTTCCTGAACTTCAGATAGTAGATCGCGCCGCCGACACCGAGCACAATTACCAACACCACCATGAGCATGGGTGACGAGCTTCCCTTGTCATCGTCCTCTTTAGGCTCAGGCTCAACGACCGGTTCGGGCGTGGCCGTGGGCTTAATGAGCACCGTGCCGGTACAGTCCACCATGCTGGTCTTGCACACCTCGCAGGTCGTATCGATGCTGCCCGCCTCGCAGTGGGTCTTGCAGGTGCAGACCGCAACCGTACTTTCGCCGTCTTCCGTCAGCGCCATGAGGTCGGATTCATCCACCTTGTTCAGAAAATACACGTTTTCCTCGTCGCGGTCGTGGTCTATGATGAGGTAGAATGTGTTGTCGTTCTTGCTCTGCACGGTGAGGAATTGCTTGCTCTCCTCGCTCCGCGTAACATTATCCACCAGTTCAAGATTGCCGTCCGGGGTGAGTGGCGCAGGGGTCGGCGTGGGCGCAACCGTCGGTGTAGCAGTAGGGGCGACGGTGGTCACGGGCGTAACGACGGTATCCGTCGTAGTGGTCGTGGATTTTTCCGTGACCTTCAGATACTGCCCACTGACATAGCCTGTCATGTCGTTTACGCTGACCTTGTACCAGCCGTTCTCCTCGCCGAGCACCGTGACGCTCGTGCCGTTGGTGAGTCTTGCGATGATCTTGTAGCTCAGTCCCGCGCCCTCGCGCAGATTCAACCGACCGCCGTTCGTGCTGACCACACCCGTGCGCTCGGTCTGGGTGCTCGTGGTTGTGCCGCTCGTGCCCTGTGTGGTGGTCGTGGTGGCCACGGTCTGCGTCGTTGTGGTCGTGCCTGCTACGCTGCTGTCTGAGGCCAATGCCGGCACCGCCGTCGTGAAAATTAGCGCGGCCGCCAACACCGCCGCGCCCTTGCGAATCTGTCTTCTCATGCCCATCCTTTATCCTCCGTTTCCTGCGGTTCCTGCGGTTCGTCCGATGCGATCTGTTCAATGTCCGTTTTCAACAGAACATCATTGGCATTGGGATCGTCTTCGCTAACTTCGGAGTTGTCCGTTTCCATCGAAAACGGCTGTCGCTGCTGAAGTAAAGTTGCCAGTTGCTCCGGCGTCATGCGGATCTCGCGCACCATGCCGATGATCTCGCTGTTTTCGAGCTTCGTGATCTGCTCGTCCAGCTTGCGGTTGCGCTCCTGCAGATTGCCGATCTTATCGGCGTTCCTGCTGCGTTCGTTCCTCAGCTTTTCAATTTTCGGATTCATACTCTCGCTCCCTTCACTCGTACGATTCTCATGATTTCGCGCTTGGCAGGCGACCGAATTGGAGAAAATGTTTCTTCCAATAGCTGGTGTTGATGCTGCTGTAGTGAATCGGGTCGCCGCAGTGCAACATCATCCCATTGCCGACATAGATGCCGACGTGCGATGCGCCGCTGGTGTCGTATGTCTTTTCAAAGAAAATGAGATCGCCGGGCTTGGCGTTGGACGGGGATACATAGGAACAGATGCCACGCAGTCCCTCCGCGCTCCTTCGGCCCACGCTCCAGCCCACGCCGCAGTGGTTGATCACCCAGCTGACAAAGCCCGAACAGTCAAAGCTGGTGCTTGGGCTGCTGCCGCCCCAGACGTAGGGATAGCCCAGGTATTTCTCGGCTTCCGTGATCATGGCCGCGAACTGCTCGTCCGCCAGCGCTTCGGTTGGGATCTCGTAGCGGTACTGCTCGCCGTAATACTTGCTGATGTACGACGAACCTGCGAACAGATCCGGTCGGTTGCCCAGCACGGACATATACACCGCATACATCGACAGGCGATCCTCGTTCATCATGTACACCGGCAGATGCGACATATTGAAGTTCTCCAGCTTCACCGTGCAAATGCTGTAGGTGTAAGGCACGCGCACATCGTACTCGTACATCTCCATGCTCGTCTCGCCGGTTTCCGGATCCATAACGGTTCTGTAGCCCGTGCGCGTCTCGGTCTTGTAGCGGGTCTGCGTCTCCACGCTCTCGGTCAGGATGTACTGCTTGTCGAATATCGTCTGAAGCGTGCCCGACACCTCGTCTATCGTCCATGCGCCGCCCTTCATGGCTGTGAGCATGGAAATCAGCACATAAGGGTCGTGCTCGATGTCGTCCAGCTCGTAGTGGTACTCGTCGTAATCATGCGTCTTCTCGTAATTGTCCAGCTTCGACTGCAGCGCATTCTCCAGCCCCTTGTACTGCGCCTCCGCCGCCAGCATATCCGCATCCGCGCTGGGATAGGTCGATACCACGTTGGTCGGCGATATAGAACCCATCATCATGGAGCAGCTTGATAATATGGAAGTACACATCATGAAGAGCATGGCGATGATGCCTATGATGAGCAGACCCTTCTTGTGACGGTAGGCAAACTGCGTGACCCTGGAGGTCGTCTTTTCGGCACTGCGCACCGCCTTGCCTGCGGTCTTCGCCGCACCGCTCGCCGTTCGTCCCGCCTTGGCTTCGGCATAGGCCTTCTTAATGGCACGCCGCTGCTGAAAACGGGATACGGCACTTGCACCCCAGCCCTGATTCTTGGCTTCCGCTTCCTTGTACAGTGCCTTCAGGTTCGCACGGTCGGCGGCACGCTCCGCCTTCAGTGCCCGGGCGTGCGGATTTTCCTGCAGCTTATGCCGAACGGAATTGAGAGTGCGTGTACTGTCCTCCGCCCCTTCAAGTACCTCGCGGGAAACGTTTGCCGATGCGCTGTCGCCGGAATCCTCAGAAAGCTCACTACGGGCCGCAGCAGACATCGCCCTGTAGGGCGCGTTCCGGGCTGTGCGGGACAGCCCGGAGGAACTCTTACCGGCTTTGGCAACTGTGTTTTCCGATTTGTCATCTGAAATCTGCACCGTTCCTTTTGATCCAGATTTTCCGCTGCGCTTAGGCACTGTCTTACCGGCGCTGCCCTCTGCATCCTCAATAATCCTGGATGCGTCCTTCGACTCCAACTCTTCATCCG
>CAVINP010000014.1:19555-28927 GCA_963643985.1 bacterium
GCGCTGACCTCTGCATCCTCAATAATCCTGGATGCGTCCTTCGACTCCAACTCTTCATCCGTGAAGCGGAGTCTGGACACGCGCTTTGCCATGTGCATCACCTCATTTCAAATCGTCCTCTCATAACTTCAGCCGGTGATCTCGGTACGCTCGGCATTAAAGCGCATACGCCCCTGCGCCGTGACCAGCATCTGCGTATCGCTGTGGCCGTTGCGGGCAATGAACTCGCGCACCACGAACAGGCCGTTGCGGTAGTGCAGGGCGTAGGGGTGCATCTTGCCGTTCACATCGTAGTAGGCGTACTTCTTGCGCACCAGATACGAGGTAAACATACTCTGGGAAACGCCCAGCAGTTTTGCGGTCAGGCGCACGCCCGTGCAATCCGGACAGGCGACGAGCGCGTCATAGTAGGCTGCTTTGGGTAATACCTCCGTCAGCCGTGCCTCACTTTGCTGCAGCTGACCCGCCAGCTTTTTGTTGAGATTTCGCTCTTCGTATAATGCCTTCACCGCCTGGGAGGCGACATCCGCATTGGTTGCCGCCTGTTCCAGCAGCGCATCCGTCATGTATGCGCCATGCTTGCGGATGGAGGGCAATACCTCGTCGAACACCCACTGTTCAAAGCGTTCAGCTGCGGGCAGCTTGCTGTGGACGATAAGACGGTACACGTCTCCTTCGGGAATGAAGTTGGCAAGCTGTGTGCCGCCGTTGGAAAGGAGGTGGCGTTTTACCACCCCCTTGCAATGAGCCTTGATGGCGTTCGTGGCATCCTTATAACCCAGTGCAACGGCGACATCTTTTGCGCAGAACAGATACTTACCGTTTTCCCCGATGATGCGAACGCTGCCGAACTCCTCACTCTGAAACACCTGCATCTTGTTATCCATGCGCATTCCTCCCATTCTCTTCGTATCTTTTTTCGTCGTATCTACCATCGTCATGTCTGCTCCTGCGGCTTGGTGGTGATGATCTTATACAGCTCGGTATCCTTCGGAAAGCGATCCACGAACGGCAGTATGGTGCTGCCGTAAAAAAGCAGCCCTTCGCCTTCACCGCTGTGGGTGACATACGAGAGCTGATGGGGAGAAATATTGAGCTGTTTGGCGAGAATCTGCCTGTCGCCGGAAGCCTGGTTGAGCATGAACACGTAGTCCGAGTTTTCAAAGATGTTCTCAACCTCGCGCGAGGAGAGCAGATCCTTCACGTTCTGCGTGATGCCCGTCGGAATGCCGCCCCACTTTCTGAAGCGCTTCCAGATCTCAACCGTGTACGCTGCCGTCTGCTCTTCTCTGAGCAGCAAGTGCATCTCGTCGATGTAGTACCTCGTGGACTTGTGCGCCTCGCGGTTAATGGTGACTCTGTTCCACACTGCGTCCTGCACGATGAGCATACCGATCTTCTTCAGCTGCTTGCCCAGTTCCTTGATGTCAAAGGACACGATGCGGTTCTCGATGTTGATGCTCGTTCTGTGGTTGAACACGTTCAGCGAACCGGTGACGTAGATTTCCAGAGCCGTCGCCACATACTGCGCTTCCTTTTCCTCCTGCGTCAGCAGCGCATTGTACAGATCCTCCAGTATCGGCATATTTTCGGGAACGGGATTTTCCAGATACTTGCGGTACACCATGCGCACACAGCGGTCGATGATGGTCTTCTCCACCGGCTGCAGCCCCTCCTTGCCGCCGACGATCAGCTCACACAGCGACAGGATGAAGTCCGACTTCAGCGACAGCGGATTCTCGTCATCACTGTAGTTGAGGTTGAGATCCATAGGGTTGATGTAGTCACTGGAGGTCGGCGAGATCTTGATGACCTGACCGCCCAAGCGCTCCACCAGCGTGCCGTATTCCGCTTCGGGATCGCAGATGATGATGTCATCGTCCGTGACGAAGAACACGTTTGCGATCTCGCGCTTGGCGGCAAAGCTCTTTCCGGAGCCGGGCGTACCGAGTATCAGACCGTTGGGATTCTTCAAGAGCTTGCGATCCACCATGATGAGGTTATTGCTGAGCGCGTTTATGCCGCAGTACAGGGCGCTCTTTCCGCTCTGGAAAAGTTCCTGCGTGGTAAAGGGCACGAAGATGGCCACGGACGAGGTCGTCATGCCGCGCTGGATCTCCACCTGATTAAGTCCCAGCGGCAGGCTGCTCATGAGGCCCTCCTCCTGCCTGTAGTCCAGACAGGTCAGCTGGCAGTTGTATTTCTGGGCAATGGAGTTCGCCTGGAATACGTTGTTGTTGAGCTGCTGCTTGCCGTCCGCGACGTTCAGTATAAGGAACGTCAGCAGAAACATTCTTTCATTGCGCGATTGCAGATCCTGAAGCAGCTTTTTGGCCTCGTTGCCGTAGGTGGCGAGGTCTGAGGGGATGATGTCCATGTCATAACCGGCGCGCACGGCCTTTTTCTGCTCTTCAATGGTCATCTTCTGCAGATCCGTGATCTTGCGCTTAATGGTCTTGATGGCCTTGACCTGATCCACGGACTGCACGTGCATGGTGACGATGAGGCTGCTCTGCATATCCAGAAAATCCGCCAGCATACGGTCATTGAGTTCGGGAGCGAGTATCTGCAAACAGCTGACCTGACCGAGCTTTTTGCCCATCGTAAAGAGCTTGCCGGTCTTAAAGGAAAAGGAACTCGGCGCGATGAAGTCCTTGGCGGAGAGACCCATCATGGGCAGCCAGTTCCACTCAAAGCGGAACGTACTCTGCTCGTCCATGTGGAATATGCCGTGCATCAGCTCCAGCCGCCGCTTGCCGTTTAAGGATTCCGCCTGCACGCCCAGACGCTTGAAGTTGTTGAGTACGTCCGTCTCAATGCGCTCCAGTCTGGGCTTGGCGGATTTGATGCCGTCCGCCTCAATGCCGAAGGTCAGGTACTTGGTCTTGATCAGGCCGTTGTTGCCCTTCGCCAGCTGATCCTTGAGCATCTGGGTGTACTCCATGCGAATGCTGTCGTGCTCGTCGCCCTTGAGGGGGATGGCGATGCGCTCGGAGTAGGTGTCCTTGTTGGCAGCGGTGTTGATGAACGACAGTTCAAAGCGCACCGAGCTGTCAAAGTAATTGAGGAAATCGCACCAGCCGTCAAAGATCGCGGTCTTGTCCTCGTTTTGGTTCAATTGGTAATTGATGTCCTGAAACTGCAGCGTCTTGGTGTAGTAGCTGTCGCTGACCCGGCAGATGCCGTCCGGGTACATCCGCTGAAAGGGTATGGAATCCTGCGCGGACTTATGTCTTTTGTCTTGTCTCCTGGCATTCCTGATCGCAGCTTCAATCTGCTTTCTTTCGGCTCTTGTGAGCTTGTTTGCCTTGGACAATCTGTCGCACCTCCCTGTCTAATTTGTCCTGACGAATGACCAGATCGTAGAAATTGCGCGTCTCGTAAGGCCTGACCTTGGGACGCAGAAAGCTGACCTGAATGATATTGCGGAGAATCTTCTCCAGCGGCTGACCGTTCTTTTCGTACATGGCAAAGAGAAAGAACGGCAGCATGACCAGCACCATGATGAGGGTCGCCATGCTGTTGCTGAGGCGGCTCTTTGTCAGGAAAAAGAGCGGCACGCCGACCAGCAGCCCTGCGCCGAAGCAGATGATCTGCCGCTTCGTTAGGTTGAAGACCACCTTGGTCTTGACTGCGTTCATGTCCTTGGGGACGGGAACATAGGCCATCTTGTGAACCTCCTTATCGTATTATTTGGATTTCATGCGGAATACGAGCCGATGCGCTTGGCGACCACCAGCATACGCCCGTTGTCCTGTGAGTATTCGCAGGTGCAGAGCGTGAGCAGATGATCGCCGTAGCTGGCGGTCGCGCCGGTATCATAGAGTGCGCGGGAAGCGCAGGCGGAGACGTAGGCATTGAATTCATCCGCATTGGCCGCATCGGCGAAGCTGTAATACCTGAAATCGTGCGACGTGTACACCGGCGTGGTCAGGGCGTACATGACCTCGTAGAGATAGACCCCGTTCATCGTTTCAAACACGATATAGCGGTGCGCCTCGTAATAGGCTTTTTGCTTGTAGTTGGTGAGCGAGGCAAACATCTTGCCGCTGCGCATATTATGGCCGTAGATGATGACGTTGTCGCTCGTATCCGGATCGCAGATCTCGGAGACATACAGCGTGCCGTTGTAGGACTTTCTGCCGTTGAAATCGCGGTAGAGGTAGTAGTTTTTCCTGGATGGCGTGTGCATGACGGGATAATCGATGACCGTGCCGGGAATGCTGAGCCAGCCGATGCAGTCGCGGTTGCGCTCGTGCAGAGCCGTGATGCCGTGGACGGAGACGGCGGGAAGATCCGCAGCAGCACTGTCATTTGAGGCAGCACTGCCATCGGCGGAAGAAACCTCGGATTCGTTGTTTGCAGAATCGCTATCCGCATTGTTATAAGTCATAATCCAGTCAGTTCCTTGAATCACGTCATCGTCGGCCGCCTCGCCTCTTGAATCATCCTGCGAAATGCTGTTCTGTCCTGTGGCCCCGGAGTTCTGCGATCCCGAAGCTGCGTGAAGCGCAGCCAGTTCCGCCCATAAGGCATCCGACTGCGCCTCGTCCGCAAAATAGAGACAGAATTGATAGCCGCAAAAGGCAACAGCAGAAAGCGACAGCATAAACAGCAGCGTACACAGCAGCGCCTTTATCCGTGTGCTCATCTCTTGCGCTTGCCGAGCAGCAGCATCGCCACGATGAGCCCCAGCAGACCGATGCCGCCGGCCACTGCCAAAATGACGGGATTGCGCTCATCGCCGGTCTTCGGTGTACCGGAACCACCGCCGCCCGTGCTTGTTGTCGTGGTCGGCGTGGCAGTGGGCGTGACTACGGCTGCGTCCTGCATGGTGACCTTTTGAATATCGCCCGTCGCCTGCACCTCAAAGGTAATGTCTTCCGCGACCGTGTAGCCGTCAGGCGCGCTCTCCTCGTGCAGCGTGTATCTGCCGACCGGCAGCTTTTCGATGTAGTGCGGCTCCGTGGTCGATGTCCAGCTGTCGATGGTATTGCCGTTTGCATCCAGCAGTGTCAGCTTCGCGCATGCAAGCTCGTTGCCGGCAATATCGGTCTTGGAGATCTGCAACTTGGTGCAATCATCCTTCATGGTGACCTTCTGAATCTCGCCCGTGGTCTGCACCTCAAACGTGATGTCCTCCGCGACGATATAGCCGTCCGGCGCAGTTTCTTCATGCAGCGTGTACGTGCCGGCAGACAGCATCTCGATGTAGTGCGGTTCAGTGTCCGAAGTCCAGCTGACGATCGTATTGCCCTCTGCGTCCAGCAGCGTCAGCTGTGCGCCCGCGATCTCATTGCCGGCGATGTCGGTCTTGGAGATCTGCAGCTTCGTCACGCCGTCCGCCATTGCGACCTTCTGAATCTCGCCCGTGTCTATGATCTCAAAGGCCACGTCCTCCGCGACCGTGTAGCCGTCCGGTGCAGCTTCCTCGTGCAGGGTATACTTGCCGATGGGCAGCATCTCGATGTAGTGCGGTTCGGTGGTTGATACCCAGCTTGCAACGGTATTGCCGTGCGCGTCGAGTATCGTCAGCGTTGCACCCTCCAGTTCGTTTCCGCCGATGTCGGTCTTGGAGATCTGCAGCTTCGTCACATCGTCCTGCATGGTGGCCTTTTGCACGCGCCCGGTGTTCTCAACCGTGAACGTGATGCTCTCCGCCGTGGTATAGCCGTCCGCAGGCAGCGTTTCCGTCAGCGTGTACGTCTTGCCGATGACAAGCCCCGATATGGTGTGCGTCTTGCTGTCCGTGACCCACGAGTCGATGATATTGCCGTCCGCATCCGAGACCTGCAGGTGTGCGCCCTCGACCGGAAGCCCCGTGGTTAGGCTGGCCTTGGAGAAGGCCACCTGCGTACACTGGTTCCAGAAGGTGTACTTGAAGGTCTGATCTGCGGTCTCGCCCGTAAAGCTGAAGCTGCACTTCGTATCCGTATCGCAGAAATAGCCCTGCGGCGGCACGAGCTCGCAGATGTAGTAGTCAAAGCCTATGGGCAGATCCGCGCCGAAGGCGAGCGAACCCGTGGAATCCGTGGCCCGCTGCTCAATGAGCGTATCCTTTGCCATGACGACATTGCCGTTGCAGGTAATGTCCTCGCCCGTGAACAGAGCGAATACCGCGCCCTCCAGAGGTTCCTGGGTCGTATTGTCCTGCTTATGCACCAGCACGGAGGCCTTCTTGCGCTCGTTCTGCCAATCCTCAGAGTAGGTGACGACGGGCGTGGCGGAGTCTCTGTAGCTCAAATCAATCATGCGCGGGGTGTTGTCCAGCACATAGCCGTTCTGCGTCTCGATCTCCTGCACGTAGTATTTGCCCAGTGGCAGGTTGTCGATGCGGGCGATGCCGCTGCTGTCCGTGGTGATGGTCGCCACGAGATCGCCTGCGCTGTAATATTTGCCCGATACGCCGTCCGCATAGAGGATGTCCTCATAGGCGTACACGCCGAAGGTCACGTCCTGCAGCTGGCCCGTGATATAGCCGAAAGCGCTGCCGATCTTGCCGCCGGCGGTATCGAAGGAGGAGACATCGCTTAAGAACTCGCCGCTCTTGCTGATGATGATCGTACCGGTGGGCACTTCATCCGTCATGGTGACCTTCTGACCCTCCGCTGCGCCGGTCACGGTGAACTCGACCGAATTGCTCAGCAGATAGCCGTAGGGAGCGATCTCCTCTCGCAGCGTGTAGGTTGAGCCGACATCAAGTCCTTCGATGATGTGCGGTTCGACGGCGACGGATGTCCAGCTGTCGATGACATTGCCCTGCGCATCCAACAGTATCATGGACGCGCCGTCCAGCTCAACGCCGGTCGTGGCATCTGCCTTGCTGATGGACAGTTGTATGGGATCATCCTTGAAGATGCTCTTGCTCTCAAAGCGTGCCGTTTCCTGGCCGTGGTACACGACCTCGACCGACTGCACTTCGTCCGAGAGCTGATAGCCGTCGGGCGGAACGATTTCCCCGATGAGATAGCTACCGATGGGCAGGTCGATGTCAAAGGTCGCCAGACCGCGCTCGTCCGTTACGGCGGTAGACAGGCAACTGCCTGCGGTAACGATGACGGTATTGTCTGCAACGATGTCGGATCCTGCGTAGAGTGCAAAGCTTGCACCGGGGAGCTTCAATGTGCCGTCCGCGTTCTGCTTCTCAACCGTGACAGCGTGCTTCTGGCGGCTGTTCTGCACACAGATCGTGGCATTCAGACCGGATTCGTCAAACGAAACATCATCCGAAGCATCGTATTCGTCCCCGAAATCGGAGAGCAGCATGGGGCGGTTCTCGTCCGGATCCGACAGCGTCACGCTGTAGACGCTGCGGTTGAGCACATAACCCTCCGCAGCCTGCTTTTCACTGACGGTATACGTTCCGAAGGGCAGCTTTTCGGTTTGTGCTTCGCCGTTTGCGTCCGTGGTGAGCGTGGCCACGAGCGTACCGTCTTCGGCGTATACCTCGAATACGCAGTTTGCGAGGCGGCGGTTTTCGTAGATGAATCGGTTGTCCGCATAGCCTGTAAGTGCTTCGCCCGTCTTGCAGACGGTGATCGTGCCGCCGTCCGGCTTTTTCTCGTTCTCGAACACGACCGTGACCGAACTGCCATTGAGCGTGACGGCATATGCCTCCGTGTGCCTGCGATAGCCCGACGGTGCTTCGCTCTCAAGCAAGTACACCGTTTCGGTTTCGACCGGCAGCGTGCAGGTCGCCGTGCCGTTCTCGTCCGTGGTCACAAGCGCCAGCTGCTGCAAACAGTCCGCATCGCCGAATACGTTGATGACCGCTCCTGCCAAATGAATGTTGTTGTCGTCCGCATCGGCCTTGACGATGGTCAGCGTCTTTTGCCCCGTCCAGTTGACCGAGAAGTGAACGCTGCCGCCGTAGGTCTCGGAGGCATAGCTGCCGAGATTCTGGGTCTTGGTGCCGGTGGTGATGATAAGCGCCTTCCAGATATGGCTGATGGAGCCGTTCATGTCGCCGGTTTCCCAGGTACCTGTCAGCGTCGCGGGTGCGGTGAAATAGAAGGTCGTGCCACCCGCAATGGTCACCGAGCCGCCGGTCTGCGTCTCATCGCTGTCCTGACTGTGGTAGGTGACCTCGTCCGGCAGCGTGACGGTGATGCTGTTTCTGGAGTCGGCATTGAGCGTGGTCGTGTTGGTGGTCTGGATGCCGTCCGAGATGCGCACGATCTCCAGTGTCTTATCGCTCAGAGAGATCTTCGGAGACGGCGGATCCGGCAGATTCTGGATATAGTCGATCCAGCCCTCGATGTCGTACTTCTTCACGCCCTTGGACGAGCAGCCCTTCGTGGCGCGGGAGAGTGAACCCGTGTAGAAGTAGCTGACCGCGATGTGCGTCAGCACCGTGCGCACGTTGGCGGAATAATTGGGATAGTAGGTGGCGGACAGATCCC
Source organism: bacterium (assembly GCA_963643985.1). Lineage (GTDB taxonomy): Bacteria > Bacillota > Clostridia > Christensenellales > Aristaeellaceae > SFTH01. The sequence continues at coordinate 27,958 of CAVINP010000014.1, forward strand.
CCGGACCGCCGTAGCCGTAGTACAATGCCTTGATGAGGTCGGCATTCGACTCAAGGATTTCCTGAGCGAAATTGCCGCCCTTGGGGCTGGAGCGATCCGCCTCCAGACAGTAGGCGAACTTGCCGTCCACGTAATACTTGAAGGTGGAATAGGACGAGCCGAGATCGCTGGGGTACTTGATCTTGGAGCCGCGCGTGACCTTGGCCGAGCCTTCAATGACGATATTGTCGGGCGCAATGTCGTCCTCGTCATCTTCATCTTCGGTAGGCTCTTCTGTGGCGGAAGGATCCGCAGTGGCTTCGGGATCTACCGTAGTGGTTGGGTCGGTGGTAGCTTCGGGCTCAGCGGTAGCTTCGGGCTCAGTGGTCGCATTCGGATCGTCCGTGGTTTGGGATGTTTCGCTTGCGGTCGGTTCCGCCGAAGTTTCTGGAACTGGCGAGGATTCCTCTGTATTGTTCTCCGTCACAGGCTCTGAAGTCTGCGTTTCGGTGATAACGGGGACATCCGTAGCAACGGGGACTTCCGTGGCAGCAGGGATCTCCGAAGCAGAAGCATCGGTGGTATCTGGACCATTTGAAATCACGGGCACGTCCGTGGTCGTGGATGTTTCTGTCGTCTCCGGGACATCGGAAATGACCGGAATCTCATCAACAGGCTGTTCAGTCGTTTCCGTAGTCTCCGTGCTTTCCGTTGTTTCCGTCACCGTATCGGGATCGATGATCCCAATTTCGGGAACGGACTTCATGGTTTCCGTGTACTCTTTTTCGGAGGGAATCTCCTCAATGATTTCTTCCGCAGGATCGACGGTTTCGTTGTCGATGGCCGGTGCCTCATAGCCGTCATCGTATTCCTCGTAGATTTCCTCCGTCTCATCGACTGCGGAGGCATCATCATCCAATGGAGATTCAACGATTTCCGCCTCCGTCACCGTGACGATGCGGCTGATTTCGTCGGCAGGATGACCGCTCGC
>CAVINP010000015.1:0-28845 GCA_963643985.1 bacterium
TCTAGCACAAAATTCACTGCTCAGCTTACCACCTCATTTAATCAGTGTATCCTTAGGGAAATAGTGTTCAGGTTCATTCCCAACCCCTATTTCCTCACACCTGATCCCTGACCGATCGTGGTTCAGAAGCTGCTGATGGGCAGGGAATCGTCGTCCGTGCCCTTGTGGATGGCGCGGATCTGCACGTAGTAGTTGACATCGTCGCTGACGTGCACCGCCACGCGGTCGCCGACTCTGTGCCCCATCACTGCGCGTCCGAGTGGGGATTCCTTGCTGATGACGGAACTGAGCGCGTCCTGGCGCAGGGTGGTCATCAGCTGTATGGTCTCGGTCTCCTTGTCGTCCTCGTAGTAGATCTCGACCCTGTCGAACAGCTCGACCACGCCTTCCTTCGGGGCCTTCTCGGGAATGACGCGGGCGGTGTTGATCATGCGGCGCAGGTAGCGCAGGCGGCTGTCGCAACGGCGCAGCTCCTGCTTGGCCGACTTGTATTCGTAGTTTTCGCTCAGATCGCCGAAGCCGCGGGCCGTCTTGAGATCCTCTATGATCTTGGGCCTGACCATACGCATGCGATAGTCGATCTCCTCCTGCATTTTGCGGATGTCGACGCTGCTCAGCTCATCGTACATGGTTAAATACCTCCTATTCAGCGGTCAACGGCCGGTTGAATGGTGTCGGACACTGTTTCACCGATCACTGACCACTAAATACTAAGTATAGCGCAGCACGGTGTAAAATTCAAGAGAAGGAGGCGAAGGAAATGTCTGAAGAGAAGCATTATTCCTATTTTCAGAATCGGGAATGCGAGTATTTCCCCTGCCATCAGGGTGCGAACCCGGATGACTTCAACTGTCTGTTCTGCTATTGCCCGCTGTACGCGCTGGGCAGAAAGTGCGGCGGGAACTTCAGCTACAGTGCAAGCGGTATCAAGGACTGCTCGGCCTGCACGCTGCCGCATCACCGCAAAAGTTACGACTATGTGACCGGAAAGTTTTCCGAGATCGCGGAACTCGTCAGGGAACGGGACGGAGAATAGCGGTCGGCCGAATGGTGTCAGTCACCGTTTCACTGATCACTGACTGCTGACCATTATTCGCGGGTCAAATAATTTCCGCCATATATCTTTACAAAGCCGTGAGGCTGTGCTATAATATATGCGAAAAACAGAATATCGGAAATCCACGGGTGAACCCGCTTGTCGGGCGAAAGGGAACGGGGTGCAAATCCCCGACAGGACCGCTGCTGTGATGCGGAGCCGTGCGCATGATGCCATTGATGAAAGTCGAGAAGGCGCGTACGGTGCTGATGCTGAGTCAGAAAACCTGCCTGCGGATCGCGTATCGCTTTCTTCGGTCTCAAAGAAAGGTATGTTCCGGTTTCGGCGTGAAGCAGCGTTGAAATGAGTGTTGCGGGATGTATCGGCGAAGAATCCGTTATATCCTGTTTTTTGTGTCTGAAATCACCGTGGAGCAAGCCAAATCCCCCGGCGTGCGCAGCGGTGACCGACAGACAGCGAAGCCGGCTGAACAGGGGGCGCTGTTCAGCCGGTATTCTTTTTGTCGGAGGAAAAATAAGTGCGAAGAATATACATCTCCGAAATGGATCCCAATGCACGGACTCTGGCGCGGAAATGGGGCACGGGCGTGGAGACCATTGCCTTCTGTCAGGCCGAGATCATGGAAAACGACAAGGCCGTCGAGGCCAAGAAAGGGCAGCTGGCGGGCTTTTCGCCCCTGTCGTTTCATGCGCCGTACTACGAGCTGACGCCCTGCGCCATCGATTCGCTGATCGGCAAGGTAAGCCTGCAGCGCTACCGTCAGGCCGTGCAAACCTGCTTGCGCCTGGGCATAAAGCGCATGGTGGCGCACTCGGGCTATGCACCGCAGGTCTACTATCCGCAGTGGTTTGTGCCCAAGTCGATTGCGTTCTGGAAGAAATTCGCGGCGGAACTGCCCGAGGGCTTTGAACTGGTGCTGGAGAACGTGCTCGATCCCGTGCCGCAGCACCTGCTGGATGTGGTCGAAGGCGTGGATGATCCGCACGTCGGCATCTGTCTGGATGTGGGTCACGCGAACTGCTATTCCGAAGTGCCGGTCGCGGAATGGATACGCGCCTTCGGCAGCCGTATAGCTCATGTACACATTCACAACAACGGGGGCACGTGCGATACGCATGCCCCGCTTGGTGAGGGCACGCTTGACATGCGCGGTACGCTCGAAAAGCTTATTCAATATGCCCCGCAGGCCGACTGGTGCATCGAGTGCACGGACGCCGGGGCCTGTCTTGTGTATCTGCAGAAAGAAGGTTTTATGATTGTTTGAGGTTCACATTCCGCCGCTGGATGCGCAGGCGATGCGGCAGGCGAGGGAACGTCAGGCGAAGCTGGCCAAGCCGCCGGGCAGCCTGGGCCTGCTGGAGGATATCTCCGTGCAGTTTGCGGGTATCACGGGGCGCGTGTTCAACGATGCAAAGAAGCGCTGCGTGCTGATTTTCTCCGCCGACAACGGCGTGGTGGCGGAGGGCGTTTCCTCCTCGCCGCAGTCGGTGACGCTGGCGCAGACCATCAACTTCGGGCGCGGGCTTACGGGCGTGGCGGTGCTGGCCAGACATTACAACACGCAGCTGCGCGTCTATGACGTGGGCATCAACGCCGACTTTTCCCAGCCGGGCGTCATCAACAGAAAGATCGCGCACGGCACACGAAATCTGGCGGTGGAACCTGCCATGACGCGCAAACAGGCGCTTGAGGCGATCGACATCGGCATGCAGGCTGCGGAGGATGCCGCCAAAGAGGGCATGGAAATAGTGGGCGTGGGGGAAATGGGTATCGGCAACACCACCACCTCCAGCGCGATACTTTCCTGTCTGCTGGACCTGCCCGCATGTGAGACAGTCGGGCGTGGCGGCGGCGTGAACAATGCGGGCTTTGCCAGAAAGCTTGAGATCGTGGACAATGCCATCCGTCTGCACAGGCCCGAGCGGAGCGACATTGTGGACGTGCTGGCGAAGCTGGGAGGCTTTGACATTGCGGCGATGTGCGGTGCCTTCCTGGGTGCTGCAGCTAATCGCGTGCCTGCGGTCGTGGACGGTTTCATATCCGCCGTGGCAGCGATGTGCGCCTGCCGCATCAACCGCGGCTGTGCCGACTACCTCTTTGCATCCCATGTTTCTTATGAGCGCGGCTACATGCTGGCCATAGATGACATGGGGCTTCATCCCATGCTGCAGCTTCAGATGCGCCTGGGCGAGGGCAGCGGCTGTCCGATCGCCTTTGAGGTGATCGATGCGGCGCTGACGGTGCTCAAGGACATGGCCACCTTCGAGGAGGCCCGCATCGACGACGGCTACCTTGCCGAGATCCGTACCGACGTGCGGCTGCAGAGGTGATACAATGCTGACGTTCATATCCGGCGGCTGCAAGAACGGAAAATCATGGTACGCCCAGCGTCTGGCCAAGGCGGCGGGTCTGCCGCTCTACTATATCGCAACGATGATCTCCACCGGCGCGGAGGACGATGCACGCATTGCGCGGCACATCCGCGATCGCGACGGCTGGGGCTTTGAGACGCTGGAATGCGGGCGCGACATCGTGTCCTGTCTGGACCGTGCGGACGCAGGCGGGTCCTATCTGCTCGACAGCGTGACGGCGCTGCTGGCCAATGAGATGTTTACCCCCGAAGGCTTTGACGCGGCTGCGCCCGAACGCGTGGCGGACGATCTGGAGATCTTTGCCGGGCGCGTCGGCAGTGCCGTGTTCGTGTCGGACTATATCTACGGCGATGCGGCCATCTATGACGAATGGACGGAGAACTACCGCCGTGGTCTGGCGCTGATTGACAGGCGTCTGGCGAAGGTCTGCGACAACGTGCTTGAGGTGTCCGCGGGCTGCGTGATCTGTCACAAGGGAGTGAGACTGCTGTGAAACGGGTTTGGACGGCGTTTCTGATGGGGCTTGGTATGTTCAGCGCGATACCGCTGCGCCTGAAAAGCTGGGACGAGCATTTGAGACGGCTGATGATCGCCTGCCTGCCCATGGTGGGGCTGGTGATCGGCGCGATCTGGTGGGCGGCTGCGGCACTTTCCCTGTGCTGCCTGCCGAAGATGATTTCGGGCGCGGTCATTGCCGCCGTGCCGTTTCTGCTGACGGGCTTTATCCATCTGGACGGCTATATGGACACCTCGGATGCCATGCTTTCTTGGCGCGACAGAGAGGAACGCCTGCGCATACTCAAGGATTCGCACGTCGGCTCGTTTGCCGTGGTGATGATCGCACTGCTGTTCATGCTGCAGTTCGCAGCTGCGGCCTCACTCAGACACAGCTTTGCACTGCTGCTGGTGCCGGTGCTTTCGCGCTGCGGCTCGGCCTTCTGCGTGCTCGGGCTCAAGCCTCTGGGACACAGCCAGTATGCCGCGGCGGACGAAGCACCCCGCGGTTACCTCGCGGCGGTGATCCTGCAGGCCGTACTGGCAAGTGCCGTATTGACGGCCGTGATGGGGTGGCACGGGGCTATCGTGGCGGCGGCGGTGCTGCTTGGCTATGCGATATCCATGCAATGGTGCCGGCGCACACTGGGCGGCGTGTCGGGCGATCTGGCCGGCTTTTCGCTGACGGTGGCGGAGCTGTGCGGGCTGCTGGCGTTGGCACTGGAATAGGGAATAGGGACCAGGAACCAGTTGAATGGTGAAGGTTTGCGGTCAAACCTGACAACGGTGCACCAACCCGGACAATTTCACAGACCACTGACCACTGACCACTGAACGGGGTGAGAGAGATGATTTTCGTATTCGGCGGCGCACATCAGGGCATGGAAGACTATGTGCGCGATACACTCGGCATTACGGCCATTGCGATGCTTGACGAAGAGACGCAAGGCATCGATTTTGCGTCCGCGAAGGCGTTTTCGGGGCTTGAGAGATATGTGCTGGGCTGTGTCCGCCGCGGCGAAAGTGCCGTGGACTATTTCAAGGAGAGGCGCGAGATTTGGACGGACAAGGTTCTGATCGGTCTGGATTTTTCCTGCGGCGTGGTGCCGATGGATGCCGAAATGCGGCTTTGGCGCGAGGAAAACGGTCGGCTGAACAACTGTCTGGCAGGAGATGCGGAGCGCGTGGTGCGACTGTTCTGCGGTCTGCCGCAGGAGCTGAAAGTATGATTTGCCTGATCCGTCACGGCATGACGGAGGCCAACGAGCGCCGCCTCTACTGCGGCAGCAGCGACCTTCCGCTGAGTGCAAACGGTCGCGCCGCACTGATGAAGAAGCGTGTGGAGGGGGAGTATCCCGCAGCGGCGCAGGGATTGCTCATCTCAAGCGGCATGAGAAGGTGCAACGAGACAGCCGAACTGCTCTTCGGGCGTGCTCCCGACCGCATTGCCGAAGATCTGCGCGAGATTGATTTCGGCGCATTTGAGCTGCACAGCTATGACGAACTGTGCGCGGATCCTGCCTATCAGAGTTGGATCACGGATGAGAGCGGCGAAGCCGCACCGCCCGAAGGTGAGCCCTCCAATGCTTTCAAAAAGCGCGTGATCGCGGCTATGAAAGACATTCCTGACAATGCAGTGATCATTTGCCACGGCGGCGTGATCGCCTGCCTGATGGCACATTGGTTTCCCGAAGAGGGTCGGCACATGTATGCATGGCAGCCCGAATTCGGCAGTGGCTATCTGATAGACGGTATAAAATCATATACAAAAATTCCGACAATAATTCAGGAACGTTAATTCAGACCCGAAGGGATGGAAGAGAAAAGGATGAAAAGGTGCAAAGAGCGACAAAGCAGGGAAGGCATCGCTTCGGGAACGTTCGCAATTGCATCACTTGCCCTTGCTCTGTACCCAAATGCACATTTTGGTTCCTCGCGTTTTCTCGGGGGGATGGTAGCCCTATCCCAGGAAAAACGCGAGGAACCAAAATATTTTATTCGTCTTTCGTTGCGGCGTAATTGGCCGTATGCGCACTCATCCGGGCATGCTCGGGTGGCAGAGTCATGTAGTCGCCGTAGAGACGGGTCAGATAGGTATCCCAGCCGCAGGGGGCGGGCAGTTTCAGTCCTTCAAAGTCCACATTTACCGCATGATCAAAAACATCGGAGGGCATTTTTTCGCGTGAGCCGTAGTGCGTGACCATTGAAACGCCGCGGTAGGCACTCCTGTCGTAACACTGATGCATGGCCACACGGTTCATGCCAAGTGCCAGTGCATGGGTGTCGAGAGGCAGCCATCCCAGCAGCACGCGCAGTATTTTTTTGGCCGTCCGCCAGCGCTCGACCTCGGAAACACGCTTGCGCCTGGGAAACTTGCACAGCACATCCAGCAGGCGTATGCGAGCAAAAAATATTTTGCTTGCAAACCGTGATGCGGGGATGCCGTCGATGGGGAAGATGTCAATGTAGACGGCTGCAGTATCCCCTTCAAAGAGGGTGTCTTCACGGCTGTACGTCTGCGTGTCCACCATGCGCGCCCACGCCCGACAGTAATCGTCGTTCTTCTCGGCGCTGTACATCCGATAACGTGAGTTACCGCAGGACAGTTGCAGAAGCTTCATATAGTCTGCCCGCGGCATCATTACGTCCACATCGTCATCCCACGGAATAAAGCCGTGATGGCGCACAGCTCCCAGCAGTGTGCCGCCGGAGAGGTAATAGCAGAGATTATTTTCGCGGCAGAGTGCATCAAATGCCTTGAGTACGTCCAGACAGCGCAACTGAATCTCCCGCGTGGACAACTTGTCGGAACTCATTTTGCCACCCCAATCACTTCAGTTTCCCGGCAATATATTCCGCCACAGACTGCGCGGCATGGCCGGTCTCTGCCTCGCCGTAGAATTTCAGTATCGCATCGCAGTTTTCACGTGCCGCAGCCACTGTGCAGCGCTCGATCAGAGCATCCATGGCCTTTGGTGTGTCGGCCACCCAATAGGGCGAATCCTTCATGTCGAAATAGAGTGCGCGGTTGTGGCCGGTATACTCGTCTATGTCGTCCTGATAGAGAAAGATGGGTCGCCGCAGCAGTGCGTAATCGCCGGCACAGGAAGAGTAGTCCGTGATGAGCGCATCGGATATGAGCAGCAGTTCACCCATTTCCGGATAGGCACTCGCGGGAATAAGCCGCGGATCACTCGCAGCTTCAATGCCTTTGGACATATAGTGCGCACGCACCAGACATTTCCAGTTCTGTCCGGTAACGCTTTGCAGCGTGTCGAGCACGTGACCGAGATCCAGGCGCGTATCCTGCTTGCGGTTGTTGCGAAAATCGGTGTCACGGAAGGTGGGCGCATACATCAGCAGTCGTGTATCGTCATCGATGCCGAGCCTGCTGCGAACGGTGCGTGCTTCCTCAGGATCGTTCCTGACCAGAATGTCGTTTCTCGGATAGCCGACCTTCATGATCTCGCCGTGGTAGTGAAAGGCGGAATGAATCTGCATCTCACCGTATTCCGATCCGCAAATGAACAGCGAGGCCTTTTCCTCGATGCCGCAGTTCAGACCGTTCGGATTGTCATAGCCGACCTTCTTGAAAGCGCGATCGCCGTGCCAGGTCTGGATATAGACCTGATTCTTTCCCGGAAACTTCAGATAGAAGCGCATATTGAAATTGTTCACCATCACGCGGGCGCGTGCCAGGTGCATCATGCCCCGCGTCGAGGTGGCGCAGACAACGCGCACGTAGGGCGGAATGTCATACTTTTCGGCATCCTTGGGCTTGGCGAAGAGCCACACGATGTCCGTCTGCGGCCGTATCTCGTGCAGTGCCTCGGAGATGTAGCGCGGATTGTCGTTGTACGCCTGATTATTGAATGCGCTGAAAACGACCTCGTTATAGTTCGTGCCGCCCAAGCCACGTGCGAGCGTGATGACGGTATTACGGTAGAGCGCGAAGAGCGGACCGAGCATCAGATACAGCTTCTTGGACCGCTTCAGGCGTCGCTTGAGAGATGTGAGCATAAGTATCGTTCCTCTTTGAAAAGCGTTTAAACCGTGCTTAGTTTAGCATTTATGCCGTATGCCTGTCAAGCAGCTCCGGCGTTTGCGCCAGCATGACCGCAGCGAAGACCAGCACGCAGCCGATCAGTTCCCGGCCGCCCAGGCGTTCGCCCAGAATGAACCAGCCTGCGATGGCTGCGAACACGGATTCCAGACTCATGACAATGGAGGCCACCGCAGGTTCGGCATACTTCTGCCCGAAAACCTGCAGCGTGTAGCCGACGGCGCTGGAGAAAACACCTGCATAGACCAGCGGCAGCCAGGCGGAAAGCAGATCAGCGGTCTTTGTGTCTTCAAATATCAGTGCGCAGATCAGCGAGAGAGCACCGCAGACCGCAAACTGCAGGCAGGACAGGCTCAGACCGTCCAGAGAAGAATAGCGGCTCACCAGCAGTATCTGTGCCGTGAAGCAGACAGCACATATCAGTTCCAGCACGTCGCCCAGATACAGCCCGGATATGTCCTTGGGCGCACAGAGCAGATACATGCCGCCGATACACAGTGCGCACGCGATCAGCACCAGATAATGCGGCTTCTTGCCGCCGATGATGGCGCAGACGGCGGTCATAATGACATAGGTGGCCGTCAGAAAGCCTGCACGACCGGACGAGGCAACGCCTTCTGGATAGGCTGCGATGCCGAATTGCTGGAAGTTCGAAGCCACGCAGAGCGCCGTGCCACAGAGCAACCCGCCGATGAGCAGCTTTTTACGATTGACCTTGGGCGCCTTGCCGGATTTTTTGCGGATCAGAAGCAATGCGGACAGGCAAATTGTGGCGATGATATTTCTGGTGGCGTTAAAGCTGAATGAGCCGACACTGTCCGAGGCCGAAGTCTGTGCGACGAAAGCCAAGCCCCAGATCATGGCCGTCAGGAGCAACAGCAATGTTCCCTTTGTTTTTTTCATTTTTATGCCCCCGGTTGAAAATTTTAGAGAGGATAAAACCTTCGAATTTACTGAAAACTCTACCATCATCATACCATTATGTCTAGCCAACAGATATTTAATGCCTAATAATTTTCGGTAAACCTTGACAAATTGCGTTCAAAACGCTATGATAAGTATGGAGTTTGGAGTGGAGGTCTGAAGATGGACAGCACCGATCTGAAAATTGTATCCATGCTCAAGAAGAATGCCCGCGTATCCGCCTCGGCCATTGCCAAGGAGGTGGGGCTTGCGGTTTCGTCCGTGACGGAGCGTATCCGTCGACTGGAGACGCAGGGCGTGATACTGCAGTATACCACCGTGATCGACAACAGCAAGATCGAGGGTGGCATCACCGCCATGATCGGCGTCAAGATCGAGCACACCAGATACATCGACCCACTGACGGAGGTGCTGGCCGCCGATCCGCACGTGGTTTCGCTGTATGTATTGACCGGCGATCTGGATTTCCTGGCTTCGGTCTATGCCGTATCGACCGAAGAATTCCGTCAGGTGCATCGACGCATCAGCAACATGGAGGGTGTTTCGGCGATCAAGACCTATTACATCCTGAGCACCCGTTCCAACGAGCAGACTTAAAATTTTCTTCGTTCGGGGTATTGCTTTTTGAATCAGATTTTGTTATAATACAATGGTTCGCCGGTGTGTCGGAATCGGCAGACGAGACAGACTCAAAATCTGTTATCCGCGAGGGTGTGTGGGTTCAAGTCCCACCACCGGCACCAAGTCGTAATGATCCGAACCGGATCTTCCTGATCGGAGACCGGTTCGGGTTATTTGTTTTTGGAAGCTTCGTTTTTCTGCATCGACCGGAAACCATTGACTGCAAACAGATAATCACTTGTCTCCGATAAACCCTTTCAAACAATCACGGGAAATAATTGTTGACAATTCGTAATATGTTGTCGTTGTATTTCATGTTACTCTATGTTATAATGGTAGAAATGATTTTAAATCGACGGGAGGACGGTATGCGCAGAGAGCCGGAGAGACTTGTGCCGCGGTATGCGGTAGGGCCGCTGGTCGGTGTTTTTGCATTTAACCTCTTAACATACTATGTAACGCGCCTGATCAATGCGGGCTCCGTGTACCATAGCCTGGCCATCGGGCTTGATGATGCCGTGCCCCTGTGTACGCCGTTTGTAATATTTTATATTCTGGCCTATCTTCAGTGGGTCGTTGGCTACATCGTTATAGCACGGGACAGCCGCGATACGTGCCGGACGGTATTGCGCGGGGAGCTGATCGCCAAGTGCATCTGCCTTATCTGTTTTATCGCACTCCCGACAGCCATGGTTCGCCCTGAAATACCTGCAGGCGGGCTGTGCAACAGGCTCACGTCGCTGATATACCGGCTGGATACTGCGGATAATCTCTTTCCGTCCATCCACTGCCTGGAGAGTTGGCTTTGCTTCAGAGGGTCTGTGGGTCTGAAGCGTACGCCCAAATGGTATGCGGCTGTGATGCTGGTGCTGACCGTGCTGGTGGCTGCGTCCACCGTGCTCATCAAACAGCATGAGTTAGTGGATATTCCTGCCGGTATACTTGCAGCGGAGATCGGGCTTTTGCTTTCGCACGGCATCGGCAGAATAGGGGGAGGTGCGCATTGAGCGGCAGTTCAAACAAAAAAGCGAAAAAGCAGTTGATTTGGTCGGTCGTATTTATCGTTATTGCCGTGCTGAGTGCATGGGCGGTGACCTCGCAGAGCAGGGGCTTTTCACTTGAGACATTCAAGAAATTTCTGCAAGGCGCATCTCTGCCGTGGCTGGGTGCGGCCATTTTGGCTATGCTGCTGTATATATATGCGGAAGGCGCCGCGCTGAACTGCATCTGTGCTTCCTTTGCCTGCGGAAGGCGCCGGCGCGACGGCTTCGTGTACGCCTCGGCGGACATCTACTTCTCTGCTATCACGCCTTCGGCCACGGGAGGACAGCCTGCCAGCGCATATTTCATGATACTGGATGGCATCCCTGCGGCGACGGCAACCGTTGCACTGCTGGTGAATCTGTGCATGTATACTCTTTCCATCGTCTTTATCGGTGCGTTCTGTTTTATCGTGCGCCCGGGTGTGTATGCGGCATTCTCGCTTGTGCCGAGGCTTTTGATACTGCTGGGCTGCGCGGTGCAGCTTGGCATGGTGGCGACGCTCTGTCTGATGCTGCGCCATGACAGATGGGTAGAGAAAACTGCCAACGGTATTATCACGCTGCTGGCCCGAATGCGCATACTGCGGCATCCCGACGTCAGGCGCGAGCGCATGAAAGCGCACATTCAAAGATACAAGGCGGACGCGGCGCTGGTGTTCGGTCGCTGGGGCATGCTGGGCAAGGCGCTGCTGCTGAACATATTGCAGCGTGCAGCCTTTATCAGTGTGGCGATGCTGACCTACCGTGCCATGGGCGGCCACGGCGCGGGCATGCTCAATATCTGGGCGGTGCAGGGCTTTTCGATGCTGGGCTACAACACCATACCGGTTCCCGGGGCAATCGGCGTGGCGGACTATATGATACTGAACGGCTTCCGTCAGCTGATGGACGATGCCACGGCGGTCAATCTTGAACTGATCAGCCGCTGGTTGTCCTTCTACAGCAGCATCATCATTTGCGGAATCACGGTGCTGTTCAGGACGATATACCAAAGAAGGGTGGATAGAACGAAAAAATGATCGGATTCTATAATTATACCATGTTGCTGACTTATCTCTCGCTTATTTCGGCGGGAGTGGGCATTGTCGTGTCTCTGAACGGCAGCGGACACCCTTTTATCGGTGTTTTCTTTCTGATGATAAGCGGCCTGTGCGACGCCTTTGACGGCAAGGTGGCCCGCACGAAGAAGGATCGCAGCACCATGGAATGCAATTTCGGCATACAGATCGACTCGCTTTCGGATCTGGTGGCCTTCGGCGTGCTGCCGGCCTGCATCGGTGTGGCCATGATGCGCACGTCGACGTTCTTTGCCGGATTCCGAGAGAACCTGAGTCGGGGGATGGGTATAGCACTTCTGACGGTCGTACCGGTCATGCTTCTGGTGCTCTACATGCTCGCAGCCATGATACGCCTGGCGTATTTCAACGTGACAGAGGAGGAACGTCAGCGCACGGAGGGAGGTACGCGCAAATTCTATACGGGTCTGCCCGTCACCAGTGCCGCCATCATTTTCCCGACCGTCATGCTGCTGCAGTACCTCGTGCCCGAGGATGTGACGCCCGTCTATTTTCTGATGATCGTGCTCACAGGCTACGCATTTCTCTCCAAGCTGCAGATCAAAAAGCCCGGTTTGCGCGGCATACTGATACTGGTGGGCATCGGTGCGGCTGAGTTTCTGGCCATGATACTCTTCAGACACTGCTTCAGACTTCACTGATCATGCTGGAATTTTTGTATCACACGTTTATCGGCAGGTTGATATTGCGCCTGCTCTGCGCACCCGTCCTGTCACGCATGGCCGGATGGTTTCTGGACAGGGGCGTCTCACGCATTCTGATCGGGCCTTTCGTAAGGAAGAATAATATTGATCTCAGTCTGTGCGCGGATACCGATTTCAAAAGCTTCAACGATTGCTTTTCTCGCAGGCTTAAACCGGAGCTGCGCCCTGCGGACAATGCGCCGGATGCGCTGATTGCGCCCTGCGACGCGCTTCTGAGCGTCTATCCCATACGCAGCGGCAGTGTATTTCCCGCAAAGCAGAGCTATTATTCCGTGGCTGACCTGCTGGGCGATGCAGAGCAGGCCAAATCGTTTGACGGTGGACTGTGTCTCGTGTTCAGACTCTGCGTTCATCATTATCACCGCTACATTTACTTTGACGACGGTCGCGAGATCGGCAGAAAAAAGATAGCCGGCGTCCTTCACACCGTCCGTCCGGTTGCACTTGAGCAGTATCCCGTGTTTGTCCGAAATACGCGCGAGTGCACGCTGATTGACACGGATCACTTCGGCTTGGCAGCCCAGATTGAAATCGGTGCAATGCTGGTGGGAAAGATTGAAAACCATCCGCCTAAGGCGAGCGTACAGCGCGGTGAAGAAAAAGGCCTGTTCCGCTACGGCGGCTCGACCATCGTGGTGCTGCTCGGGAAAGGCCGCGCGACCATTGATGAAGTACACATGACGGGCGCCGAAACGCCCGTTATGATGGGGCAGAGGATAGGCAGCGGAATGGAGGTTGGTCAAAATGTCCGTTGAAAAAGTCAGAAATTATCTGAAAAAGTTCGGCATGAGCGAGCGCGTGATGGAGTTTGACGTGTCCAGCGCAACGGTCGAACTGGCTGCAGCCGCGCTAAACACGGAGCCGTGTCGCATCGCCAAGACGCTCTCTTTTATGGTTCGTGAGACGCCGATACTGATCGTCACCGCGGGCGATGCACGCATCGACAATCATCTCTTCAAGGCGGAGTTCGGTGTGAAGGCCAGGATGCTTGCCCATGAGGAAACAGTCGCGCGCATCGGTCACGCAGTGGGCGGTGTGTGCCCCTTTGACGTGAACGACGGCGTGCGCGTGTATCTGGATGAATCTCTCAAGCGCTTTGAGACCGTCTTTCCGGCCTGCGGCAGCGCCAGCAGCGCGATCGAAATGACGATCCCCGAGCTTGAAATGTGTGCCAAACCGGTTTCCTGGGTAAATGTCTGCAAGCTGCAGTGAATTTTATCGCAGATAAATCGAATCCAGCAGGGCCGTGCCGCTCTTGGTCCTGAAGACGTTGTCGCGGAAGGCAAGGATTGCGTCCCGACTGCTGTGCCCTTCGTCGGCATTGACCAGGAAATCGGCCTCGAGCAGTATGCGGTAATCCATGCCGTCCACGTTTTCATAAGTGTGGTGGTGTGACACCAGATAGATGATGCGCGACCTGATATCCTCCGGCAGGTCAAACTCCTGCAGGAAGGGAATGAGCAGTGCCTCGCTCTCGGCCTCCTGATACTTGCCGGCGGCATTGCCGTACTTTTCACGGCAGAACGGGCAGGAGATATCGTGCACAATGGCAGCCAGTTCCAGAATGTTCTGCGTCTTTTCGTCCAGACCCTCGAGGCGACCGATCGTCTCGGCATAGGCGTACACCTTCAAAAAGTGCGCCACATCCGTGCGGACGCCGCGGTAGAATTCAATCATCTTGGCAATCATGCGTTCCTTCATTTTACTTTCACTCCTCCGTATTTGTCTTTGAATCGCTTATCAGCCCCGGATCGGGCAGCAGCGATGACTTCATGTATATTTCGCCGCTGAGATATTCAAATTGTTCGCCCTCGATGCGAAAACCAACCGCGCCGATCTGCTCAAGCTCACAGAGCGCATTGACCATGGCATAGATGAGCAGTTGCTCTTCCGTATTGCTCAAATTTTGGCAGTGCGCATAGAAAGCGGCGGACAGGTTGACCGTGGCCACGCGGCCGTCGAGCGCCACGCCCAGTATGTCCTCCGGTACAATGCCGTCGGGGAAAACGCTGCGAAGACCGTTATCATCAGGCACATCCATAGAGACCATTTCGCGAAGTATATGAAGCGCCGATGCGGCACAGCACTGCGACATAGGCACTTCGACAGCCGAAAGCCTGCCGTCACCGTTTGCGCAGAAGAGCGTTGCCGAACTGCCGATCATGGCCGAATAATCGCATCTTTTGACCGTTCCGTCGGACATACCGTCCGTAATGTTCCCGGCAGGGGCACCGTCAACCAGTATGCGCACATTGGCGGTTTCGGGATAGAACGACAGTAGCGTCAGCGCGATGCTGCCGTAAAGCTGTGAGGACTCTATGCCGGCAAAGGCAAGATAATCCATCAGAGTGGTACTGAAATTAAGCGTAATCCGGCGCTCACCGCTGCTGCTGACGTTCACCGTCGGCAGTTCAAGCAGATAATCGATGCCGCTGGGAATGGGGGAGTAGCAGCACGTGCGCAGCGCAGGGCCGTCCATGAGCGCATTGAGGATTGCGGAGAGCACGTTGTCTTTGTCAAAACTGATGCTTCTGACCTCCGGCAGGAACAAATTGCCGCTTTCGCTCGGGAAATACAGCAATACGTTTCGGGTGATTGTGCCGCCCTGTTCCGTATACGGTTGTGCCTCGGCCTGAATCTGCGCATAGGCTGCGGAAACGTTCGTGATCTGCTCGGTGAACACGCCCTGCGGCAGATTGCACGCCTCGCTGCCCTCACCGCCGATGAGTATGTTCACGGCTTCGACTTCTTCAAGCCCCAGCAATGTATCGGCCACGGAGACGCACATGCGATAGATTTCGCTGCGGCTGAGATTGACGGCGGTTTCGGCTGAGAGGTCGACCGTTGCCATGCCGCAGGACAGCTCCGAACTTACGATGTTGCAGGCACTCAGACGCTCAAGCTCCTCCAGCACGCTTTCGATCAGGCTGCCGTTTTCGTCCACGCTGATGCGCCGCGTAACGCTGCCGAGTTCACTCTCGTTTTCATCGGCATAGTAAAGCGTTACCTCTCTGGTCTGCACCATGGATTTGTCTCCCAGTATCTGCTCATCCTGCGGTGGCAGGCTGACCTGTTCTGCTCGGGCAGGCAGGGCTGTGATCATCGTCAGCACCAAAAGGCAGGCAATTGTTCTCTTCACGGCTTTACCTCCGGGGACAGCGGCAGTTCGATTTCAAAGGACGTGCCCTTTCCCTCAACGCTGGTGGCGGTAATGTTCCCGCCGTGCAGCTGTACAATCTGCTTGACAATGCTCAAACCAAGCCCCGTGCCACCCGTGGCACGGGATCTGGCCTTGTCCACGCGGTAGAAGCGGTCAAATATGTGCGGCAGATCTGCGGCCGGTATGCCGATGCCGGTATCGCTGATGCGTATCACGGCCTTTTTGCCCACGCGCGTAAGCTCGGTTTCAACCTCACCGCCGCGCGGCGTATACTTGATGGCATTGTCGATCACGTTGTATATGACCTGCTGAAGCTTGAGTGCATCGGCATTAAGCTTGATTTCATCGTGCATCGTTAGATTAATCTCGATGCCGTTTTCCCGCGCCAGCGGCAGCAGGCGCTTGACCTGCTCGTCCAGCTGGGCGTTCAGACTCATTTCGGCCGTATTCAGCTTCATGCCGCCGCTGTCGATGTTGACCAGCGTGAGCAGATCCGACACGATACGGTTAAGCCGATCTATTTCTTTATTGACATCGCCCAGAAAATCCTTGGTCATGGCAGGGTCGATGGGATCCTGATACAGCAGGGTCTCGATGAGTATTTTCATCGTACTCAGTGGCGTCTTGAGCTCATGGGAGGCATTGGATACAAACTGGCTGCGCGTATTGTCGAGCGCCTCGATTTTTTCAGACATCGAGTTGAACGCCCGCGCCAGTTCGGAGAATTCGTTGTTGCCGCGCACATTGACGCGTGCGGACAGATCGCCGCCGCTCATCTTGCGAATGCCCTCGCTAAGCTCGCCGATGGGGCGAGTAAAGGCCTTCATCACGCACATACTCACGATCAGCACAAGCCCGGTCACGATGATCAGCCAAAGCAAAATCTTCAGCTGCAGGCTGTGCAGGCTCTCGTATATCTCCTGAACGCCCGAAACGTACACCAGAACACCCACGCGCTCGCCGTTATAACTTATGGCCCGGGCGTACAGGCCGGACATGGAGGAGACATTTTCATAGAAGGACAGTGCGGACTTCAGCCAGAAGCTGCCGTCTGTGCCGGTGTCGTAGAAGCCGTAGTCGCTCACGGCACCGTTTAATACGTTGCCGACTTCGCTGCTTAAAAAGAGGCGGCCGTTCATGACGGAGGATGTATCCAGCTGTACCACACCGCTGTTGTCGACGATGAGCACGCGCCCTTCGTTTTCCGCTGCCGTGTTGGTGCACAGCGACATCAATGTTTCCACGTCAAGCGAGACCAGAGCCTCGCCGAGCTGATCCGACAGGCTCTCGGCGATTCTCTGGTCGTCACGAACGCGCTGGGTAAAGAGATTTTCGCCCACCAGCTGCACAAGCGAAACGGCTACCGCCGTAAACGCCACCACCGTGATCAGCAGGTAGGCAAACAAAACCTTCCAGCGTATGGAACTGATGTGTCTTTTAATCCTTGTCAGTAAAATAGTAGCCAACTCCCCACTTGGTGAAGATGTATTCCGGCTGACTGGGCGTCTTTTCGATCTTCTCGCGCAGACGGCGGATATGGACGTCTACCGTGCGAAGATCGCCCAGATAATCGTATTTCCATATCGTCTCGAGCAGACTCTCACGGGAGAAGACCTTGCCGCGGTTGGTCACAAAGAGCTGCAGCAGGTCAAATTCCTTTGCAGTGAGGTTCACCTCGCGACCGGCGACGGTCACAGAGCGGTTGTTCATATTCAGCTGCATGTCGCGCACGGTGATAATGCGCTGACCGGATTCGCGCTGCGTCATGGCTGTGCGGCGGAAGATCGTCTTGATGCGGGCCTTGACCTCCAGAATGTTGAAGGGTTTGGTCATGTAGTCGTCCGCGCCGTATTCCAGACCCAGAATTTTATCCATGTCATCGCCCTTGGCCGTGAGCATGATGATGGGCACGTTGCTGCGCTCACGGATGCGCTGGCAGACTTCGATGCCGTCCAGTTTGGGCAGCATGACATCCAGCAGTATCAGATCGTATTGGCCGGAGAAGAACTTGGAGACGGCCTCCTCGCCGTCCGCAGCGGAGTCTGTCTCATAGTTGTCCTGCTCCAGAGAATATTTCAAACCCTTTACGATCAGGGGCTCGTCATCCACAATCAAAATCCGCTTTGCCACTTTAAAACCTCCGGAAAATAGAATTAACTGAAATAACCTTTATAGAAAGATTACAGGGTCATGATTTCGTCAATATAATTATACACGAGTGGGAACAGGATTTCAAGTCTGTCCGTCAAATTGTTAGAAATTTTCGCTTGTGCTGTACAAATGCCGATTCAAATGGTATACTAGTACATAATGACCGTCTGTCGGTACATCGCCGACGAACCCACAAGCACCCGACTGCTGCCTGATGAACATACGGAGGTTTTTTCATGCGTCGAAACTTGCCTGCGCTGATTGTCATATTGATTCTGGCCCTGCTTCTGCCTTGTGCGCAGGCGTCTGCGGTGAGCTACGACGCAGAGAACCCTCAATCGCTCACTGCCGATCAGCTCTATGCCCAATCGGCCATACTGATCGATGCGGACTCCGGCAACATACTCTTTGCCAAGAACGAGCATGAGCGCGTGAATCCGGCCAGCACGACCAAGATTATGACGCTGCTTTTAGGCATCGAAAGCGGCATAGATTTTGACCAGCAGATCGCCATACCGCAGGCGGCTTCGTCCGTACCTTCCGACAGCTCGCTCATTCCTGTCTATCCGGGCGAGACGATGACCTTCGGAGATCTGCTCCTGGGCTTTCATCTTTCCTCGGGCAATGACGGCGCAAATGCCGTGGCGGTGCTTGTGTCAGGCTCCGTCGACAACTTCGTTGCCAAGATGAATGCCCGCGCGGCGGAGATCGGCTGCACGGAGACGCACTTTGCCAATCCGCACGGCTACACCAACGAAAACCACTACACGACCGCTTACGACATGGCGCTGATCACCTGCGAAGCACTCAAGAACGACAAGTTCCGCGAGATCGTGGGCACGACCAACGCCACCGTCACCGTCAACGAACGCGGCGAACTCAAACTGGCCAGCAAGAATTCCGTCATGTTCTCCGGCTCAAGCTACTACTACGAGGGTTGCATCGGCGTCAAGAGCGGCACGACCAGCGCGGCGGGCAACTGTTTTGTCGGCGCAGCCGAGCGCAACGGCGCCACGATTATCAGCGCCGTATTCAAGTGCGAGGAGGACGAACAGCGCTGGCTGGACACGATTCACCTCTTCGATTTCGGCTGGACCTGCTATCAGTCCTTCACGTTGGAGGAAATGTACAACTTCGCGGGCGCGAACATCGCCAGCTTCGTGGTCTCGAATGCGGCTGAGGATGATGCCGACGGCGGCAGGCTATCGCTCGACATTGCTCAGATCAGCAACTCGAGCTACCTGCGCATGGTCGAGAAGAACAACGAGGAAGCGATTGACTCGGCCGTGAATGACTTCATCAGCCATGCGCGCGTCGAGGTGGTGCATGATCTGACTGCGCCCATCTCCAAGGGCGAGATCATTGCCAACTTCAGCTTCTACGATACCTCCAGCGGCACGGAGATCACCGCCAAACTCGTTGCGGCCCGAGATGTGGCGCAAAAGGTTGTCAAGGCCACGCTGACGGACTATGTGCCGTTCCTGAAGATATTCACCAACAGGCTCTTTATCGTGCTTTTGATCGTGCTGCTGGTGCTGCTGGTGCTGATTATCATGCTTGTCTCCGGCAAGCGAGCCGCCCGTCAGCGCAGGCGCAGGCGCATCTACGAACAGCGCAGAGCGGAGTATATGCGCCACGGACAGAATGCGAGCAGGGGCAACACAGCCGCAAAGCATCGTCGCACGACACCGCAGAAGCGCGGCAGAAGGTAGGGATAACACAATGGCAAGATTATGGGTGCGCATCATCGAAAAGCATCGCATCGTCCGGCAGACGACCGCGCCCTGCACGCCCGCCGAAGTACATGAAGCACTGACGGAGGTCTGTCGGGAGTTTGACATACCCTGCCCGATCTGGCTCAACAAGCATGAGCATGAGTTCGATTCTTTCCGTCATACATCCTTTTTGCCCGAGCACTTTATGGAGGATGTGCCGTTTCAGAAGCTGGAGATCGAATATCTGGACGATACCGGCAAGAAACGCAAGAGCAACGACCCGAGGAACCAGTTTTGAAACTGTTGCGTGAAGGGAGGCTTGCGGCATGACTGCGGATACTGCCCGCGCAGGCGAGGTGATCGATGCCTTGGCCCGTCTTTACCCGGATGCGCGGCCCGAGCTTCATTTCACCAATCCGTTTGAAACCCTGATCGCCACGATACTTTCGGCACAGTGTACCGACAAGCGCGTAAACATGGTCACGCAGCGCCTCTTTGCCCTTTATCCGGATGCAAAGAGCCTGGCCCGTCTGGAGCCTGAGCAGCTGGAACCGCTCATACGCGAGTGCGGCCTGTACCGCAACAAGGCCGGAAACATCATTGCGGCCTGCCGTGCCCTGACGCAGCAGTATGACGGCCGGGTGCCCTCTGATCGTGCCAAACTCATGGCATTGCCGGGTGTGGGACAGAAGACGGCGGGTGTGGTGCTCATGGCGGCCTTCGGCGACCCGCAATTGCCGGTTGATACCCACGTGTTTCGCGTCAGCCGCCGTATCGGCCTGGCGGACGCAAGCGATCCCAAGAAAGTCGAAACGCAGCTGCGAACCCTCATTCCCAGGGACAAGTGGATATTCACCCATCACCTGCTCATATGGCACGGGCGGCGCGTCTGCCACGCCATCAGGCCCGACTGCGCGCATTGTCCGCTCAATGAGGGGCTTTGCGAAAAGCGGGGGATCGAAAAATAGTCAAACGACCACAGAATAACCAAGGAGACTGAACATGGCACTGTTTGTAGACATTGTAGATATTTCCGTCAAGGCGGGGGACGGCGGCAACGGCTGTGTGTCCTTTCACCGCGAAAAATACGTGATGGCGGGCGGCCCCGACGGCGGCGACGGCGGCCGCGGCGGCGATGTGATTTTCACAGCCACCAATCGCATGCACACGCTGATGGACTTCCGCTATCACAGAAAGTTTACCGCCGGCAACGGTGAGGACGGCGCGTCCAACCGTAAGAGCGGCAAGAACGGCGCGAACGTCGTCATCGAGGTGCCGCCGGGCACGGTCGTGCGCGACAAGAACAGCGGCAAGGTGCTGCTGGACCTCTATGCGGCGGGCGTGGAAAAGACACTCTCACACGGCGGCCGCGGCGGCTACGGCAACCAGCACTTCGCCACGCCCACGCGTCAGGCCCCGCAGTTCGCCAAACCCGGCGAGCGCAGAGAGGTCATGAATGTCACTCTGGAGCTCAAGTCCATCGCTGATGTCGGTCTGGTGGGCTTCCCCAATGTCGGCAAATCCACGATACTCTCCGTTGTGACCGCAGCCAAGCCCAAGATTGCCAACTATCATTTCACGACGCTGCAGCCCAATCTCGGCATCGTCAAGCAGGACAACTATTCCTTTGTACTGGCCGATATTCCGGGCCTTGTCGAAGGGGCCAGCGAGGGTGTGGGCTTGGGTCATGCGTTTCTGCGCCACGTGGAGCGCACGCGCATGCTGCTGCACGTGATTGACATCTCCGGTTGCGAGGGCCGTGATCCGCTGGAGGATTACGATGCCATCGAACATGAGCTTGAGAACTACGGCGACCTTAAAAACCGCCCCTGCATCGTGGTGGCCAACAAGATGGATCTGCCGGGCGCAGCAGAAAATCTGGAGCGCCTGCGCGAAAAGCTGGAGGGCAGCGGCATCCAGATTTATGCCGTATCTGCCGCAACGCATCAGAACTTTGAGGAACTGATGCGGGCTACCGTAAGGATGCTCAAGACCTGTCCCGAGCCTGAACCCTTCGAAGAGGAAGAACCGTTTGACTTTGATCTGGGTGCGGCGCAGAGCGGTTATGAGATCGAACGTCAGGGCGATAGCTTTATACTCAGCGGCGCGTCCATCGATCATCTGATCGCCTCGGTCAACTTCTCCAGTGAGGACTCGATCAACTACTTCCATCGCACGCTGCGCAAGCTGGGTGTCATCGATGCCCTGCGCGAGAAGGGTGCGGGCGAGGGCAGCACCGTCATCATCGACGATATGGAATTCGACTTTGTGGAATAAACGGAGGATATCATTATGACAACCAAGCAGCGTGCCGCGCTTCGCGCAATGTGCAATACCATGGAACCCGTGCTTCAGATCGGAAAGGACGGCATCGGCGATCGTCTCATCAAACAGTGCTGGGATGCCCTCGAAGCGCGTGAGCTGATCAAGGTGACCGTGCTCAAAACGGCGCCCTATACAGCTCAGGAAGCCTGCAACGAGCTGTGCGAGCGCGTACATGCCGAGCCTGTGCAGGTCATCGGCAGCAAGTTCTGCATTTACCGTCAGGCCAGAAAGGATTCCAAGATCCGTCTGGAAGATCTGTAATACAAAATCAGCGTTCTATCGTTCAGCCTCCTTCAGCCGAAGGAGGCTGAAATTTTGAGTCAATCGTGTAAAATTTTGAATAATCCACATGAACCGTCAACATTTATGCCCTTATATGCGTCTATATGATAGAGAAGATCGGTCGAATCCCTAAAATGCTACAAAATTATGTCACTGTTTACAGAATGAAGAAAATATGGTATACTGTAGCCGTGAAATCATAGCATGCCCGTGGCATCTCAATGATACAGAGCAATACCGATCCGGAGGCGTATGAAGATGAGAAAGTTTTTCAGATCATTGTCACTGATTCTTTGCTTCGCAATGCTGCTTGCAGCCATGCCCGAAGCACAGCTGCTTGTCCCGATAGTCGTTGCGACAGCCGAGGAAGAGCAGCCCGCCGCCGAACAGCCCTCAGAAGTGTCCGAGCCGGATCCGACTCAGGAACCTACTCAGATTCCCGAGGAAACGGAGCCGCCCGAGGAGACGGCAGTGCCGGAGGAGACGGCCGAAGCCGAAGCGACGCTGCCGCCGTCCGAAGAGGTTGAGGCGCTGCCCAACGGGGAAGTGTCCAACGGAAATGAGATCGACTACACAAAGGATGCGGGCTTCAGCCCGGCCTTTGACTGTGGCTATGCCAAACTGAAGTCGGATACAAGCCTCTATGAGGGATCCGATGCCAAGGACGAGGAGATCGCCATCCTGGGCAGCGGCATTGTCTACGCCGTCGCGCGTGATACCGTCACCGGGCGTGATCGCATTCAGATCGTCTTCAATGACGGCAGCGAAGAACTTGCAAACGGCTGGGTCGATGCCGATCGCGTGACTCCCATGGATCCCGAGACGGACGTGCCGACGTTTACCCGCGATGCGATGACGGATGACGATGTGCGCATCTACAATGACAAATATCCGCTGCTGCCCGTAAGCTGTGCCCGAACGCAGGAGCAAGAGGCAGAGTCTGCTGCGCCGGACGATGCGGCAGAGAATGTCAACGCAGTTGAAATCAACGCGGTCAAGCGCGAAGGCGTAATGACGATCAGTGCCGACAGATATACCATCGGTGCAAACACGAAAGCAAAGCTCACCATCACGGCAACGGCCGGTCACACGATGGAAAATTATCGCCTCGCCTCGGATCACGAGAACCTGCTCATACTCGACCAGCCCGAGAAGAAGGGCAGAAACGCCACCGCTACGGCATCCAAGAATGTCACGAAGGCCACCACGATCACGATACAGCTGATCGCGCTCTCGGACGATGCTGTGCTGGACAGCATTGAAATCGAAGTGCTGCCCGCGCCGACGGCATCGGATATCAGCGTTGACAGGGAAATCCGTATCGGCGTCAAGTGCACGTATCAGCTTAATCCGACGTACAAGGACGGCACGATGTGCGACTCCTTTACCTATATGGTAGCACCGAAGGATGCTGATTATGCCTCCGTTTCGCAGACAGGTCTTGTTACGGCCAAGAGCCTTGTCTTAGTTGATACTAAAAGACCCGTTACCATCTACATCATGCCGAGCAACAACACCGCCGCACGTGTCGAATGCAAGCTCTACATACTTGAAGCACCCGACCGTGTGACTGCAAGCCGCACCAAGGTGACCATCGGCGCGGGCGACAGCATCAATCTGGTGGAGGCCTGCACGCTCGACTATGCCCCGGGCCTGGATGAAGACTGCGCGGGTCAGCTGACGTTCAAATCCTCTTCGTCCTCCGTGGCCAAGGTGTCCTCTGCGGGTGTTGTTACGGCCCTCAAGAAGGGCACGGCGAAGATCACCGTCGGCCTCAACAACAATCCTGACGCCAAGAAGACCATCACGGTGCAGGTGCTCAGTGCGGCCAAGTCCGCGACGCTCAAGCTGACCAACAACCCCATCGGCTCCCAGATGAAGGGCATTCTCAGCATCGGCTTTGCGAAGAATACCTACAGCGCCTACAGCGTTTCGGCTGAGCCGGAAGGTGTACTCAGCTTCACCAAGAGCGGCGAGAACCTCATCGGTTATACCGCTCAGACCGTGGATGTGCCCACCGATGTGACCGTCACGGTTGCGGCGAATAACGGCAACTGGTCCGAAAGCACGATTGTGCACGTATTGCCCGGCCCGGAACACATCTCCGTCAAAGAAGACAGCATACTCATCTCCTACGGTGAACGCGGCGTGAAGGTCGAAGGTGTCTGTGACGATCCGGATACCCTGTGCAGCTTTACCTACTCCTCCGCCAAACCTTCCCTCCTACAGGTGGACGAGACGACGGGCGAAATGATGGTGCTCAAAGATACCGTCACCACGCCGGAGGATGTCACCGTTACCGTGCACTCGACCAACAGCGATGCGGTGGCCTACTGTGAGGTCATCGTCGTGCCGCAGCCCAGGAAGATTGTGCTCTCTTCCGCGAGTGTCAACCTCGGCAAGGGCGACACCTTTGATCTGATGGACGGCATCGTCGGCGTCTCTCCGGAAGGCACGCATGCCACATTCACGTTCAAATCGAGCAAGACGAGCGTTGCCACGGTTGATGAGGACGGCGTGATAACCGCCAGGAAGGCCGGCACAGCCAAGATTACGGTCAAGACGCACATTTCAAGCGTGCCGTCCGTCACCTTCACGGTCAACGTCAGCGATGCCATGAGCGAAAGCAAAAAGCCCACGCTCAGGCTTTCCGCACCCGCGAACGGAAAGATCGGCACGGGCATGAGCGGACAGCTTACAATCACCTTCCCGAAGGGCTGCTATTCTCTGTATGATCTGCAGGCCGACAATGCCCTGATCAGCTTTGACATGAGTACGTTCAAGAGCAGCTACAACAGTTCCAAGAAGGTCAGGACGGACACCGTCTCCTTTACCGTCGGAGATGTGGAAGACGTGACGGATACCGTCATCTCGCTCATCTCCCGCGCGAATCCGGACGTCGAGGCCACGCTGGATATCGAGCTTCTGCCCGCTCCGACAGAGATCTATGTTGAAGAAGAAGAACTGCTGGTGGGCAAGGGACAGACGGGCGCAAAGGTCATTGGCATCTGCCCCGATGATGCCGCCTGTGACTTCATATACACAAAGCTCAACGGAACGAGCATCACCATCGACGAAAAGACCGGTGTCATTACGACCATCGAGACGGGTACGTCGACCGTGCGCGTGGCTGCATCCAATTCAGCTGCCTATTTCGATTGCACGGTCGTGGTCACGAAGGCCCCGGAGAAGATCAGCTTCACCCAAAAGACGCTGAAGATCGGCGAAGGGGACACGCTCAACCTGCTTGACGCAGAACTTCTGAACTGCTATCCGGAAGGCACAGCCACGGGCTACAAGTTCTCCGGCGGTTCGACAAAGTATGTGACCGTCAGCGCCGACGGCACCATCAAGGGCATCAGGAAGGGCACGGTGACCATCAAGGCCACCTCGGATACGATCACATCGGGGGATGGCAAGACGGCCTCCATCAAGGTCACGGTCTGCTCCAAGCCCAAGAGCGTATCTTTTACGCAGGAAGAATATACCACGGGCGTCGGCATGAGCATCAAGCCGTCCGTGAAGTTCAATTCCACTTCCGCCTACAGCCTCTGCAGCTACGAGGTGGCAGACGAGAGCATTGCGACCGTAGATGAGAATACGGGTGCGATCACCGGAATGAGCGAGGGTTCCACCGAGATCACGGTCACGACGCAGAGCGGCGTGAGCAATACGGCCATACTGACGGTGCTGCCCACCCCTGATGAGATTTTTGTCAAGACCGATCCGCTCGTCATCGGCATCGGCCAGACGAATGAGAAGGTGACGGGTGTTTATCCCGAGGGCACGGCGTGTGACTTTACCTACGAAGTCATCGACGGCGATACCATCAGCATCAATGAGACGAGCGGTGTCATTACGCCCATCGAGACGGGTACGTCGACCGTGCGCGTGTACTCCGCCAACAGCGATGCCTATGTCGATTGCACCGTGGATGTGCGCCCGAACCCCGAGAAGATTGCTTTCACGCAAAAGACGATCAGGATCGGCATCGGCGACACGATCAACCTCTTGGATATGGGGCTGCTGACCTGTGTGCCTGAGGATGCCGCGACCGCATATACCTTCAAGTCCGGCAACAAGAAGTATGCGACCGTCAGCGCGGACGGCACGGTCAAGGGCCTCAAGAAAGGCACGGTGGCCATCACTGCGACCTCGTCCACCGCGACATCCCTGCTCAACGATGACAAGACGGCCACAATTCGCGTGACGGTCTGTGCACAACCCAAGGGCGTGGCCTTTACGCAGGGCAGCTATACGCTGGGCATCGGCATGAAGGCACAGACCGCAGTCAAGTTCACCCCGGCCACAAGTTCCTATGCCGTGTGCAGCTACGAGATCGAAGACGAGAGCGTTGCCACGATCGATGAAAACGGTGTGATTACGGCTGCGTCAGTGGGTGAAACCAAGCTGACCGTCCGCACAAAGAATGCCGGAAACACTGCGGTTATCCGCGTGCTGGATGCGCCGACCTATGTTGGATTCATTAAGGACAGCTACGAGGTCATGGGCAGCAAGCAGCTCGACCTCAATACCATCATAGAATACGATGATGATACGCTGGCGGACTTCAGCTTTACCATCGTCGGCAACGGTTCAAAGTATGCCACCATCGATGAAAAGGGTGTGCTGACGGCCAACGCCAGGGGTACGGTTTACGTGCGGGTGACGGCCGGAAACGGCGAGGATGTCATTACCTCCGCTTCCACTTGCGCCATCATCTGTGACAATCCGCCCTCCGGCATCAGCTACGGCAACGAAGTCTCTGTTGCGATTGCCAAGGGCGATACGGTGAAGATCCCCGAACCCAATGCACGCGATATGGAGGGCAATCCGGTCGGCGCAACCTATACCTACAAGTCTTCCAACACCAGGTACGTCAAGATTGTGGACGGCTGCTATATGCAGGGTGTGAAGACCGGCTCGGCCACTATCACCGTCACCTCGCACAACGGCAAGACCACGACGTTCAAGGTTGTCGTTTCCACCAAGAGCATCGTCTCTGTTGAAATAAACCGCAGCGGGATAGGCGAAAGTGCGACGCTGTACACCGACGGAGATTCCTATGCCGACAGTCTCAGCATGCAGGTCTTCGTTGCCGGACTGGGGCTGACCTATGCATCCCTGAAAGCCACAAGCAGCGATCCCGATGTGGCGGAAGTGACAGACTGTAAACAGATCTACGATCCTGACAGCATTATCTATCAGGTCGATGTCATTGCACGCGGTGCGGGCACGGCTGAAATTGTGGTCAAGAACGGTTCCAAGTCCGACAGCTTCCCGATTACGGTCTATACGCTCTGCGAGAAACTGAGCTTTGCAGAAAATACGGTGGATCTTGGCGAAGGCCAGACCACTCAGCTTGTGCCGGTATTTGAACCCGAAGGCAGCAGTGCGAAGCTGACCTACCACTCCTCCAAAGCTTCGGTCGCCACCGTAGACGAAAACGGGCTGGTCAGGGGCGTATCCGAGGGTACGACACGCATTACCGCCACGACGCCGCAGGGTCTGACGGCCTATGTGGATGTCACGGTGCTGGCCTCTCCGATCGGTATTTCGCTTAACGTGAGCGGGCTGAACCTCGAGCCGGAAGAAACCGTCACGATTAAACCGACACTGATCTTCAAATCGTCCGGCGGCAAGCACAGCGAGTCAATCAGCTATTCCAGCAGCCGCCCGAGCGTGGCTACAGTGGATGAAGACGGCACGATCACCGCCATCAGACAGGGATCGGCAACCATCACCGCAACGACCGTGAACGGTCTGTCGGCCGAGTGCGTGGTCACCGTTGTGCCGCAGGGCAGTGAGGCCAAGGTGGACTTTGCATGGAGTGAGGCGAGCATCGTCAAGGGCGATACTGCGGTGATTCCGCTGGTGCTCAACAAGGATGCACTGGAAAACGGCTACACCATCACCAGCGGCAATACGGACGCTTTGAGTGTGGACGGCGAGAGCATCGTGGCGCACAAGGTGGCTACGGGCGTTGAACTGACCCTCAGTGTGAACGGCAGCGACGAAAAGTACACCTGCACCGTCGATGTTATCCGGAATGCCGAGGTCAGCTTCTCGCATGACATCATCACCATACCAATAAGCTCGAGTACCGAGCCGCGCAGCGTGTGGGAAGAACTGACGCTGACCGTTGAGCCTGAAAACCTGGTCGGTACCAACTACATCGAAGTTGTCGATGTCGAGGGCAGCAATGTGGCCGAGTACAGCCTTGAGGACAGCCGCGTCTACGCGCTCTCGGCCGGTACGGCGGACGTCATCTGCCATACCTTCAATCGCGATGCTACCTGCGAGGTCATCGTGGACGACAAGGTGGTCTATCGGGCACTGGTGATTTCCGAGTATAATCAAGAGGGCAGCAGTGCGCTGAAGTTCGCTACGAATAACGTGAATGACGTTACCAGAGCGCTGGGCATGTCCGAGATTGGCGGCGAAACCTACGGCATCAGGACGCTCAAAAATCCCACAAAATCAAAGATCGCATCTGCCATCACGACGGGCTTTGAAGATGCGGATGAGAACGATGTGAGCGTGATCTACATCGTCTCCCACGGCTTTAACAAGTCCTCGCTGGACGACTACCACTTCGGCATTTCCAACGGATCCGGCTATTCTACGACCGATCCGAGCAGCTTTGTCAAAGGCTCCGAACTGGTGGGATGGCTCAGACAAATCAAGGGAAACGTGATCTTGGTGCTGGACAGCTGCGAGAGCGGCGCGTTCATTAAAAAGAACAGCAGTGCGCTCAATGCCGCGGGCAATATTGCCGTCATCACGGCTCAGATTGAGGGTAAAAAAGGCTTCTATTATGTAGCCAAGGGCGATGTCTCCAAGAGTAACGCATCAAG